>JAZURX010000017.1:0-26037 GCA_045606385.1 Bacteroidales bacterium | reverse complement strand
TCCTCACCACCACTACTTATACCTTCAAAGGCATGGCTGTAGCCGACTATGAATTCGGTGTACAAGCCATTAACCAAGGTTATGTAGGTAGCGCATTTGCCGCTCCCGTGTTAATCGCAGTCGAAGAACCCGTTGATCCCGTTGCATTCCGCGATATAAAGATAGACCTTATCGCTTTGATGGAAGATAGTGAAATTGTTGATCAAACAGCAATAGGTTATGGTGTTGTTATTGCCGAAGACGGAACAGTAACCCGCGTTGCTGCCGATGATGCCAACGCCAATGCTACAGTAAACGGAACATACTGGAACAGCCATGGTTGGGTAAATATCGTACTTACAGCCAAAGTTGATGGTCCCGTAAAAGTTGGTGCCGGCGTATGCCAATTCGGCTCACAAGATGCAACCATTACCGATGCTGCAGGTAATGTAACCACATTCAAGGTATCAGGAACCACTTGCTGGGAAGGCGCAAAAACCGACGATAATGTATGTTTTGGCTACTATGCAGGTGAGGCAACAACACTTACCATCAATGTACCCAAATATTGTCCATACGTATCGATAGAAGCTATCGACGCATCAGAGATACCTTCGGAAATCGAAGTATCGTTTGTTGCCGGTAGTGAAACCATACAAGGATCTCTCCCTGCCGGTTTCTCGGCCAAAATAGGCGAAGAATACAAATTACCGACCAACTACACCATGTATGTAGAGGGCAAAACCTTTACCGGCTGGAACAACGGAACTGAAACATTGGCTCCCGGTGCTACCGTTATTGCCGGTGATGAGGCTGTAACCTATACTCCGGTATTTACCGAAAACAGCGTATCATTTGCCGACCGTACCGAGGCCGTTACCGTAAAATGGGATTTCCAACGTAAAAACGGAGCTCCCGTTATCGGTGTAGAAGGAGCTGGTGCTACCGGATTCTGGATTGCGCAAGCTGTAGTTAATGGTGTAACCATAGATATGAAGATAGACTACGATGCCACCAACGGTAAAATAGCCAATGCCAATTGGGACGACTGGGCACAAATGAATGGTGGAACAAAATTTACCGTACCTTCATGCAAAGGTGCTACTGTATCTATTGAATCATACGAGGCAACTACCACAACAACCATCGACGGACAAACCGACTATACGGCGTCGGGCAATGTCGTATCGATGACTCTTGCCGGTAGTGCCGAGACTATAGACATTGTAATCGGCAATGGCAGCTATTTCCGTTATATCGAAGTTGTATATCCTGTAGCCGACAAGCCCTCAACCGGTAAAACATACGAAAATGAAGAGGCTCTCATTGTATGGCCGTTCAATAGCAACACAACTGCCTACACTGCTACTCCTTCGGAGGCATTCAGTGTTATATCTACCGAACTTGGAGACCTTGAATTTACAGGTACAGGTACAGGTCAAGCCAAAGACGAGAATAACAATACGGTAACATTTATAAAATTGAGACCATCGGGATCTACCCAAGCCGCATCGTGGAATATCAAACCGGCCGCCGGTCTTACCTTCACCCCGACCACAATAAGCATGTACATACAACGTTTCGGTACTGATGCCGAAAACGGAGTAACCGTAACCGCTACTCTCGCCGACGGAACATCTGTAAATCTTGGTAACTATACTGCTCCACGTAACAACAAAGCGCAAGCAGATGACAAATTTGGAGCAAGTGCCAATTACACCCCCAAGGTAGATATTACCCTCACAGCCGAACAACAAGCTACACTCACATCGAGCGAAGGCTTTACGCTCACAGCAACCGTAGGTGTAAGTGCCACCAAAGAAGGCGGTTTCAGCGATGTACGCGTTGCCGGTCTTGTTAACGGAACAGCTCTCGAAGTTGCTAAATACACATTGACAACTGCTACCAACATTGATGGCGCCGCAAACATCAACATCTATCCCAATGTAGAATCATACGAAGCCAAAACAGACGTAACCATCACTGCTACAGAGAATTTTGGATACAATTTTGTGAATTGGACTGATGCAGAAGGCAATGTAGTTTCGGAAACTCCGAAATTTACATATACAATGAATGCCAATGCAGAACTTATCGCCAACTTTGTACAAGTGAATACATACGTATTAAATGTAGCAATAGATGGCGGGGCCAACGATTATATGATTTCATACGACCCGGCTCCCACCTTGGTAAATGGCAAGAAAATGTATGAAGAAGGAACCGTTGTTGGCATCGCTGCCTCGTCGAATCCCGTACTTACATTTACTAACTGGAGTACAGGTGAAACAAGTGCCTCATTGTCTATAACCATGGACGACCACAAGGCATATACCGCTACTTATAGTGCTGTAGACTATATCGTGGGTTGGGACTTTATCACCAGTGGCGGAAACGGTCGTCCGGCAGACTTTATGTCGACAGTAGATAACGAAACCACCGTACTCTACCTCATCAACGAAGCAGGTTCGACTGTAGGTTGGCTCGATAAATCGAAAGAGGCCGCCGGTGGTTATGAATCGTTCGAAGGTGCAGCTGTAAACTGGAAGAAACTTGGTGAATATCACTTCGAAACCAAACTCAACGCAGCCGAATTCAAAAACATTCGCGTAGAAGCAGAGTTGATGTACAATTACAACGCATACACTACAATCAATGTAGAATATTCTACCAATGGAACCACTTGGACCAAAGCCGGTAGCGTAACGATGAGTGCAGCGAAAGCAGAAAATTCTGTAAGTGCAACTCTCGGTGCCGATGCCAACAACCAAGAGGTATTGTACGTTCGTTTCATGCCCGACCTCAACGGTGCAGTAGACGGAACATCAGCTCCCGATAATGATGGTACAACCATTACCAATATCTTCATCTACGGTGAAAAAGAAATCGTCGATGATGGTGTAGCTCCCAAACTGCTCTCGACCATACCGGCCGAAGGCGCAACCGGAGCCAGCGCAAGCGGCAAGATTGTATTGAATTTCGACGAAAAAGTAAAACTCTCCACCGGCGTGAAAGCGACCATTGGTGATAAAGAACTCGAAGGTGTAGTATCGGGTAAAACCATTACCTTCGCTTACATGGGTCTCAACTTCAATAGTAACTACACTTTCAATCTGAAAGGTAATGTAGTTTCGGACTTGACCGACAACTTTATGACAAGTCCTATTGTAATCAACTTTACCACTATTGCGCCTCCTGCCGTAATACCGGGTATGTACGACCGCATAGTAACCAACGCCGAAGAATTGCTGGCAGCTTTGAATGCAGCTAACGGCAGTGAACGATTCCGCATATTCTTGTACGATGGTGTTTACGACCTTGGAAACGCATGTCTCACCAATGTAAAAGGTAATACCTCACTCATCGGAGAAAGCACAGAAAACACCATAATCATGAACAAGGCTCTGCAAGAAGGTATTTCTGTAACCGCTACTTTATGTACCGGTGGAGAAAACATCTATATGCAAGACCTTACCGTGAAAAATGCCGGAGACTATGATGCTAACGCATTTGCGGGACGTTTCGTAGCAATCCAAGAAAATGCCAGCAAGGCAGTTTACAAAAATGTACGTCTGCTCTCGAACCAAGATACCTATTACACCCGTGCAACCAAACGTACCTACTGGGAAGGCGGTATGATTACCGGTACAGTAGACTACTTGTGTGGTGGTGGTGATGTATTCTTCAATGGTGTAACCCTCTACAACAATGCACGCGGTAGTGGCGACTGTATCACTGCTCCTGCCACATCGAGCGATTGGGGTTATGTATTCAAAGATTGTATCATCGATGGTGCCGCAGAACAAGATGGAAACTACTCTCTTGGTCGTCCATGGCAAGGCAGTCCTCGCGCCGTATACATCAACACAACGATGAAGATATTGCCATCGGCTGCAGGTTGGAGCGATATGGGTGCAGTACCGGCTCTCTTCGCTGAATACAACAGTCATACTGCCAACGGAACACCGGTAGACTGCAGCAAACGTAAAACCAGTTTCAAATCTAACGATGTAAACGTTCCTGTAACCTACAATCCTGTACTCACTGCTGCCGAAGCTGCTAAATTCACCGTTGAAAACGTACTCAAAGGTGACGACGATTGGCAACCCACCTTACTCACCGAGCAAGCTGTTGCGCCGAAATTAGCTATCAGCAATCGTGTAATTACATGGCCTGTATCGAACTATGTATTCTGCTACGCTATCTGCAAAAATGGCAAAGTTGTAGAATTTACCAACGAAAACAGCTACACTATTCCTGTCGATGCAGCCGATACCGATATATTCACTGTACGTGCTGCCAACAACATGGGTGGTCTTTCTGTGGCTTCTGAAGGTGTATGTCCTACCGACGAAATCATTTCTGGTGTAGAAGAAAACGTTACCGAACGTGAAGTTATCAGCACTCATATATTCGACATCAATGGTATCGCACAACCCGTATTACGTGCCGGCGTGAACATCGTTCGTACTATATATGCCGACGGTACTGTTGAAACTACTAAAGTCATTGTGAAATAAATTTCTCAATAACTTTTTCAAACGGGCGCAAATTTGCGCCCGTTTTTTTTATCAGATAGTTTTATTCAACACTTTTACAGATTCTATATATAGATTACAAACAGACTTGTTATAGATAAAGAACAGAGATAAATTCGCCACAAGGTTTGAGGAATATCGAAGATAATGTTTTTTCGGAAATGTCGATAGATAGCATACATTCTCTCGTCGAGAGAGTAATTAATCACTGATATTGACAAAAAAATACCAGGTTCCGCCATTCAATCAAAGAAACTCACAAAATGCAAATTCCCTCTCCATATCTACTTCTTCAGCTAATTTGATAGAGAATAATCAGACAATAAAAAAACGCATCAAATGATGCGTTTTGAATTATCATTGAGTGAATATCAATTTAATTTAAGGAGATTATCTAACAACGATTGAGGTACACGGAAAGCCGTACCATGACGGACACCTTTTGGAAAAGAGACCATATCGGATACATCTTCCCAAGTTTTCATATCTTTCGAGCGAATTGCTCCATATTTACCCTCCATATATTTATCGAAATAGAGATATACATAATCATCAATTTCTATCGGCGTAGGGCCTTCACACCAATAGTCACCTGTAATAGGATCGGATACCGCTGTTGGGAAATCATATGGTTTATCATGTGAAGTAAGACGTATATTTTTTTCGGCCGGATTATCGTTTTCATTCTTTATGAAAAGATAATATATCTCATCACGATGAATAATAGAGCCGTCTATTACCGAAAATTCAGGCTCAAAAAACAGTTTTGTCGGCGAGAAAGTTATAAAATCCTTTGTCGTTACATAATATTGACGGTGATTTGAAGCCGGATCGGTAATTGTAGATGATGGTGCTCCGGGCACAGTCGATGCCCAAAATATATAAAATGTACTATCTGCTTGATCGTAAAAAAGTTCGGGAGCCCAAGTGTTTTTTGTCGTGGGGAAATTCTGCATAACGGGTATTCCACGCTGGGGCGTCCAATTTATAAGATCTTCGGACGATGCATACCCTATGCCTTGATCCCACCAACCGGTTGTCCATACCATATGATATGTTCCTTTGCAATCTCGAACAATACTGGGGTCTCTCATCAACTTGTCTTTACCTATTTGAGGTGTAAGAAATGACTTATCATTTTTGAGCGATTGCCATGTCAATCCATCATAACTATATGCCAAGTGTAATCCATCTTGACCGTTATCTTTGAAATAGGTAAAAATATAAGCTTCTTGCCGTACACATGATGAGCACAAAATGCTTAAAAAGAGGGCAATGGAGATAAGATTTTTTCTTTTCATACTTCGTTAGATTTAATTATTATTGTAAATAAAGATTATATTAGTCGGCGGAGAATTTTTCCTGAGGAGGTTTCGAAGAAATGAGGCATGAAACGTATTTCGCGCGGACAATGGTATGGATTGGATAGCGTTGAACGTATTTGGGTATACAAATAATCTATTTTTTCTGATGGCCAAGGTATACTCTCAATCACCAAAACGAGACGTTCACCTAATCTTTCGTCCGGCAACGATGTAATAAAATAACGCTCCGAAAGCAGATATACCAATTCTCGTTCCAACTGTTCGGGGTGTATTTTCACTCCTCCGGAATTGATGACATGGTCATAACGACCTAACCATATAAATCGCTTATCGTCACATAGCGAAACCACATCATTAGTCACATATGACTTACAATGAAATTGTGGAGTATGTATTACCAAGCAATCACGTTTATCGACCGAAAAAGAAACATCGTCCAACGCGGTAAAACCAGGAAAATCGACACCTAATCGTCGTAATGCAACATGAGAGACAGTCTCGGTCATACCATAGGTTGCATAACAATTGGTCGAAATATCAGCAAGTTTTCGCTCCATATCGGGCGATACCACAGCGCCACCTATAATCAATTGTCGTATCGATGCAAGTCGTTCACGTCCGCAATCGCTAAGTAATAACGTGTGAACCTGCATCGGAACCATTGCTGCAAAATCTATTGGAACAACCGCATGTACAAGAGGTTGTGATGTTGGAGGCTCGACATATAATCGCGCCCCTGCTTCAATGGCTCGTACAATCATCATTTTTCCGGCTATATAGGTCGGAGATAGACATAACAATAATGACGATGTGGAATCGATACTGAAGAATCGGTTTGTAATGTGTGCCGATGCACGCATATCGTCTTTATATAATCTAATCTCCTTGGGTGTTCCTGTAGAACCCGATGTATGAGCAATCACATAGTCGCAATTGTCAAACCACTCGGAAAGGAAACAAGCAACTTCACCTCCGATTAAAGACTCTACATCATCAATTGACGAGCATAATGTATTATTAATTACTATTTCCATACTAGCGCGGACAAGTCCCAATTTTTTGATGGATTATAGGCAACAACACTGCCCGTCTGATACAACGGAGAGGGAATATTATTGATATATAGTTGCCCCGTACCAAGCCCTTGTGGCATCGAAAGTGGCATACAACTTGCCCACTGGGCAATGGCATTGAGACCTATATTTGATTCAAGTGCAGAGGTTATCCACCAGCCGATATTACGTTCGGCGGCGACCTCAATCCAAGCCGATGCACCACTCAAACCTCCAACTAATGCAGGTTTTAATACTATATACTGCGGCTTTATGGCATTAAGCAGGTGTATCTTTTCTTCTGGTATATCGATTCCTATCAATTCCTCATCAAGAGCAATCGGAATAGGCGTATCCTCGCATAAACGAGACATAAAATCCCATTGTCCTTGTCGAAGGGGTTGTTCAATAGAGTGCAAATCATATCGAGCAAGAGCATCGAGTCGTTGACGTACATTTTCGGGAGTAAAAGCCCCATTGGCATCGACTCTAAGTTCTATTTCTTCTCGCGAAAAGCGCTCGCGTACAGAGGCTAATAACGAGAGTTCTGCTTCGAAATCTATCGCTCCTATTTTTAATTTTATGCAATGGAAACCGGCTTGCAACTTTTCTTCCACCCGTTGTTGCATCGTATCTTTATCGCCCATCCACACCAATCCATTGATTGTTATGGATTGACGTCCCTCGTAAAATGCTGTAGGACAAATACAACGCATACCTCCATGGCGCAGGTCGAGCAAAGCAGTTTCGATACCGAAACGTATAGAACTCCACCCCGTAAGATCGATACTGTCGAGTTTATCTATATTCTCGCATACCTCTTTTAATTTATCTTCATAATCTGGGCAATCATCTGCACTCAACCCACGAAATATCGCACATTCTCCTATTCCATATATATACGGATTTTCTTCATACCATAGTTTTATAAAATAGGTTTCCTTGGAAGTAAGTACACCGCGAGATGTACCAGCAGGAAATGAAAATTGCAAGTCATACCGTGTATATGCAGCTTTCATAAAATAGATTTATTATGGGAATTTGGGGAATTTGTCGAAATCGGGGCTTCGTTTCTCGAGGAAAGCATTTTTGCCCTCCTGCGCTTCGTCCATAAGGTAAAACATGAGTGTAGCATCACCGGCAAACTCCATAAGGCCATGTTGCCCATCAAGTTCAGCATTGAGTGCACGTTTTATCATACGTATAGCCATAGGACTGCGTTGCAAAATGGTTTTACACCATTCAACGGTTTCATCTTCGAGTTGGTCAAATGGAACAACTTTATTGACCATGCCCATTTTTTCAGCTTCTTGTGCAGAATACTGTCGGCATAAGAACCAAATTTCGCGGGCTTTTTTCTGACCTACACAACGTGCAAGATACGATGAGCCGAAACCACCATCGAAACTGCCTACTTTAGGTCCAGTTTGACCAAATCTAGCATTTTCGGAAGCAATGGTAAGATCACACACGACATGTAATACATGCCCGCCACCGATAGCATAGCCATTAACCATCGCAATTACCGGCTTTGGCAAAGAGCGTATCGCTTTGTGCAAATCGAGCACATTGAGACGAGGCACACCATTTTCGTCGATGTAACCGCCAGAACCCTTCACACGTTGGTCTCCTCCCGAACAGAATGCTTTATCACCAGCACCGGTAAATATCACAACACCTATATCGGCACGCTCACGACAAATAGAGATTGCATCGAGCATCTCAAAATTGGTCTGAGGGCGAAATGCATTATACACTTCGGGACGATTGATGGTAATCTTTGCAATACCTTCAAAAAATTCAAATCTAATATCTTCGTATTCTTTTATAGTAGTCCATTCTCTTTTCGACATCATGATTTTTTGAATTAGTTTTTAATCGTATTATTAGAGATATTCTGATTACATACATTTCCGACAATTCAAAGATACCTATTTTCATGGATATATAGGAAAAGTTATAGAAAGAAAATATAAAGTTTTGCTATTTTTATTAACATTACATCTGAAGGCGACTGCTAAAAAATCGTATTTTGAAAATAAATTTGTCTATCAACGCATACAACGTCAAATTACAACGATGGTCGAGCACTACCCGACCACCGTTTTTACACACTACATATTAAAAAACAAATTCTATTATACGTTGTATGGTTTTTCGAAATTACAAATAGAAGAATTGACTGATAATGATTTCCTACTCTCACAACGCAAAGATATTGATACTGACCCCACGAAACAATACCAAAGAAGTGGGATTTAGACCACCCCGACTCCCTATTATTATGTAGCGACAAATACGTACGTGTTCTATTTGTTATAAATATTTGTACAGCAAAAGTATATTTTTCTCATTGATATACTATCAAAAGCCACACGGAGCCGACCATATCCGGCAATTGGGAAAGAAAGAAGAAATATCAGAAGGAAGTGTTTGAAATATACCGTATAAGGTAGAGCCTGAACCAGACATAGACGCATATATGGCACCTATATCATAGAGTCTCTGTTTCATTTGTGCCAATATCGGATATTGAGGGAATACACTCTTTTCGAAATCATTTACAAGATTATCGCGCCACTCTTCGACAGGAAGCGCTATAATATCGGTCAAAGATAGAGACGGCTCCATCGGTGATACCATAGCATAAGCATCAGACGTAGATACTGATACGTCAGGCTTTACAAGCATTATGGAGTAACCACAAAGAGAAAACTCTACAGATGTGAATATATTGCCTATTCCCTCTGCAAGCATGGGACGATTGTATATAAAAAAAGGACAATCTGCCCCCAAACGCACAGCATAATCTGCTAAATCGGCATCGGACAAAGGCAAATGAAAAAGGTCTCGCAACATTATAAGCATCGTGGCAGCATCGGCTGAGCCACCGCCCAAACCTGCTCCGAATGGAATATTTTTGTGCAGATACACATCGACAGAGGGCAAATCATAATCGTCCGCCAACAAATGATAAGCACGAACGACCAAATTGCGTTTCATGTCTCCTATGATAGCGATACCGGATATATGCAAATTGCAATCATTACTGCCACTTGCCGGTACAACTTCAAGAGCATCGCTCCAACCTATAGGATAAAAAAGCGTCGAGAGATTGTGATAATTGTCGGCACGGCGGGAAAGAATTTGCAGACCGATATTAATTTTTGCGTTAGGAAATCGAATCATATTATCTCTATATACAATATATGCCGACAAATGTAAACATTTTATCAACATCACAACTCATAACTCACAAGCAATTTACAATGAATATTCGATTCAATTTTGTAATTTTGTTGCCCCAAAAGAAAAAAAACAACCATATACCAACCACCATGGAAGGAACATCAGGACGCAAAACCGCTACTCGTCAAAGGAAAAATACGGTAACACCGCTTATCGAAATGGGCAAACTGCAACCCCAGGCACGCGAACTAGAAGAAGCTGTACTCGGAGCTTTGATGCTCGAAAAAGATGCCTATTCGGTAATAAGCGATATACTGAAACCGGAATGTTTCTATGAACATAAACATCAACTCATATACAAAGCTATCGTAGACCTCGCCATGAAGCAACAGCCGATAGATATGCTTACCGTATGTGAGCAATTGCGCCGCAACGGTAATGTCGACGAAGTAGGTGGCGAATATGCCATAGCCGAACTGACCGGTCGTGTATCATCTGCAGCCAATATAGAATTTCATGCCCGTATCGTAGCACAAAAATTTTTGGCTCGCGAGCTGATTCGTTTCTCCGGTGAAGTACAAGCAAAGGCGTTTGATGAAACCTTCGATGTAGATGATTTGATGCAAGAAGCTGAAGGTAAACTATTTGAAATATCTCAGCGTAATCTCAAAAAGGATTTTACACAGATTGACCCTATCATATATCAAGCATTAGATGCAATAGAAAAGGCCTCCAAACGCAAAGATGGTATGAGTGGTTTACAAACGGGTTTTACCGACTTAGACAAAATGACCTCGGGTTGGCAAAACTCAGACTTAGTAATCATCGCAGCCCGACCTGCTATGGGTAAAACCGCTTTTGTGCTCTCTATGGCCAAGAATATGGCCTTGAATTACAATATACCCGTGGCATTATTTTCACTCGAAATGTCGAATGTGCAATTGGTAAATCGTCTTATCGTAAACACATGTGAAATACCTGCCGATAAGATAAAAAGCGGACAATTAGCACCTCATGAATGGGAACAGCTCAACGCCAAAGTGCGAGATCTATACGAAGCCCCAATATATATCGATGACACTCCCAGCCTATCGGTATTTGAGTTACGGACCAAAGCCCGCCGATTGGTACGTGAGCATGGCATAAAAATCATTATTATTGACTATCTGCAACTTATGAATGCCAGTGGTATGAACTTTGGCAGTCGTCAAGAAGAAGTCAGTACCATATCTCGATCGCTCAAAGGACTTGCCAAAGAACTTGATATTCCTATCATTGCCCTTTCGCAGCTGAATCGTGGTGTAGAATCACGTACCGGAGAGGAAGGAAAACGTCCTCAATTATCGGATCTCCGTGAATCGGGAGCCATAGAGCAAGATGCCGACATGGTATGTTTCATACACCGTCCCGAGTACTATAAAATAACCGAAGACGGAAAAGGCAATTCATTGGTAGGTTTGGCTGAAATAATCATCGCAAAACACCGTAACGGTGCTGTAGGTGATGTAAGATTGCGATTCCGAGGAGAATTTGCCCGATTCCAAAATCTATCGGATGATTCTTTGATACCATCGAAAATAAACAGTCGGGCTACAACATACACCTCAGACAGTGCACCCACCGGCGTATCGCCTAATGCAGATTTCTTAAATCAACAAAGTGATGTACCATTTTAATTAATTTTATGCAAAATATTGATGATAAAATAAGAGATATAAAGCAGCAATTTCGTAAAGCCATGAACGGAATAGTTGCGGGAAGCATGCGTGAAAAAGGCATCGAATATCGCGTAAATTTCGGATTGACATTACCATTGGTAAAACGTATCGCAGCATCGTACACTCCCGACAAGATATTAGCAGAAAGGCTTTGGAATGAACAGGTACGCGAATCGAAAATGCTGGCTACATGGCTATATCCCGCCGAGGAAATGACATACGAGAGCGCCTATTCTTGGGTAGGACAAATACCATATAACGAAATAGCTGATGTCTGCTGCATGAACCTATTTTGCAAGCTCACATACGCCGGGAAATTAGCTAATGAATGTACTGCGTCTGACAGCGAAATTGTAAAATATACGGGGTATCAACTATGGAACAGACTCATTATAAATCAATATACACCAACAAAAGAAGAGATTGGCTCTCTATTGGGGAATGTGTCGGCCCTATTTTGTGAAGAATGTTCGGTTGCGGTAATAAATACGGCCGTCAATTCCATAAAAAGAGTTATTCGTATGCAACCTCAATATATTGATACAATAAAAACAACTATGAAACAACTCTCCTACCCATCGTCTATCGGTGATAGTGCCATACAAGATATATTGAACGAGATTTGTAATCATCAGAATTAAACAGATAAAAAAGAACCACAAAAACAATATATATGGAAATAGCAGCATTGGTATCGGGAGGGGTAGATAGCTCTGTGGTAGTACATCTACTGAAGGAGGCCGGTTATGATCCGACTCTATTCTATATACGTATAGGAATGGAAGATAAAGACAAAACTTTACATTGCCATTCTGAAGAAGACATAGAAATGGTCTCACTTATTGCCCGCAAATACGGTTGTAAACTCGAAGTAGTATCGTTACACGACGAATATTGGAAATATGTGATGGGCTATACACTCGACGCTATAAAACGTGGATTTACCCCCAACCCCGATGTAATGTGTAATAAGTATATTAAATTTGGTTTTTTTGAGCAATACTGGGGAAAAGATTTTGACAAGATAGCTACCGGGCACTATGCAAGCATCGTAGAGGAGAATGGGAAAACCTACCTTGGTACAGCTATCGACCCGGTAAAAGACCAAACAGACTTTCTATCACAACTCAATACATTGCAAGTATCGAAATTGATGTTCCCGCTGGGTGGACTGATGAAAAGCGAGGTGCGCTCCATTGCCGAGAATGCCGGGCTTCCTAGCGCAAAACGCAGAGACAGTCAAGGAATTTGTTTTTTGGGAGATATTAACTACAATGAATTTATTCGCAACTATTTAGGAGAAAAAGAAGGAGACATCATAGATCTCAATACCGGAAAGAAATTGGGAAAACACAAAGGATATTGGTTTCACACTATCGGACAGCGCAAGGGGTTGGGCTTGAGTGGAGGCCCGTGGTTTGTAATACGTAAAGATATAGAAAACAATACATTGTTTGTTGCAAATGGTTTTGATCCCGAATCACAATATGGAACAGAATTGAACCTCACCGGATTTCAATTTATAACTGAAAATCCACTTGGAGACCTCATTGCTCCAGTACGAATTACATTCAAAAATCGTCATACTCCCGAATTTACGGGTGGTACATTACAATGTACCGGAGAGAATAAAGTACGCATTGTATCAGACAATCCTATACAAGGTATCGCACCCGGGCAATTTGGGGTAATATATAGCGCAGATCATCAACTATGCCTCGCATCGGGCGTAATAGAGTAATCACAAAAGTCATGATAAAGAATTGGGGCAACCGTTTTTTCGTTGCCCCAATTCTATTTATAACAATCAATTATCGAACAAAAAGAAGTTCACGATATTTAGGTAGTGTCCATAATCTATCATCGACACACATTTCGAGTTTATCGATATGATAACGAATTTCTTCAATTTTGGGCGCTATAATATCGTGATATGCAATCGCCTTTTCACGTTCATCTGTAATACGATTAGCCACTTTACGAGCCTCTATCAATTCATCGACTTTGGCCTTAATAGCGATTTCCCGCTCGGCAATATCCTCTATAATTTCCAGATTTTTTGCCGAAAGTCGAGTTGCTTTTTCAGGTGTAAAAAGGTCTTTCATCTTATAAACATTATCGATAAGAGTCGATTGATATGCCGTAGCGACCGGTATTATATGATTCATTACCAAATCACCTAAAACACGCGCCTCGATCTGAATTTTTTTAGTATACGTTTCCCACTTTACCTCATTTCGAGCTTTTAGCTCTTTTCGATTCATGACACCGGTATCTTCAAACATCCGAATCGTTTCCTCTTTGAGATAGTTGTCAAAAATAAGAGGTACACTTGTTTCACAATCGAGTCCTCGACGTGCAGCCTCTTCTTTCCACTCCTCGCTATATCCATTACCATCGAAATGTATTGGTTTACATTCTTTGATATATCTACGCAATACTTGCATTATCGCCACACGCACATCGAGACCGGAGGAAATCAATGCATCAACATCGGTTTTGAACTGTTTTAACTGATGAGCCATCGCTGCATTGAGGGCAATCATGGCTGAAGCGCAGTTTGCTTCCGAACCTACAGCCCTGAATTCAAATCGATTTCCGGTAAAAGCGAAAGGAGAAGTACGATTGCGATCGGTATTATCGATAAACAATTCAGGTATCTGAGGAATATCGAGCCTCATACCTTGCTTACGATCCAATGTTGAGAAATCATTTTCAACATTCTCCTCTATATGTGCAAGTACTTTCGATAGATGTGCACCCAAAAAGCTCGATATAATGGCCGGTGGTGCTTCATTAGCCCCCAAACGATGGGCATTTGTGGCGCTTGATATGGACGCTTTTAACAAACCATTATGCTTGTACACGGCCATAAGTGTATTCACCACAAAAGTAATGAATCGGAGATTTTCATCGGGAGTTTTACCGGGGGCCATCAACAAGACTCCGGTATCAGTTCCCAAAGACCAGTTGTTGTGCTTACCCGAACCATTTACCCCCTTGAACGGTTTTTCGTGCAACAATACTCTGAAACCATGGTCACGTGCCAACTTACGCATAAGTGACATAATAAGCAGGTTGTGATCGTTGGCGAGATTACATTCCTCGAAAATAGGAGCAAGTTCAAATTGATTGGGTGCAACCTCGTTATGACGAGTCTTTACAGGTATTCCCAATTTTAATGATTCTATTTCGAGGTCACGCATAAAGGCTACCACTCGACCGGGTATAGCACCAAAATAATGGTCTTCGAGTTGCTGATTTTTAGAACTTTCATGCCCCATGAGTGTGCGTCCGGTAAGTAACAAATCGGGGCGAGCTGCGTACAACCCTTCATCGACCAAAAAATATTCTTGTTCCCAGCCGAGATAAGCATATACTTTTTTTACTTCGGGATTGAAAAAACGACACACCTCCACAGCTGCTTTATCAACAGCACGCAAAGCCTTCAAAAGTGGAGCTTTATAGTCGAGAGATTCTCCTGTATATGCTATAAAAATGGTCGGGATACATAGAGTATCGTCAATAATAAATGCGGGAGATGACGGATCCCACGCAGAGTATCCGCGAGCTTCAAATGTGTTACGAATACCACCGTTGGGGAAACTCGATGCGTCAGGTTCTTGTTGAACAAGTACTTTACCCGAAAATTTCTGCATTACACCACCATCTCCATCGAGTTCGATAAATGAGTCGTGTTTTTCTGCCGTACCTTCGGTAAGAGGTGCGAACCAGTGTGTATAGTGTGTTGCTCCCATCTCTACCGCCCAAGTTTTCATTCCTTCGGCTATACGATCGGCCATCCCTCTATCGATAGGCTCACCATCACTTATCGCATGCATCAAATGTGTATACACATCAGCCGGAAGATATTGTTGCATCTTTGCCTCATTGAATACATATTTACCGAAGTATTCCGAGGGGTGTTCATTAGGCGTAGGGACATCGACGGGTTTTTTCTTAAACGCCGTCTCAACAACTCTAAATCGAAGTGTAGACATATTTGGGAACGATTATTTTATATTATGTAATACACAGAATCGGCGAATATTTATTAATTGCCATTTATGTGCATGGGTACAAAGGTATAGATTTTTTTTTATCCGATAATGATACCTATTTATTTTTGACAAAAAAAGGCGAAATAACTACTGCAAAAAAATCATTTTAAGGTAAAAAATCAACATAATGACATAAAAACATAAACGTACTTTACATACCGTCAATATGGCTGATTTATCGAGTAACAGGGCGAATCGGTGTTCCACAAGAACGAATAATAGTACCGAACCAATTTAGATGACGAACGCTGAAATCTAAGTTACAAACATTACCATTTGGATCTTCGTCATTGATAGATGCCGACCAATAGTATCCCGATTCATTATAATAGAGACAGACTCCATTGTAACTGTAGCCCGACGCAGGTAGAAATATAGAATTACCATTAGGTCCGGTTACGAACATTCCATTAACACTTTTATATGTACCCCACTCCCAAGTACATCTATTTACAAGTTCCTTTATCTCGTCACACGTGGGTATACGCCACGTATCTCCCCAGTCAAGACGCGCTACATCGAATTGAGTGGCGGTAATATTATGACCTATATTATAATATTTAACCTCACGTTCGTTATAGTACGAGTAAGTATAATCGGTATATTCTTCTTTTGTATAGGTCTCGCCCCATGCATAATATGCACCTATGTCTTCGGGAGCTGACGCACCTACATTCCATCCGGCCCATTTCACACTCAATCCGAGGTCTATAATTTGTTCCTCGGTAATTACCGGCATCCGTTTTGGCAATAAAATAACATCAATAACAAAAGACTCTGTTGCACATATCAAAACCAATTGAGTACTACGTTCAATATTTTCACTATTGGAAGAAACAGCTATTTCAATTATATCTCCGCTTTTACCCTTCTTAGGAGAGACAACACACCAATCAGCGGTTTTGTCACTGAGATACCACATTGTTTCATCAGTACATCGTATAGTAAAAATCGTATCACCTCCTCTATAATCAAATATCAACGTTCGCGTATCGGGTATCAATTCAATATCATCGCCTTTACACGACGTAAAAATCCCTATTATTACAACTGCGACAATGAACAATAAGTTCCTCATAACTATCTACGTATATGTATCTGCATAGCATTCTCTATAGGATACTCGCTGATAAAAATAAGATAACCACCACCACCAGCACCGCTCAATTTCCATCCGAAAGCAGTGTCTTTATGACGATTGATTTGTTCCCATATGTCGTCATACATCATATTGGGGAACATTGCAATCTGCGCCTCGAACGAGCGACGCACCTGTAAACCAAATTCTAAGGTATTGCGCGATAAAATAGCATTCCAACACGCATTTGCCGCATCACTGAGAGCTTTTGCACCATCACAATTAATATTCGTATCGGCCAATACATCGTATGATGACGGTCGTGGATAGAGCGGATATAACCATATCCGCTCTTCGAGCCAACGCAAAATATCGGCATCGGTACAACTATCGATTTGATGTGGCCAAAAATCACCGTTATAATCCAATCGATTCAAACCCGGAAGAACTATGCCCAGAGAATCCTGAGAACCACTTACATATTTCGTTCCGGGAGGATTTTCGAAACAGAACAATGTCTTTGCCAGTTTCTCTCTGTCCCCCTCGGGAATATCGGTCTGCCATAGCTCTATGGCGCGCTTACGAGAAGATGTGGCCATACCACTACGATCATTAAATTCATACTCGGGCTCAATAGAGATAGTAAGCACCGGTCCCCCATAAAACTTACTGACATAGGGCTGGTCGAGCCACCCACCAGCTAAATCTATACGATAGGGAATACGACACTCGCGCCGTAACATCGTAGTAGAACGTACCGGCAAATTTCCGTGAGGAATACGTGTACTGACAATATATTCTATACCTAACTCGCGACACAACTGCTCTTTGAGAGGTGTTGCACCATCGGTATTGACAAAAAATATATCGGGTTTCAAGATTTTAAGTTCTTCGACAAAATCGAGCAATCCGCTACCACTGTTTATCCATGCATCTTTTACCATACGAAGGGCTTTCACCATATATAGTCGTTCTGCTTCGGTATTAATGGTTTTTCGTGCTTTCAACTCATATATTGTCTTATCGGAACCAATACCTACATATAGATCTCCGTAGGTTGCAGCTTCTTCGAAAAAAGCGACATGTCCACTATGTAACATATCATAACAACCCGACACAAATACTTTTTTCATTGCCAGAACTCTTTTATTTTAGACTTTATGTTTACAAGAGTAACCGTGAAACATTTATTTTGAGAATTCTTTTATTCTTTGCTCGTCTTGCAGGCGACATATAAGCAGTGTTCCATCTTTTTCCGCCACTATATAACCATCAAGACCCTGTATTACCACTCGTTTTCCGATGGGCATATGTACTATGCAACCTGATGATTCTACTATTTTTACATTATCACCAACTGAAGCGTTTGCTGCTTCGTCGTGTGGCATCAATGAATGTAACGAACCCCAAGTTCCTAAATCAGACCAGCCAAAATCAGCAGGATACACATATATATCATCTGCTTTTTCCATAACAGCATAGTCGATAGAAATGTTTTCGCATATAGGGAACAAATGATTTACCGCTTCTTGCTCACCTGCGGTATAAAACGCAGGTTGCAAATCATCAAATACGTGTGCTATACTTGGACAATATGTACGGAATGATTTTTCCAATGTCCGAACATTCCAAATAAACAAACCTGAATTCCACAAATAATTTCCTGCCGCAATGTACTCTTTTGCTAATTCGAGTGATGGTTTTTCACGAAACATATCGACCTTCCAGATCTCTTCTGTAATTTTACAAGAAGTATTCGCGGCAATATATCCGTATCCGGTTTCGGGACGCGTAGGACGCATACCAAGTGTCAATATTGAATCGGTATCCCGTACAAATGTAATTGCATTGTTTATGACACGTCTAAATTCTTCTGTATTGGTCACTATATGGTCGGCCGGAGTCACGACAATAGAGGCTTCGGGATCGATGGCCTTTATTTTCCAAGCGGCATAAGCAATACAAGGAGCTGTACCTCGCATACATGGCTCGAGTAGAAGGTGTGACTCGGGCATATCGGGTAACTGCGTACATACAATGTCACGATATTGCGACGATGTAACGACCCATACATTTTCGGGTAATACAACCGATGAAAACCGCTCAACAGTTAATTGTATCAGAGTTTTTCCACAACCGATAATATCTATAAATTGTTTCGGAACTTCGGGAGTACTCATCGGCCAAAATCGGCTTCCGATACCACCTGCCATTATAACGAGATGTGTATGTTGCATAAATAGGGTTTATACGAAATTGTTCGCTAAGGTAAATCATTTTATCCATTATAGCAACCAAGAAACGCAAAAAGCGAATTTATGCTGTAAACAGCACGAAGGATTAATTTATCATGTATTCTCTTTTTGTACTCTAATTTTCTTGACATATTATATTACAATAGAATATAATATATTTATAATCAAGAAGATTACATATAGATATATATATTTGTATTGTTTTATACATCAAAAAAGCTGAAATACATAGTAGGATTTTGCACAAAATACCCTATCTTTGTGCAAAATTTCAGACAAAATTAACCAATGACACCTAAAGAAAAAGCCCTTAAAGAGCAAGAAAAACCTATTTTAGAGGCATTTTCATCGCTTTTTCCCACATTCGAGAAGTTCTACGCTACATGCTATCTTATTGTGCGCAATGGGCATCAATGGGAACAAGAAAAAGGCGATATGTGGGAAGCCAAATGCAAAATGGTTGAATGGTTTCGTCTCAAAATAGAAGATATACTTACCCGCAACGGATTATGCGGAGAGGATATCGTTGCAGATATTGCCAGTGATTATTTCGATGATTATGTACAATATAAAGAACGATCTTTTGAAATTTCTGAAACGGAATATATTCGTTACATCAAACAAATACAAAACATATAAAACATAAATAATATAAAAATGGACAAAAGTTTCAACGCCTATATTGAGAATTCCATTCGCAATAATTGGGAACTGACTGCACTAAGCGATTACAAGGGCGTTTCGTACAGTTATAAAGATATTGCCCGAAAAATAGAGAAATTACACATACTCATGAATGCTGCCGGCATAGAAAAGGGCGATAAAATTGCTCTTTGCGGTCGTAACTCGGCCCACTGGGCGGTTGCATTCTTTGCAACGCTCACTTATGGTGCGGTAGCTGTACCCATTTTACATGAGTTCAAACCCGATAACGTACATCATATTGTCAATCACTCCGAAGCGAAACTGCTTTTTGTGGGCGATGTTGTGTGGGAAAATCTCGATAAGAGTAAAATGCCCAATCTGATGGGTATTATACTCAATACCGATTTTTCTATTCTACACAGCACATCTGACAAATTGTTTGATGCCCGCCGTCATCTCAATCAATATTTTGGAGATAAATATCCCGAGCGTTTCCGCCGTGAAGATGTATGCTATCACAAAGACAGCCCCGAGGAATTGGCTCTTATCAACTATACTTCCGGTTCCACCGGATTTTCAAAGGGTGTAATGCTTCCCTATCGTGCCCTATGGAACAATTTGAAATATTGTATTGAAAACATTTATTTCATGAAATCGGGCGATGATATTGTTTCAATGCTACCGATGGCGCACATGTATGGATTGATGGTAGAATTGTGTCTTTCATTTGCCAAAGGGTGCCACGTTCACTTCCTTACCCGTGTCCCCTCGCCCAAGGTTATTATGGACGCTTTTGCCGAAATAAAACCCCGACTTATCATTGCAGTACCACTCATCATTGAAAAAATCATACGTACAAAGATTTTCCCTATGTTGGAAAAACCTTTGATGCAGGTACTTATGAACATACCATTCATCAATACCAAATTGCAACAACAAATCTGCGCAAAACTCGAAGAGGCCTTTGGTGGAAATATGTTCGAAATCATCATTGGCGGTGCTGCTCTCAATGGAGAAGTAGAGTCGTTCTTGCGTAAAATCAATTTCCCCTTCACTGTCGGATATGGTATGACCGAATGTGCGCCACTCATTTCATACGCTCACTGGGATATTGCCCGCCTTGGCTCCTGTGGACAAATTGTAGATCGCACCGAAGCACGTATCGATTCGCCTGACCCTGCAAATATTGTTGGAGAATTGCAAGTACGTGGAGATAGTGTAATGCTTGGTTATTACAAAAACGAAGATGCCACCGAATCGACATTTACCGAAGATGGTTGGCTCAAAACAGGAGACTTGGCATTACTCGACAGCGACAACTACCTATATATCAAAGGCCGTTGCAAGAGCATGATTCTTGGCCCGTCGGGTCAAAATATCTATCCCGAGGAAATCGAATCACGCATCAACAACTTGCCTTACGTCAACGAATCCATCGTTATCGACCAAGATGGTAAACTTGTGGCTCTGATATATCCCGATTTCGAAAATGCCGAAAAAGAGGGATTATCGGGACAAATCGAATCGCTGATGGAAGAAAACCGAGTAGCTGTAAACAAAATTCTCCCGGTATATAGTCAAATAGCCCGTGTAAAAATTTACTACGAAGAATTTGAAAAAACGCCCAAACGCAGCATCAAACGCTACCTCTATCAAAACGCATAATAAACCTTTTAGAAAGATAGAATTATTCAGTACAATCTATTTCGAAATATCCACACAACAAAAGCGCGGTGTTCGTAAAGAAATCGCGCTTTTATTATTTATGAATTATGCCTAGAACATCAATTTATAGGTCTTTCCTCTGAGATGCACTTCTACCTTTCAGCTTAGCACATACATTTCTCATGTCAGGCAATATTTTGGCACAAAATTTGTTATAAATATAGTGGCTGTCTGATATTAATACAATTATTCAGCGATACAAACATCGATTTATAGTGACGAATTACAATATATGAACTCTACCGAAATACAAAATCATTACCGAGTGGCCTTGATGCGTATCGCCGAAAAACGACTGAAAGAGGCGTTTGCCGAAACTGCCCTACTGATAGATGCCTTAGCAGAGGATTGGCAAGCGCGAGAAAAGCTCAACGAATTGGAAACCTCGTACCGGTATATGATACAATATATGCTTGACGGATATGCCGACCCCGATCGCGAAAATGTATACAACAACCTCATACTATCGGCATACACATTGGCCGACAGCGTGGTAGAGCAATTACAAGAAAAAGAATCGAACACGCTCTATTACCAACAAAAGCGTTTCCTACGACAAACACCCCATAACACGATACAAGATGCTTGCAACGCGCTCGAAAAAGCAGAAAACAATTGTTCGCTCAACGACTTGCTGAGCGATATAGAGCCCAACGAATCGAAACGTATCGAGTTACAAAGAGATGTAGAGGGTGCAGGCGACGAACTTTTCACACGCATTTGGACCAACTATCCGGCCACAGAATGGGATTACTCAACACTGAAAGAGTGTTTTGCATTGAGACGATACAGCGACGACACATGTGTACTCATCGTTACAGCTCTTACTCTAAACATACTGCATCGATACGACGAGAAAAAACTCGATTTGTTGCTCACAATATATCACACATACGACTGCGAAGAGGTGTGCCAACGCGCCTTGTGTAGTGCCGTAATACTACTCTATGTATACCGACACAGAGTAAAATTGTCATCCACACTCAATGCACATATAGAGAGTATGCGCGAATTGCCGACTTTTGCCAATGACGTACGCAACCTACAACTACAACTGATAAAAAGCCGCGAGGCCGAGCGCATATCTCGTAAACTTACCGATGAGTTGATACCCGAAATGATGAAACTCAACCCATCGATATTCAAAAAGATAAATCCGACCGACGCCAACATAGAAATATATACCACCGACGAAAATCCCGAGTGGCAGGAGTTACTCGAACAATCGGGTATATCAAATAAACTGAAAGAGCTGAATGAGCTGCAAATGGAGGGTTCTGACGTATTTCTTAGCACGTTCTCGGGGCTGAAAACATTTCCCTTCTTTCAATCGATTGCTAACTGGTTTCGTCCCTTCACACCCTACCACAGCGAGCTACACGAACTATTTCCTGCCGGAGACCGTAAAAACTCTTTTTTGCAACTTATCGGACGCTCGCGATTCTTATGCAACTCCGACAAATACTCGTTCTGCCTATGCGTGAAAAGTACACCGGAGTCGCAGCGCAGTATGCTCACCTCTCAATTCAATATCGAAGGAACCGATATAGAGGAGCTTGAAAAGGAAGGTACTGACATTGCTCCCGATAAAAATCGAAAAGCCATCTCGAACCAATATGTACAAGACCTCTACCGATTTTTCAATCTATACCATAGAAAAAACGAGTTTTACAATCCGTTTGCACGCCCTATCGACCTATCAAGTGTAACCGCTCTGCAACCAATATTTGGCGATATAGAAAACATGAATCTCATTGCCGAATTTTATTTCAAAAAAGAGTTTTACGATGATGCGCTTACCCTCTTTAAAAAATTGGTCGAACATGAACAAGCCAACAGTGGACTATATCAGAAAATCGGCTATTGTCACCAGGTAAATCGTCGCTATGAACAGGCTTTGAAAGCCTACGAACATGCTGAAATGATGGAACCCGACAATTTATGGACCCTACGTCGTATAGCAACTTGTCATCATCTGTTGAAAAACAACCAATCGGCTCTCTCGTACTATAAGAAATGTGCCGAAAAAGAGCCCGAAAATCTATCGATTTGCCTTAATATAGGGCATTGCTTTGTCGAAGAACGCAACTTTAATGAAGCATTGAAATACTACTTCAAAGCAGATTACCTGCACCCCGACAGCGGTAAGGCGTTGCGACCTATTGCTTGGTGCTCATTCCTCATAGGCAAGATAGAACAGGCACAACGATACTACGACAAAATATTGACAGACTCTCCTACCCCCACCGACTACATGAATGCCGGACATGCCGAACTCGCAGTCGGGAACATACGCCGTGCCCTTGACTTGTACCGTGAAAGCATCTCACTCGATGGCAACGATACAAAAAAATTTATAGAGAACTTCAAGCAGGACATACCCGACCTTGTGCATGCCGGCATACACGAAAAAGAGATACCGTTGATACTCGACCAGCTACTATATCAAGTGTTATAAAAAACAAAAAGAGGGTATCGAATCAACGACCGCCCAAATCGTCGTAAAGTTTTTGCAAAAATGCCTGTGCCGATTTTTCTCGCGACACACGCTCTTTGCCTTCAGAAACAAGCCATTGAGAAGATTCGCAATCATATATCAACGTATGACCATCGTCGATATAACCAAGTCCGTCCTTAAATGTATAATACGCAAATTTGTGTTGTGAAGTATCAGCCATATTTTTACTGAACGTGAAATCGGAATAATCAATACGCATTTGAGCCAACAAGGTTGCGGCCAAATCGATTTGTGAACCATACTCATCAACAACACGATGTCCACGAACAGCGCCACCACACCATACCATAGGAATATGATGACGCAATACCTCATGCTCCTTGATACCGGTCGGATAGCGCATGGTATGGTCGGCCACAAATATCAATAACGTATTGTTCCACAGACTTGTGCATCGTAAGCTGTCAACAAATGCGCCAATACAACTATCAGTATAGGCAACCGAATTGAGATATGAATTATCGAGTCGACGCATGGGAACATCAAACGGCTCATGACTGCTCAATGTAAGGAAAGTTTTCATAAACGGATGTTTATCCTGCTCGGCAATGAGATGAGCGAGACGCGGGAATGTAATATGATCGGGAACTCCCCAACGCGCCGAATTTTCATCGGCCGTAAAATCGGCATCAGATACTACCGAGTTGTATCCCGTAGCATAGAAATAAGAACGCATATTGGTAAAATCGGCATCACCGCCATACAAAAGTTGCGTATCGTATCCTTCTCGACGCAACGAACGAGCGATAGCCGGAAGTGATTGAGACTTAGCCGGATATTTCATAACAGATGTCGTAGGCTGCGCAGGATAACCGCTGAGAATAGAAACCAAACCTCTATCAGTACGAAAACTATTGGCATAGAAACGAGGAAAGTATATTCCCTCCAGCGATAGTGCTTTGAGACATGGCATCACACCGGGGTCATCAATGATATGACCGGTAAAACTCTCGAGAATAACCAATATAATATCGGGGCGAGAGGTAGTAAGCCATGCTACTGTATCATCGGGGAAAGAGACTGGCTGAGGAGCCAATGGAGCATATGCATCATCTGCCTCGTCGTGCGACATAAAACGATATTGCGAAGAAAAGGCCTCGCCCTTCGACAGCGATGCAAAAAGGCTGAACGCAGGATTGACAGCAGCATGATTTAATTCGATACGCTCACTGAAATAGGCTTTTCCCACATTCATGGTCGATGCAGATACACCACCGCGAATAGGCAAAAACAAAAATGCCGTAGCAAACATATATATAAATGACAAAACCAATTTTGAATAAAACCGCGAAGGACCAGAAAGTGCTATCATAGGGCGTAATAGCCAACGATTGATAGGATAACCCACCAGCAACACATATAACATCGTAAACAAAAATGCTGCTATCACCATCGGCAATGAGACACTCGCCACTGCCTCAGCCGGTGACTGTAAATAAAAGAGCGGTGTTGCATCGAGACGAAAGCCCCAGTAACTATATAATGCGGCATCACTCACACAAATCACCCCCAACAGAAAAATTATAACCGCAAAATAGCACCTTATAAAAATCGCATACCACCTACCCCGTACCCACAAAGCCAATAGTGTGAGTAACATAGGAATGATCAATAGATATGCCGCCACAGAAAAGTCAATCGGCAACCCATGATACATCACTCTGAACCAATCTGCTTTCGACGAAGAGAGATATAAATCGCCTTGACAGAGCATAAAAATCGGCTTTTGAAGGATAAAAACCAATATAAACGAAAAATATATGGCTACAAGATAGAGTAATCGGAACATACTATGTATCTTTGAATGATATAAGAACAATATGACTTCCGCAAATGCAGAATATTGCATTTGCAAAGATAGTTATTATGACAAAAGGAATAAATAATCAGTTATAAAGATTAACAATAATTATAACCTAATGCGATATAAAACAGACTATTTATAACGATATTT
>JAZURX010000016.1:0-100437 GCA_045606385.1 Bacteroidales bacterium | reverse complement strand
GCCTTTTTGTGTCGGCTTTTGCATCGGCTGCAGAAATGGCATTTCTTACATGTGCGCACAAAGTTTTACCTGATACCGATTTGAGAGACAAGAATTGTTCTGGCACATCGATTTATGCACAATCGATGTTGGCTACAATTCTTGTACTCAATTGTTTCGCCAATATTTCGGCAATCATATTCTCGGTATGGTTGGTCAATGATTTGGTAGGAAGTGATACCACTTTGACCTATATCGTACAATTGTTGGTACTGCCACCTGTGATATTGCTTATCGGTGAGATTATGCCTAAGTTGTATGCGCGGCGTAATAGTGAAAGCGTGTTGCGTCGGTCGACATTTTTACTGCGTTTTTTTGAATTGATATTTCGTCCCATCACGAAAATTATGGTGCGTTCGGCGTTGTTTGTGGATGAATATCAGTGCACTGATAATTCCCTTTCGATGGAAGATTTGTCGCAAGCTGTGGAAATTACGCAGGTCGAGGCCGTCGATGAGAAAGAAATGTTACAAGATATTGTGAAATTTGGAGATAAAACAGCTCAAGAGGTAATGACTGCCCGTGCCGACCTTACCGACGTGGATATTCACACAGATTTTGAAACTCTCCTGCGATTGGTAGTCGAAACCGGATATTCGCGAATACCCGTTTATGACGAAACTCCGGACAACATAAAAGGGATTATATATATCAAAGATTTGTTGCCATATCTCTCGCGAGGACGGGATTTCGAATGGCGCGAATTGCTGCGTCCGGCATATTTCGTGCCCGAGACTAAGCGTATTAATCAATTATTGGAGGAGTTCCGACGTCAAAAAATACATATGGCTGTAGTTGTCGATGAGTTTGGCGGCACGTCGGGTATTGTTACTCTCGAAGATGTGCTTGAGGAGATTGTCGGGGAGATAAGCGATGAGTATGATGAAGAGGAACAGAGGCTCTATGCCAAGATAAATAATACTCATTATCTGTTTTTGGGAAAGACTCCCGTTGATGATTTTTATGAAATCATGGGAGTGTCATCGAACGAATTTAATATTACCGATGAACCCGATACTCTTGCGGGTTTGATATTGTCCCTGACCGAAGATTTTCCACAGACGGGTGATGTTATACGTAGTGGACGTTTCTGTTTTGCCGTGTTGGAAATGGATAAATATCGTATAGAACGGGTTAAAGTATCGATTGACAAATGATATGTTCAAGGATATTTTTGTGAAAAAGATATTGCCGTTTGTGATGTTGGTATTCTTTGTTGTCGGGTGTCGCCCCAGCGATGGAGTGCCTCGTCCCGAAGGATATTTTCGTATCGATCGTCTTGATACCTCCTATATGGCAATATCAATCGACTATCCTGTTACGTTCGAAATATCTTCTCTTGCCCGATGTGAGCAAGATGTAGCGCGTACCGAGTGGCTCAATATTGCATATCCGCATTATGCAGCGACTTTGTGGTGTTGCTACATACCCCTTACGCGTGAAAATTATTATCACAAGTTGTTGGAGAGCCGTGAACTTGTATATGTGCATCTGACTAAATCGACGGAGATTCTGGCGCAATCGTATGCCGATGAAATGAATAATAAGTTTGCAATGGTCTATATCCTTGGCGGTGATACCGCCACGCCGTTACAATTCGAGGTGACCGATAGTACGACTTATCTGTTCAGAGGAGCATTGTATTTCGATGCGCCTGTGCGTCGCGACTCGGTGGCTCCGGTTGTGGATTATATTGCCGATGATGTATATCGTATTGTCGAATCGTTGAAGTCTGTCAGGTAATGCCGTTGTATCATACAGAATCTGTTGGGAATGTATCGGTAGCCTTGTGGCATGTGACCGAGGATAGTAAGCAATTGTTTCTATTGGCGGCCGAATGTGGTATTCTGCAGATGTGTGTCGATGCAGTTGCGGGTATGACCACCGAAAAGCGATGTCGTGAGCGCATAGCGACACGTTTGGCATTATGTATGCTTGGAATGGATAGACCTATTCACTATGCGCAAAGTGGACGTCCGTTATGTGATGGGCAACATATATCTATTTCGCATACAGGCGAATGGGTAGCTGTGGCTGTATCGCGTGTGCCGGTAGGTGTAGATGTGGAGTTGCGTAGCGATAAAGCGCTACGTGTTGCTCTCCGATTTATCAATGAGAGAGAAGAGTCGATGGTTGTCGGTGGCGAGAGGAGCGATGTGGCGACAGCTATATGGTCGGCAAAAGAATCGATGTTTAAACTTGTTGGTGAGGACGATGTAAACTTTTTGCGACATTTGTGTATTGAAAATATGTCGGGTGATTTCTCGTCCGAGTTTATCTTTACGGCACGAGAATTACGTACTGATGAATGCCGATCGTGTCGTGTAGTGTGTAAAATGTATCCCGATTTTGTTTTAACAATGGCCACATATACCGACTAATCGGGCTTATATATTCGTTTACGACGCACAAAATAGTCAAACACTATGTTGCGACGACCTTCGGGGGTGGATTTTAGCAGATTTATTTCGGGTTGAGATGTATATCTGTTGCGTTCCTTGCGAAAGTGACAATGTGCTAACCAAACGGCGCGGGCATGACTCCATTCGCCTCCGACTATGTAACGTGCCAAAGCGACGGTATCGAGCAATCGACGAAAAAACAATATTGTGCGACCTTCTTTGCGTGGCAGGTTTTTGTGTAGCATAAGCAGGTTATTGCGGAAATTGAGGTAGGTTTTGCGTGATGAGGTCGATGCCAAAGTTGCTCCCCCCAAGTGGAACATTCTACTGTCCGGTATGGTCATGATTTTGTATCCTGATAGTTTCACTCGCCAGCAGAGGTCTATCTCTTCCATGTGTGCGAAAAAACTCTCGTCGAGTCCTCCTGTTTGCAAATAAACATCTCGTCGCATAAACAGGCATGCGCCTGTTGCCCAAAATATTTCGGCGGGGTTGTCGTATTGCCCGAGGTCTTTTTCGACGGTAAAAAATATGCGCCCGCGACAGTAGGGGTATCCGTATTTATCGAGAAATCCTCCTGCGGCGCCGGCGTATTCAAATTGATCTTTGTTGCGGTATGATAGAAGTTTGGGCTGACAGGCACCTATTTCGGGGTGAATTTCGCTGTATTCGAGCAAGGGTTGCAACCAATTTGGTGTAGCTTCTACGTCGGAATTGAGCAATACTATGTATTTGTGTGGTAGTTGCTCTATGGCCAGGTTGTAACCTCGAGCGTATCCGTGGTTCTTTTTCATCTCGATAAGGGTAATATCGGGATATTGGTTTTTGAGCCATTCGATCGAACCATCGGTCGAGCCATTGTCGGCAATTACTATATCGGCCATATCGGCAGGAGTGTGTGTGCAAACCGAGGGCAAAAACTCTTTCATGAGATTCAGTCCATTCCAATTGAGTATGACAACTGCCACTTTTTTCATATTCGGTGCTATTATTTGTGCGTGTGTTTCCATCGGTTGTGTGTCCATAGCCAATACGCCGGAGCTCTGAGTATTGTCCGTTCCATCATTTGCATGTATCGGTCTGTGATTTCAAAGTCTGGCAACTCGTTCGGGTTTAATTCGATTTCTTTGATGGTGGCTGCATAGCGTCCGCGAGCAATCTTTTCTACGTCGAAATACATGACGGCCATATCCATTTTCTTTGCAATGACTTCGGCACCTGTCAGTACCGGAGTATCTTGGTTGAGGAATATTACCCGATGATGTATATTGTTGGGCGATGGAGTTTGGTCTGCTATAAATCCGGTGCCTGACTGCATGCCTTTTGCTTTTGTGGAAATAAGTGCGCGCAACGTGTTGGCTTTGGAAATGCATGTCAGTCCGAAACGTGAACGTATTTTCAAAAATAATTTGTCGAACCATTTATTTTTCAGCGGACGGTATATTTGTCCGAGTTCGGCATTTTTTGTATCTATCCATAGAGAAATAGAGGATATGTATTCCCAGTTTCCGTAATGACCGAGCATCATGATTACCGAGCGTCCGCTGTTGAGCGTATTTTCAAGTTTTTGGGCGTCGATAAATTGCATACGATAACGCATATTTTCGTCGGATATATGCAGCAGTTTTATGGTTTCGAAGAAGTAGTCGCAGAAATGGCGATAAAACTTGCGTTCGATGTCTTGGCATTCTTTTTCGTTTTTGAGAGGAAACGCGTTTGTTATATTTTTTCGTACTATTTTTCTGCGATATTTTACGACATAATATACAAGCAGATATAGTATGTCGGATATACAAAACAGCAATCGCATAGGCAAGCAAGCCAATAGCCATAGCAGTGCGCCAATAGGGGCAAGGAAAATGTTTTGTATTGTCTCTTTTTTCATAGGTTATATGAGTGTGCCATGCAAGGCGAGAATGTCACTTTTTTCGATGAAATCGCCAATTTTTACCTCTTTTATCTCGTTTGTGAGGTTCTTGTCGTATGGTACTTCTATACGTATATAATTGTCGGTAAATCCATGCATGGGCACCCCCTTGGCGGGATGCTCAAAAAGTACTTTGCGTATGGTGCCAATTTGAGAAGTATAGAATTGTTTTGTTTTTTCGGCCGATAAGTCGAGCATACGTCTGCATCGTTCGTGGCGTATTTCTTGCGGGACGATATAGTCTATTTTCAATGCTTGCGTGCCGGGACGTTCGGAGTAGGTAAATACGTGCAATTGCGAAATATCAAGGCTTGCAATAAATTGGAATGAGTTCTCGAAATATTCATCGGTCTCGCCTCGCATACCGGTAATGAGGTCTATACCGATAAATGCATCGGGCATCACACGTTTTATATGCGCGATTTTATCGGCAAAAAGTGCTGTATCGTATCGTCGGTGCATTAATTTCAGTACTTCGTCACTACCCGATTGCAGAGGTATGTGGAAATGAGGGGCAAAGCGTTGCGAAGTCGCTACGAAATCGATTATTTCATCGGTGAGCAGATTGGGCTCTATCGAAGATATGCGATAACGTGCAATGCCGTCGATATTGTCAAGTGCGTTTACCAGTTCAAAAAAAGTTTCGCCGGTAGAGTGTCCGAAATCGCCGATGTTTACACCTGTAAGCACAATTTCTTTTCCTCCTTCGGCGACGACTTTATGCACTTGTGCCACCAAGTCGTCGATAGCGCCGTTGCGGCTGCGTCCGCGCGCGTATGGAATGGTGCAGTATGTACAGAAATAGTCGCAACCATCTTGCACTTTGAGAAAGTATCGTGTGCGGTCACCACGTGAGCAAGAGTGAGCAAAGTTGCGTATCTTGTTGCCCGGTGTGGTGATGATGTCACCATCTCCGTTGCGTTTGAAAAGGTTGTTGAGGTATAGTTCTATTTCCCCTTTTTCTCCGGCTCCGAGTACGATGTCAACACCGGGCAGATGTGCGACCTCTTCGGGTTTCAATTGGGCGTAACACCCGGTGACAATTACTATGGCTTCGGGGTGTTGTCGGGTAATACGTCGAATGGTTTGTCGACATTTTTTGTCGGCAAGTTCGGTGACAGAACAGGTATTTATTACGCAAATATCGACTTTTTCTCCCGAACGGGCACGTCGTACGCCTCGCTCTTCGAGCATTTGCCCTATGGTCGAGGTCTCGGCAAAATTGAGTTTGCACCCCAATGTATAGTAGGCCGCAGTCTGAGGTCCGAATGTATTTTTATCGATCATTGCGCCGTTTATTGTAATTTATTTGTTCTTTTTACCTCCGTCGATAGTGCGAATAGAGCCGTCGGGATTGTGATGTAGCTCACATACTTTCATGCTTCGGAGCGATGAAACACCGCCTGAAGGTTGGCTGTCATGGTAGAAAATATACCATTTCCCTTTGTATTGGCATATAGAGTGGTGTGTGGTCCACCCTACGACGGGAGTTAATATTTCACCTTGGTATGTAAAAGGTCCGTACGGGCTGTTTCCTGTGGCGTAGCATATAAGATGCGTAGTGCCGGTAGAATACGAGAAATAGTATTTTCCGTTATATTTGTGTAGCCACGATGCTTCGAAGAAACGGTGGGGATCTCCGGCTTTGAGTGGATTGCCCTCTTTATCGAGAATAATGATGGAGCGGGGCGGCTCGGCAAACTGTAACATGTCATCGCTCAGACGAGCTACGCGTGGCGAGAGAGCCGATTCATCTTTTTCAGGAAGTTTTCCACATTCGATAGATATGTTGTCGCGGTATCGTTGCAATTGTCCTCCTTGCAGACCTCCAAAGAATATGTAGTATGTGCCGTCCTCTTGATATACCGATGGGTCGATGCTGTAACTGCCATACATAGGCGCTGGTTGTGCGGTAAACGGTCCCGTGGGCGAGTCGCTTATGGCAACGCCTATTCTGAATAGTCCGTTATGGTCTTTGGCGGGGAAGTACATATAATATTTACCATCTTTGCATGCTACATCGCAATCCCATAATTGCCTGCTTGCCCAGGGAACATCCTCAAGCGACAAAACGACACCGTGGTCGGTAACTTTACCCTTTTCTACATTTTCGAGCGAAAATGCATGATAGTCGCGCATATCGTAGTGATTGCCGTCTGTTGCGTCTTTTACCGGCGAATTCCAGTCGTGCGAGGGGTATATGTAAAGTGTACCATCGAATACGTGCGCCGAGGGGTCGGCCATGTAATCGTCAGGGAAGAGGTATCGCGACTCGGGTTGTTCTATCTTTTGGGCTTGCGTGTCGCATAATGGCATGGCAAGCAATAATATCGCCGACAAAAGTCCGAACAAGAGAGAGGGTGTCATAGTATATGTGTTTTTATGAAGTTACATTTATGCAAAGATAGTGAAATATCTCGGCCGTGAAATATGCATCGACTAAATATTTGTCATTTATCAACTTCTTAACAAAAGAATATCCTTTTTCGGATTAATTTTGTAATATTGCAATTGTAAACAAATATCAATATGAAAAAACTATATATATTGGCTCCCAATGACAGATTCAATTACGGAGACTTGTTATTTCCTCATATTTTAACGGCTTATTTCGAGAATGTTGTAGACGAAATCGTGTATTGCTCTACTTCGAAAGCCGATTTACGGTACAAAGGAGGCCATAAAGTGTCGTCGTTTCGTGTGTTGTATGAAGCATCATCTCAAGATGATAATTATTTGATTGTTGCAGGAGGTGAGGCACTTTGTTGCAGTTGGAACGTGATTTTGTTTATTCGCAAACGATACGAATTGTTGTTCAGACTCCTGTGGAAGCATTTCAAAGTGAGAAAATGGGAAAATGAGCGGAGATGGGATTTTATCAATAAAGTATTTCGCAGGGCAATAGGAGCAAAAACATTCTTCCCATTTACAATCGGAAAAAATGAATTACCTCATTTCAAGGGTGTATTTTATAATTCGCTGGGTGGTGGAGGCCTTGCAAAGGAGATGTTTATTTTGGAGAAACCTGAGGTGAAAGATATACTGAAGAGTGTTGATTATATAGCCGTGCGCGATGCAGACTCGGCTCATTGTCTCGAAAGTATAGGTATCATAGCACGTGTTGCCGCCGATTCGGCAATATTGATGTCGGAAGTATTTCCGCGGCATTTATTAGATACAAAGGTGTCGCTCGAAGTTCGGGCGATGGTTGAGAAAAAATATATATTTGTGCAAGGTAGTAAATATGATATAAAAAAGAGTGTTCAAGATATAGCCTTGCAAGTAAAAAGATTGAGCGAGGAATACTCCTTTGAGATATGTCTTTGCCCTATAGGTATGGCATTGGGGCATTGCGATGATGCAGGATTGGCGATGTTGAGTCGTGAATTGTTGGCAAATGGGGTGTCGTCGACTTTTATACAAAATCCTTCGATATATGATATAATGTGGCTTATTGCCAATGCCGAGTTGTATGTCGGTACAAGTTTACATGGGGTGATAACGGCCATGAGTTATGGCACGCCTTATTGTGGGTATCGAGTCGAAAAAGTAAAACGTTATATCGAAACTTGGGGTGATAAAGCCTGTTTTGCAACTACGGCAAACGATATATATTGCAGTTCGCAGCATGTACTTACATGTCCGGCTGACGCGGCCGACAGACAGAAGGAGACAGTGTTGCAATCGTTTGAGAAGATAAAATCGTTCTTCGTCGGTGGTGCAAAAGTCGATGTGTAGTAGTTTTGATAGTGATACTTGCAAGTTTGTGGCTGCTGTGACAATGATGTGTGTTGCTTTTGATAGAGTGCAAAAGATTTTGTACTTTTGTAAAAAAGTTTTCGGCGAGAGATGAGTATTCGAGTGCAAATAGTGATTCCGTTGTATATGTCGCCACTGCCCTTACTCGAAGAGCAAGCGGTGCGAAACAATATCAAGATACTGAATAATTATCCTGTGAGTTTTGTCGTGCCTCGAGGGTATGACTCGGAGTATCTGCAGTATCTTTCCCCGACTGCCGGAATTGTAGAGGTTACAGATGAGTGGCTCGGGCGCAAAAATGGTATTGCCGGATACAATCGTATGATGATGTCAAAATCGTTTTACGAGATTTTTTCTGATTGTGAATACATTCTTATATGTCAACCCGATGTATGGGTGTTTAGAGATGAATTGGTATCGTGGTGTGAGCAAGGATACGATTATGTGGGCGCTCCTTGGGTGCGTCCGCCTAAGTATGACGGCTTTCGCTCGAAGGTATATTTACTTGCACAACGTTTGTTGCACCCGACACGTGCGATACATCGTACCGATATATTGGGGCGCGTGGGCAATGGAGGCCTTTCATTGCGCAGAGTCATCTCGCATATTAATGCCTGTGAGCGATATATTACCGATATAGAACGATTTTTGCAAGGAGATTGCTCATTCTATAATGAAGATGTATTTTGGGCAATGATACCACAAGAATTTCGGTACCCGATGCAAGAAGAGGCATTGCGATTTTCGATGGACGAAAACCCCGATGTGGCTTATAGTATGAACAGCAACAAATTACCGATGGGCTGTCATGGCTTCTGTAAAGCAGAGTATTGGCCTTTTTGGTCATCGTTTATAGCACCAGAATAATTTTTATTCCGGTGCAGCACATTGTCATAATGTGTCATCTATTAGATAGCAAAATAACATATATGAATACACCTATAAAAATAGTTGTTCCTATATATAAAACGCCATTGAGTGCGGCCGAAGAAGCTTCGGTGCGTCAGTCGGTCTCTATATTGGGCCAATATCCGTTTACATTTGTGATACCCGAAGGAATGTCACACGACTATCTGTTGGCCCTTGTGCCGAAGGCTGAGATAATAGAGGTTACAGATGAGTGGCTCGGGCGCAAAAATGGTATTGCCGGATACAATCGTATGATGATGTCAAAATCGTTTTACGAGATTTTTTCTGATTGTGAATACATTCTTATATGTCAGCCCGATGTATGGGTGTTTAGAGATGAATTGGCATCGTGGTGTGAGCGAGGATACGATTATGTGGGTGCTCCGTGGATACGACCTAAAAAATATGACCACTTTCTTCCTAATTTGTGGTTGCATATACAAAAGGCTATGCACCCGCAACGTACGGTGCATCGGTTGGATACCCTCAATAAAATAGGTAATGGAGGATTTTCTTTGCGAAAAGTGTCATCGCATATCGAGGCTTGTAAGCGATATAGTGAAATGATAGAGCGTTTTTGCCGCTATCGTCACCATTTATATAATGAAGATGTATTTTGGGCGGTTATTCCCGATACGTTCAAGTATCCGTCACTCGAAGAGGCAATGAAATTCTCTTTTGATGTTAAACCGCATATGCTTTACGCAATGAATGGAAATCAATTACCTTTTGCCTGCCATGGATGGACGAAACCTCGTCTCTATCGATTTTGGGAGAAATATATACCACATACTATTGACGAGTAAAGTACTCAAAAGTAAATGTAAAATGGGGTTGCAGCAGACAGATTCTGCTGCAACCTTTGTGTTATTTGCGACCGAAATCGGCGGGGACTTCGCCCCATTCGCGAGTTTCCCATTTTACGATGCGATTGTAGTAGGTGTTCTCGCGTAACCATTTCTCTGCTCGGGCTATGAGGTCGAAGATGGGGGCGTTTTTTTCGGTACGAGTTAGTTTTGTTTTACATGTTTTTGCCTTTACCCAAGCTATTGCGTTACGACTATCGGAACATATCGTAATGTTGCTATTGTTTTTCTTTGCTAAAGCCAAGGCATGGACTAAAGCAAGAAATTCGCCCACATTGTTGGTGCCGTCGGGCATGGGACCTACCCTGAATATTTGTTGCCCGGTAGCGATATATACCCCACGATATTCCATGAGACCGGGATTGCCGAGGCATGATGCGTCAACGGCTATAGAGTCGAGTACCCACTCGGGATATGATGCCGGTTTGGGTGTGGCTTTTGAAACCGGCTTATGAGTGGCATAATATGCGCTGTATCCGTTGCGATACGCCTCTGCGGCCTCTTCTTGGGTATCGAAACTTTTATATTTTGCATTGGCGTAGTTCTGAACTTGCAGACGACACTCGGTCCAAGATGTATAAATGCCGGGCGCGACGCCGTCCCATACTACGTAATATTTGTTTTTTGCCATGGCGTTACGGCTTATTTTGTGCTCATATGTGAGAGTGATGAGCCATTTTTAATTTTTGTTATTTTGGGGAAACAAATATAACTATAATTATTGAGTTGTACATAAAAAGACCTACTTTTGCAATCGAATCTCAATTGTTTAGTAATGGCAACATATGTGTCGCGTCGAATATTTCTTGTAGGATATATGGGGTCGGGGAAAACGACTCTCGGGAGAGCAATATCTCGTATTCTCGGACTCGAATTTATCGACCTCGATTATTATATCGAGAGCCGCTATCATAAGAGTGTGCGTGCAATTTTTGCAGAATATGGTGAGGCAAGATTTCGTGAGATAGAGCAAAATATGTTGCATGAGGTCGCCGATATTGAAAATATTGTGATAGCGACAGGTGGCGGTACACCATGTTTCTATGACAATATGGATTATATGAACAAACGAGGAGCGTGTATATATTTGCAGGCGACAGTCGATGAATTGTGCCGTCGATTGAATAACAATAAAGAAAACAGACCATTGTTACGAGATAAAAATAAGACAGAAATGCGCGAATTCATCGAAAAAAATATAGTTCTCAGAGAACTATATTATAGTCGGGCAGCGTTCCATTTCGATACCGGCGCACTTCTTACTCGTCGCGAAATAGAAATAGCCATTGTGCGGTTGCAGAAATTTATCGAGCAAAATATTTCTTGAAAAATAAATCTTTTTCTTTGAAAAAGTATTTTTATAACAAATTTTCGCTTACTTTGCCCTATCATAAACATTATGTCAGCGGATACGCTTGAAAATAACAATACACTATACTAAAAACAGGCATTATGTCAGAACAAACACAAGTGAAAGAAGTTGAAAAAGTGGTAGTCCGTTTCTCAGGCGACTCGGGCGATGGCATGCAACTTGCCGGAAACCTCTTTTCAAATATTTCGGCGGCTATCGGAAATGAAATATCGACATTCCCCGACTATCCGGCCGAGATTCGTGCTCCGCAGGGAACATTAGGCGGTGTATCGGGATTCCAAGTGCACATCGGAAAAGGTGTCTATACACCGGGTGATAAAGCCGATGTATTGGTGGCGATGAATCCTGCCGCATTGAAAACCAATATAAAATATGTGAAACCTACCGGTATTGTGCTGTTCGATACCGATTCGTTTCAGAAAAGCGACCTCGAAAAGGCGGCTTTTGTTACCGACGATCCTTTTGCGGAATTGGGTATTACCCAGCAAATCGTGCCGGTGGCCATATCGTCGCTTGTAAAAGACTCTTTGGCAGATAGCGGTCTCGACAATAAAGCCATACTGCGATGCAAAAATATGTTTGCACTCGGCCTTATTTGTTGGCTTTTCGATCGCCCTCTCGACCAAGCATCACATTTGTTGCAAAACAAATTTGCAAAAAAACCGTCGGTGCTCGAAGCTAATATCAAAGTAATGACCGATGGATATAACTATGGAAATAATATACATGCATCGGTATCGACATATCGTATCGAAACTGCCGACGTGAAGAAAGGAATCTATACTGATATCACCGGAAACAAGGCTACCGCCATGGGTTTGATTGCCGCATCGGAGAAATCGGGACGTCCCCTGTTCTTGGGAAGTTACCCTATTACCCCAGCCAGCGACATACTGCATGAGCTTGCCAAGCGTAAAGACCTCGGAGTGAAAGTTGTACAAGCCGAAGATGAGATAGCCGGTGTATGTACTGCTATCGGTGCTGCTTTTGCAGGCAATTTGGCTGCGACATCTACATCGGGACCGGGTCTTGCTCTCAAAAGCGAAGCTATAGGTCTTGCCATCATGGCTGAGTTGCCATTAGTAATTGTTGATGTACAACGCGGTGGCCCCTCGACAGGCCTCCCCACCAAGTCGGAGCAGACCGACTTGTTGCAGGCTCTTTATGGTCGTAATGGAGAATCACCGGCTGTAGTGCTGGCCGCTTCTACACCTACCAATTGTTTCGATATGGCGTTTGAGGCTGCGCGTATAGCTCTCGAACATATGACACCTGTAATATTGCTTACAGATGCTTTTATTGCCAATGGTTCGTCGGCATGGCGTATTCCCGAGATGGACGAATATCCCGAAATAAAACCCAATTATGTGGCACCCGAAATGCTTGCTGAAGGGTGGAAACCATACAAACGTAATCCCGAAACAAATGTGCGTTACTGGGCGATACCCGGTATGGAGGGATTTATGCATCGTCTCGGTGGACTCGAAAAAGATAGCGTGACAAGCGCAATCTCTACCGATCCTGCCAACCACCAACGTATGACCGACTTGCGTCAAGCGAAGATTGATTATATTGCCAAATGCATACCGGCTCTCGAAGTACAAGGAAATACCGATGCCGATCTGCTTGTTGTGGGTTGGGGAGGTACTTATGGACATCTGTACTCGGCGGTAAGTGAGCTCAATGCCGAAGGTAAAAAAGTGGCTTTGGCACACTTCAATTATATCAATCCTCTTCCCGCCAATGCCGCTGAGGTATTGACGCGCTATAAAAAAGTGGTAGTCTGTGAGCAAAATAACGGACAGTTTGCTACTCAACTTTGCTCGAAAATTCCGGGTCTAGCTGTTTCGCGTTATAATCGCGTCGAAGGTCAACCCTTTATGGTAAGCGATCTGAAAGAGTGTTTTACTAAACTTATGGAGGACTAAACAATGGACAACAAAGTATATACCGCAAAGGATTATAAAAGCGATCAATATGTGCGTTGGTGCCCCGGTTGTGGCGACCACGCAGTAGTGACTACGTTGCAAAAAGCTATGGCCGAACTCGGAATACCCCCCCATCAGATAGCAGTAATTTCAGGTATTGGTTGCTCATCACGTCTGCCCTATTATATGAACACCTATGGATTCCATACGATTCACGGACGTGGTGCCGCTATTGCCACCGGTGTGAAGACAGCCAATCCCGACCTTACGGTGTGGCAGGTGAGTGGCGATGGCGACTGCTTGGCAATTGGAGGTAATCACTTCATTCATGCATTGCGTCGTAATATCAACCTCAATATTTTGTTACTCAACAATAAAATATATGGACTTACCAAAGGTCAATATTCACCAACCAGTGATCGTGGTGCCGTAACCAAATCGTCGCCGTATGGTACAGTTGAAGATCCCTTCGTGCCTGCTGAACTTACTTTTGGTGCTCGCGGACATTTCTTTGCCCGTTCTATCGATGTGGATCTTGAGGTTGCAAAAGAGTGTATGGTAGCCGCCGGCCGACATAAAGGTGCGGCTGTAGTTGAAATTCTACAAAATTGTGTCATTTTCAACGACAAAATACATAGTTATGTGGCCGATCGTGAGTTCCGTGCCGATCGCACCATACATTTGCGCCATGGCGAAAAGATGTTATTCGGTAAAGAAGGTAATAAAGGGCTTATTCTTGATGGGTTCAATCTGCGAGCTGTCACAATCGGTGAAAATGGTGTGACTATTGATGATATTCTTACACATGATGTAACTACTCCCGATAATTTTTTGCATCAGCGTCTTGCAATGATGGACGGTCATGAGTTGCCTCTTGCTGTAGGCGTGATACGTGCGGTAGAGGCTCCTACCTACGACCGTGAAGTAGAAGCTCAAGTAGAATCGATACGCGTCAAAAATCCGCAAAAAACTTTGCGCGATGTGCTTATGGCCGGTGAAACCTGGGAAGTAAAATAGTATTTCTATCACGCATAGATGGTAATTGGGCGGGTTTGTTAGAACTTGCCCAATTTTTTTTCAATGTAGGCTGCAAATGAATGATAGAAATGTAAAATAATTGAACCATAACATCAATATCGTAAACTCGGGTGTGCTCAATATCGGCATTATTTTCTATCTTTGTAACGTGAAATAGTGGTAACTGTCAAGCATGACTCTTTTGCTTGATACAAGTAGAACAAAGAATCAAAACTTATGGTAGAGCAAAACTTTATAAAACTTTACGAGAAGAGTTTCAAAGAGAATTGGTCGCTTCCTGCAATGACCGATTACAATTCTAAAGAGGTGTTTACCTATGGTGATATGGCTACTCAGATTGCGCGTATGCATTTGCTGTTCAAGCATTGTCAAATACGCCGCGGTGATAAAATTGCGGTTATAGGACGCAATACTCCGCGTTGGGCTATGGCATTTTTTGCTTCTATAACTTATGGTGCGATAGTTGTACCTATCTTGCAGGATTTCAATCCCAATGACGTACATCATATAATAAATCATTCCGACTCAGTATTGCTTTTTGCGGGAAGTTTGGTGTGGGAGCATCTCGAGATGGAAAAGCTGAACCAAATACGAGGCGTAATCTCGTTAGAAAATTTCAATTGCCTCGACCAACGTGATGGCGAAGATATTATGCAATATCTGAGCGATATGGATACAAACTTCAAGAAAGCATATCCGACAGGTTTTGCTCGTGAAGATATTAAATATGCCGAGCTTGATAATGATAAAGTAATGCTTATCAACTATACATCAGGTACGACAGGATTTAGTAAAGGTGTAATGCTCACCGGCAATAATTTGGCGGGGAATACTATATTCGGTATTGATTCGAAATTGCATTATAAAGGAAGCAAATGTTTGTCTTTCTTACCATTGGCTCATGCCTATGGCTGTGCGTTTGACTTGCTTACCCCTCTTGCTGTCGGTACTCATATAACCCTATTAGGAAAGATACCTTCACCCAAAATTTTGTTGAAGGCACTCGAAGAGGTAAAACCTAATCTTATTATTTGTGTACCACTGATACTCGAAAAGATATATCGTAAACAGATACTCCCAATGCTTAATAAGCGTTCGATGCGTTTTGCATTGTCTATACCGTTGCTCGATAATCGCATATATGAGCAGGTACGTAAAAAACTTATTGATGCCTTTGGTGGTCGTTTCGAACAAGTAATTGTGGGCGGAGCTCCGCTCAATGCCGAAGTGGAAGAATTTTTGCATAAAATAAAGTTCCCTATTACGGTAGGATATGGAATGACCGAGTGCGCGCCACTTATCAGTTATACCCATTGGAAAGAGTTTATTCCACGTTCATCGGGACGTATACTTCCCGGTATCATGGAGGTGAAAATAGACTCGTCCGATCCTCAGTTGATACCCGGAGAAATATGCGTGCGCGGTGAGAATGTTATGAAAGGTTATTATAAAAACGAAAAAGCAACATCTGATGTTATAGATGCAGAAGGATGGTTGCATACCGGCGATATGGGAACCGTGAGCGAAGATGGTACTATCTTTATCAAAGGCCGTTATAAGACTATGATTCTCGGTCCCAGCGGGCAAAATATTTATCCAGAAGAGATAGAGGCGAAACTCAATAACATGCCCTTTGTGATGGAAAGTCTTGTGATAGAAAAGGAGGGTAAATTGGTAGCATTGGTGTATCCCGACTTTGAAGCGTTAGATACTTATGGGTTGTCTCTCAACGAATTGCCTGAGGCGATGGAAGAGGTCCGACGCAATCTCAATAAGGAAGTAGCACCCTATGAAAGTATAGCGCACATACAGATATATCAGTCGGAGTTTGAAAAGACCCCAAAACGCAGTATTAAGAGGTATCTTTATACCAATTTTGCTCCTATCCCTCAAAAATAATAATGAAAATAAGATAAATTTACAGAGATGAACAAAAAAGCATTTTTATTGATTCTCGATGGCTGGGGTCTCGGCGACCACGCCAAAGATGATGTGATTTATAATACCCCGACACCATGTTGGGATAAGTTGATGGAAGAATACCCTCATTCGCAATTGCAAGCATCGGGCGAAAATGTGGGATTGCCCGATGGTCAGATGGGTAACTCGGAAGTAGGACACCTTAATATCGGTGCAGGACGTGTCGTATATCAAGACTTGGTGAAGATCAATCGTGCCTGCCAAGATAAATCGATTTTATCCAATCCCGAAGTGGTAAAAGCATTTGCCTATGCGCAAAAAAATGGTAAGAAAGTACATTTTATGGGTCTCGTTTCCGATGGTGGCGTGCACAGTTCGCTCGACCATCTTTTTGCTCTTTGCGATATAGCCAAGGAGTATGGCATTGCCGATCACTATGTGCACTGTTTTATGGATGGTCGTGATACAGACCCTCGTAGCGGAAAGGGATTTATAGAATTACTTACTAAGCATCTCGATACTACCGGAGGAAAAATAGCCTCGATTATAGGTCGCTACTATGCCATGGACCGTGATAAACGTTGGGAACGGGTGAAAGAGGCGTATGACTTGCTTGTGAATGGTGTAGGATCGGCTGCCACTGATATGGTTGATGCTATGCAGGTTTCGTACGATGCCGATGTGACCGATGAGTTTGTAAAACCTATTGTACATGTAGATACAACCGGTAAGCCTGTTGCGGTTATAGAGCCCGATGATGTAGTGATTTTCTTCAATTATCGAAATGATCGCGCCAAAGAGTTGACCATTGTACTTACTCAGCAGGATATGCCCGAAGCCGGTATGCATACGATGCCTCTTTACTATTGTTGTATGACTCCGTATGATGCTAAATTTACGGGGTTGCATATCCTTTTCGATAAAGAGAATGTGGCAAATACTCTCGGAGAGGTTGTTGCTAAGGCCGGTCGTAAACAGTTGCGTATAGCCGAGACAGAAAAATATGCACATGTAACATTCTTTTTCTCGGGAGGTCGTGAGGCCGAGTTCGAGGGAGAGGATCGTATATTGATACCTTCGCCCAAAGTAGCAACTTATGACCTCAAACCCGAAATGAGTGTGTATGAAGTGACAGAAGCTCTGAATAAAGCTCTCGCGTCGGGCAAATACGATATGGTAGTATGTAATTTTGCCAATGGAGATATGGTAGGACATACCGGTGTGTATGATGCCATACGTCGTGCCGTAACGGCTGTTGATGAGTGTGTGGGCTCTGTAATTAGTACAGCTTTAGCCAATGATTATGAGGCAATTATCATTGCAGACCACGGAAATGCCGACCATGCGTTGAATGAAGATGATACTCCCAATACGGCACACTCGCTCAACCCTGTGCCTTTTGTGTATGTGACTCGGAACAAAAATGCGCATGTTACTGATGGTATTCTTGCCGATGTGGCACCTTCGTTGTGTCATATTATGGGTATTGATACTCCTGCCGAAATGTCGGGTAAATGCCTTATCGAAGATTGAAAACTTACGAAGAAGATATGTTGCAAATAGGCGATGCACTCATCAGTCTCGATGTCGTAGAACGGAATTTTATCTGTAATCTCGACGCCTGTAAAGGTGGGTGCTGTATCGAAGGTGATGCAGGTGCTCCCATAACCGAAGAGGAACGACAACAGCTCAAAGAGTTGCTCCCGGTTGTGTGGAACGATCTCACACCGGCGGCGCAAGCCGTCATCGATAAGCAGGGTGTGGCTTACATCGATGAGGAGGGCGACTTGGTAACCTCCATAGTGAATGGGAAGGATTGTGTTTTTACCTGCTATGGCAAAGATGGAATGTGTATGTGTGCCATTGAGAAGGCCTATCGCGAAGGACGCATATCGTTTTACAAACCCTTGTCGTGCCATCTTTACCCGGTACGTCTTACACAGTATCCATCGTTCACAGCTGTAAACTATCATAGATGGAAAATCTGTAAAGCAGCTGAGGTTTTAGGACGAAAAGAGGGTGTGCGTGTATATCAATTTTTGCGAGAGCCGTTGATACGTTGCTTTGGCAAGGAGTGGTATGAAGAGTTGTGTAAAACGGCCGAAATCTATTTGCAACAAAAAGAAGAGGGCACTCTATGATATGCCCCTCAACAGGTAGAAAACGACGCACCGCTGAATGAAGTGGTGCGTCGCTGTTTATATCAGTATTGTTCCGATTCGTTGGGGAAATCTTGAGTTTTCACATCGTCGATGTATTGTTTTACGGCATCGGTCATAATGGTATGTAAGTCGGCGTAACGACGCAAAAAACGAGGAGAGAAATTCGTATTAATGCCCAGCATGTCGTGAACGACCAATACTTGTCCATCGACGCCCCCTCCTGCCCCAATACCGATGATGGGAGTACTTATTTCTTCGGCGACGCGAGAAGCAAGTTTGGCAGGGATTTTTTCGAGAACGATAGCAAAACAACCAAGTTCTTCGAGCATATGGGCATCTTTGATAAGTTGTTGTGCTTCGGTCTCTTCTTTAGCACGTACTGCATATGTGCCAAATTTATTAATCGATTGCGGTGTGAGTCCGAGATGCCCCATGACAGGAATTCCGGCACTGAGTATTCGGGAAATTGATTCTCTGATTTCTTCACCACCTTCCATCTTTACAGCGTCGGCACCGGTCTCTTTCATGATGCGCACGGCAGAGGCGAGAGCCTCAATAGAGTTTCCTTGGTAGGTGCCAAACGGCATATCCACAACAACCAATGCTCGTTTTACGGCGCGTACTACCGATTGCCCGTGATATATCATTTGGTCGAGAGTCATGGGAAGGGTAGTTGTATTACCGGCCATTACATTCGAAGCCGAATCGCCTACTAATATTACGTCCATTCCGGCTTGATCTATGAGAGCCGCCATCGAATAATCATAGGCAGTAAGCATCGATATTTTTTCGCCTCGACTTTTCATTTCGCTTAAGCGATGCGTAGTTACTTTGCGGTTATCTTCAGTATATGTCGACATATTTTTTGCTTTAAGTTGTTTTGTTATTGCAAAGGTATGTATTTTTATTGATATTGTGTATATCTGCGTTGAAACTCTAAAATATTCTGCGCTCGTAGTAAAAAATATCCGAGCGAGTTTGATATTTCTCGTTCGTTTGTGCGTATATTTGCAGAAATTGAATTTAAAATGAATATACTATGAAGCACATCTTATGTTGCCTTACGATACTGATGTTGATGTTATCGTGTAGCAGTGGCGAAAAACCTTATTCGCAGCAGATGGTAGAATCGCACGGAATAGGCGATTTCTATTGCAATCGTAATTATCAAGAGTTATTGGCGACGACAGGTTGGGACTATGTGTCGGGTCTTGTTGCAAATGCTGTACTTAAAACATGGATAGCTTATCCCGAGCATACCGAGTATTATGATGCTGTGAAGGCTTTTGCCGATGGAAGTACCAATGCCGATGGTTCTATGATATATAACAAAAAGGGGAAGCCGGCTCTGCGTCCGAGTAATATCGATGACCTGCCGGCCGGAAATATCTATTTTGTATTGTATCAAGAGGAATTAAAAAAAGGAAACACGAAGGATGCAGAGCGATATAAAAATGCAGCTACACTTATTCGTAATAAATTGAAATATGATCATTCGCGTATTGCTGAAGGTTTGCCCGGAGAGGGAGGATTCTTCCATAAGGCGGTATACCCTAACCAGATGTGGCTCGATGGCTTGTTTATGGGCTCGCCTATATATGCACAGTGGCAACACTATTTTGGTGGCGATAACGTGGCTGAAAATGAACAGAGTTGGAGTGATATAGCGCATCAATTCAAAACAATACATAGTTATACATACGATGCCGAAAAACAACTCAACTATCATGCGTGGTCGGCAACCCCTGAAGAAGAAAATTCGTTTTGGGCTAATAAAACCGAGCCATTCAAGGGTTGTAGCCGAGAATTTTGGGCTCGTGGTATGGGTTGGTATTTTGCCGCGCTTGTCGATGTTCTCGAAGTGATGCCTCGTACACATGTCGATTTTACGGCGGTACATGATATATTGCAACAAGTGGCTGCCGGACTGGCTCGTTGGCAAGATGCCGAAAGCGGTGTGTGGTATCAATTGTTGCAGTACGATGCGTCTATGATCGGAGATGGTAAAGGTGATGAAGTAGCCAATAAAATGTATAATGTGGGTACGGCACCTAATTATCTCGAGGCATCGGCCTCTTGTATTTTTACTTATGCATATCTCAAAGGTATTCGTCTCGGTTTGCTCGATGAGTCTGTGTATATGCCATTGGCCGAGAAGGCTTATCACGGCTTGTTGCGCACATTCATACGTCCCAATGGAGAAAAAATAGATATTGTGCAATCTTGCGCTTCGGCAGGTCTTGGCCCGGCAAAAGATCCTTCGCGAACCGGTACTACCAATTATTATTTATGTGGAAAAGATGTGCGTATTGCCGAAAATGAAGGAAAAGCTGTAGGTACATTTATTATGGCTTCGCTCGAGTATGAAATGAGAAAATAATTAATACCTAAACGATTAAATAATCTGCGCCGGAATGTAAGTTTCGGCGCAGTTTTTTGTAGTCTTTTTTTAATATGAATAGTATTCAATTATGCGAATTGATGTGTCTGATATGTTGCCGGTATGTTGTATGCGTCTGATCCAATTCCCGTTATCATCATACGTATAATCAAAAGTTATATCTTCTTTGTTAGTACCATGTACTGTGGTAATTTTTGACACGTCACCTTGCTCATTATAGAAAAATATCTTTTCATGCCGCAAACGACCATTGATTGTAATTTCGAGTTTAATGTCTCCTCGAGGTGTGTAGTAAGTGGTTGTAGTGTTTTGAGGTGTGTTTGTGTTATAGCATTTGGTCGAAATAAGATTTACCTCATCGCTATATGTGTATTCTGTTTTGGTCTTGCCGTTGCTTGTTATGTCGATGCGTGTGGTAAGTCGACGGCTGTTGTAGTCAAAAGTCGTAATCTCTTTTTCTATGCTGTCGTTGAGAGTTTTTGTAATACGTGTCACCTCGTGGTCATTGTTGTAATAAAATGTTTTTTGACCCGAAGAGTCGATCGTGGAGCCAAGTGTAAAATCGGGGTTGTATAGGTAATTTTTTTCAGTACTTGAGCCGTTTAGCGAAGTTTCTGTATATAGAGCCAATCCCAATTGGTCGAATTGAATTGTTTGTGATTTGTTTTTATTGGTTTCTTGCAAATATTTTACATAACCGCGGAGTTTATATGCGTTGAGGTGTGTTTTGCTTTTGGCAATATGACCCAACCAATCATGGAGCGCTGTAAGGTAAGGCGAGCCTGGATAGAGAGTTTGGAATTGGTCGTAAGCATATTGTGTGGGGGTCTGCGTGATGTCGACATAGTCAATTGATTCGATAGCCGCTTGTATCTCATCTTTCATTGGATGTAGAGGATATTTTTCGAGCAAGTGTATATAGCCTTCTCGAGTATGTTGCTTGCAAGCGTTATCGTAAGCTAATTGGTATATGCGATTTTTAGCTTCGGTGATAAGTTCTGATTGTGGGTATTGCTCGATAAATTGATGATAGGCTTCGATTGTATTATCGAGAGTGTCGAAAATAGCTTTGTCGACAAGATGAGTGATTTCTACTATATGCTCAGATGAGGGGTAGTGTGACAAAAAATATTTGTAATCATCGATTGTGCCCAATTTTATTGCGCGCCGGTATGCAATTTCTTGGCAATGCCATTGTGCTGAGTCAGACCATCTGCTTTGTGGACATAAATTGAGGAAATGTTTATATGCCTCTTCGGTATGGATAGAAAAGGCTTGTTTATACAGATTATCTTCGATACCGGTTGCAATATTATCGAGAGATGTCTCCTTTTTGTTTAGGAATCGTATGAGTGAATGTTCCTTATTGTTGGGTACAAGCCGGTTATTATATATTTCGTATGATTTTTCGGGATTGAAAGCACTGTATTCGGGTGTATTGAAGAGTATGCAGTCGCAAAGATCTATAAGTATCATATCGCTTTTGCGTATGTCTGACGATACTTTATTGCGTTTATCGATGGCTTTGTCTATCTTTTTGTTGATGATGAGGTCATATATATGGCCGGGAGTCTGAGCGCATACACTCATATAGTCTCCGATGCAGTGTGTGAGGCCGATAAACAGCAATACATGAAAAATGATTACGGAGTGTATGCGCATTAGAATAAGATTTCTTATATGAGTTTTGGTAACGATTGTGTTATTATTTTTCGCAAATATACGTACATACGAACGAGAAATATCAGGCTTGCTTGGATATTTTCACAGCAAATAAGTATGTATTCGTTGTTTGCTATGACATAAGGAAAGACGAGATGAGAAAAACAATTTTGATTTCCATACCGAGCCGTATCCTATATTTTACAAATATAACAGATTTGTAGGTATAAATGCTGTTTCGGGGATAAGTTTTAAGGATTTTCAACGAATTTTGGGTATAAAAAAGAGAAACCAACACTGATGTGTTGGTTTCTCAAGTATGATGAATGCTTTATTTACTAAAGTTTTCGTGCATGGCTGCTGCTGCGCGACGTCCGTCGCCCATGGCGAGAATCACAGTAGCACCACCTCGTACGATGTCGCCTCCGGCATAGAGATCGGGAAGGTCACTTTGCATCGAATCTTGGTCGACGATAATCGTACCATGTTTACTTACCGATAATCCTTTGAATGAACTTGGAATAAGCGGGTTTGGCGATACTCCGATGCTGACGATTACCATGTCGACATCGATTTCTTCGATGGCGCCGGGTATTGCTACAGGGCTGCGACGACCTGAAGCATCGGACTCTCCGAGTTCCATTTTTTGTAATTTCATACGTTTTACCCGGCCCTTTTCATCGCCAATATATTCGATGGGATTATGTAATGTCATAAATTCTATGCCTTCTTCTTTGGCATGTTTTACTTCTTCGAGGCGGGCCGGCATCTCTTCTTCGCTACGACGATATACGATAATGGCGCGTTCTGCACCAAGTCGGCGTGCTGTGCGTACCGAGTCCATTGCGGTATTACCTCCCCCGATAATGGCAACTTTGTGACCTAAAAAGACCGGTGTGTCGTAGTTGCTGTCGGCGGCATGCATGAGGTTTACGCGGGTGAGATATTCGTTACTCGACATGACTCCAACGAGGTTTTCGCCGGGAATTCCCATAAATCGGGGCAGGCCGGCTCCGCTCGCAACGAATATGCCTTTGAATCCCATTTCATGCAAATCGTCGTATGACAGGGTTTTTCCGATAATACAATCTGAAATGAATTCTACCCCCATTTTTCGCAAATTATCGATTTCGACATCTACAATCTTGTTGGGTAAACGAAATTCGGGAATACCATATTTGAGTACACCGCCTATCTCATGTAATGCTTCAAATACAGTTACAGAGTAACCTTTTTTTATCATGTCTCCGGCAAAGGAGAGCCCGGCAGGCCCTGAGCCTACAACAGCAATTTTTATACCATTGCGTGTATGTATTTCGGGAACAGATATTTGTCCGCTCTCACGTTCGTAGTCGGCGGCAAATCGTTCGAGGTACCCGATGGCTACCGGTTCTTTTTTGAGTTTTTGCAAGTAGAAGCATTTCGATTCGCATTGTTTCTCTTGCGGACATACACGACCACATACGGCAGGTAAAGCACTGGTTTCTTTCAATGTTTTTGCGGCCTCGAGTATTTCCCCTCGTTCGATATTTTTGATGAATTTGGGTATGTTTATGTTTACGGGGCAGCCGGTGGTGCACAATGGTTCGGGGCAGTCGAGGCAGCGAGAGGCTTCAATGATGGCTTGTTCATGAGAGAGTCCTTGATTTACCTCTTCGATGCAGGTTACTCGGTATTCGGGTGAAAGTTCATTCATTTTTACCCGAGGTATATTTATACGGTCTTTGTTTGGCTTGGCTTTGCGTAGAGTTTCTCGCCAAGGTTCGGCACGTTGTGCGTCAAGATATTCTTTATTCTCCATAATTTGCGATTATTATTCGATGCCTTTGTATGAGGATAGGCGCATAAGCATCTCGTCAAAATCGACTTGATGCGCGTCAAATTCGGGTCCGTCTACACATACAAATTTTGTTTTACCTCCGACTGTTACACGGCAGGCGCCACACATTCCCGTTCCATCGACCATGATGGTATTGAGTGACGCTACGGTGGGGAGATTATATTTTTTTGTAAGCAAAGATACAAATTTCATCATGATAGCAGGCCCGATAGTAACGCATAGATCCACTTTTTCACGATTTATGACATCTTCTACACCATTGGTTACAAGACCTTTTTGTCCGTATGAGCCATCATCGGTCATTATGATAACTTCATCGGAGTATGCGCGTACTTGCTCTTCGAGAATAATGAGTTCTTTGGTACGAGCGGCCAATACGGTAATCACACGATTCCCGGCTTTTTTCATGGCTTCGATAATGGGAAGTAACGGTGCTACACCTACGCCACCACCGCAGCATACGACAGTACCGAATTTTTCTATGTGGGTTGCTTGTCCCAAGGGCCCTACGACATCGGTGATGTAATCTCCGACGTTGAGAGAACATAACTTCTGTGTCGATTTTCCGATACATTGCACGACAAGGGTTATGGTACCTTTATCGGAATCTGAGGCAGCGATGGTGAGGGGTACGCGCTCGCCTTTTTCTCCTACGCGTACGATAACGAAGTGCCCGGCTTTGCGAGCGCGGGCAATGAGCGGTGCTTCGACTTCGAGTTTCACCACATTTGCCGAGAAATGTTCTTTGTTTACTATCTTGTTCATTCCTGAAAATATTAGTATTATGATACAAAGGTATAGAAAATAATCGGGATATAAGTAGTGATAGGCCGAAAATAGGAAATACTTATGCGTTTTTATAATAAAATGGGATTGTTTTATACTATGTGTGGTAAATAAAGTGTAAAAACAACTTAGAAATTTTAATAAATATGTGTGGAAACCTTGCCTTTAAATGAGCTATATCAATTTTAATTTGTATCGAGTTATTTCAGATTTTGGCGACGGTGATTCCATAATTTACGGCGTTGATGCAGTTTGTCGAGGAAATCTCTTATAGCCATGAATCGTGTATAATTGCGATTTACGTCGCTGGATAGGGGGTCGATAAATGTATGGAGTTCGTTGTCTTCCCCAAATTGTTCGGGGTATAATACAATAATATTGTTGTCGGCAAAGTAACGCGAAAGTTGTAACGGTAATTTCTCAAATTCACTATTGTATGATAGCGATGTGTGTCGGGCGGTGACGATGATGAATAGGTCATCTTGTAATATGACACCGGTAAGAGTCAGTATATCGTCCCAATTGTCGAGAATCTCAAATTCGCTGCGGAAATTGTAATGATTGTGATGAATTATGGCTTTGATTTGAGTGATGGTGTCGTGGTGTGCATAGAAAATTACTCTGCATCCTATTTCACGTCCGATGTTGGCGATGCGGTCTATCCATTTTGTGAACCCGCTTTCATATTCCGCCTTTTCGGGTACAGCAACAACGATACGTGTGGTCATGTTTATGGGGGTGACACACTTTGCGATAGACACCATTTTGTTGGTACTATTGAGCAGGCTTTCAATTTTAGAACCGAAGAATGAATCCACAATGTTGCTTTTGTGGTGCAGACCCAATACAACTTCGGAGATGTTGTGTTCTTTTATGGTGTGTATGATACCGCTTGTGATATTCATATCGTATCGAGATATGCCTTTGACGCGAGTATCTGAGGCTGCTGCTGTTTTAGTGGCGTGAGCAAGTAGCTGTTTGCCTGCGGCGTTGGAATGTTGTGTGGTTTTATTGTCGTCGATTACGTGTAGAGCATATATGGGTAATTGTCGTCGATTGCCTTTTGACAGAATTGCAAAATTGATAAGGTTTTCGAGAGTATCGGGGTTGGCGACAGGTATGAGTATACGGGCATCTTTGATGTTGATTTTCTCTTTTTCCGATTCTTCGGAAGGTAAGACGGTCGCCATTTCTTTTGCGGCGCGTTCCGTTGCAAAAGAACTGATGGTGCACGTCACTAAAATCATGACAATTGTGCCATTGAGTATGTTGTCGTTGAACATTCCTAATTCATATCCTATCAGTACTGCGGCCAAAGTAGCGGCAGCCTGACCATTGCTTAGTCCGAATATCATTAAGCGATCGGTGGCTGATAATTTAAATTGTTTCTGTGTGATCCATGCGGCGACCCATTTCGAGACTGTGGCAATGACAGACATAACGACCGCAACCACTAAGGTTTCCCATCCCGAAAATATGACAGATGGATTGATAAGCATTCCTACTCCGATAAGGAAATAGGGAATGAATAATGCGTTTCCTACAAATTCGATGCGATTCATCAGAGGCGATACCGAGGGGATAAACCTATTGAGTACTACTCCTACAAAAAATGCTCCGATAATGGGCTCTAGTCCGGCCGGCTTGGCGAGAGCCGAAGCAAGAAACACCAATGCCAATACGAATATGTATTGAGAAACACTATCATTGTATTTCTTGAAAAACCATCGTGCGATGCGAGGAAATGCAAGGAGAATAAATGTGGCATATATCGTGATGGAGAGAGCCAGTCGAATCCAGAACCATTGGTCTATTGAGCCTGTTTGCATGCCGACAATAATTGCAAGTATGATTAACGCACCCATAACGGCAATGATAGTTCCGGCAATGGTGATGGTTACGGAAGGATTACGCCCGATACCGTAACGCATGACAATAGGATAGGCTACCAAGGTGTGCGAAGCATACATACTTGCCAATAATATAGAGGTAGGCATGTCGAGATGCAAAAGGTAGTGGCTCGACATAGTGCCAAGTATCATAGGGACAATGAATGTATATATGCCAAATGTGATACCTCGGGTTTTTACTTTACGAAAATCATGAAGGTTTATTTCGAGACCGGCAAGAAACATTAAGTATAGCAGACCTACATTACCAAATATTTTGAAACTGCTATCGTATGGTAGAAAATCGAATCCATGAGGTCCGAAAATGGTACCGGCCAAAATTAAGCCTATGATATGGGGAATGCGCAATTTGTTGAGAAGTAATGGCGCAAACAGAATTACCGTCAGCACGATAAAAAATATCAATACAGGATCGGTAAAAGGAAGTGTAGGCATGAATTTGCTGATATCCATCGTAGAATACACACGGTATTAAAACAACAACAAATGTACGAAAAAGTTAAATATATTGTCTATTTAAGGGGTAAAATCGTACAGAAAAACACTTAGGAGAATAAATATTGAGAATTTTGTGTGTAAAATCTCCATAAAACTGCTACTTTTGCCAAATCTTTGTATCAAAGTGGAGTATATCGTCAAAATAATAAGGTAAACAATAATTATAACAAAGAATAAATATGAAAATTGCAATTGTCGGAGCCAGTGGAGCTGTAGGACAAGAGTTCTTACGTGTGTTGGCAGAGAGAAATTTTCCGGTAGATGAGCTGTTGTTGTTTGGCTCGTCTCGCAGTGCAGGAACCACGTATCTGTTTAGAGGTAAGGAGATTGTTGTAAAAGAACTGAAACACAATGATGATTTCAAAGGGGTTGATATAGCGTTTACATCGGCCGGTGCAGGCACTTCAAAAGAGTTTGAAAAGACTATCACGAAGCATGGTACGGTAATGATTGATAATTCGAGCGCATTCCGTATGGACGAAGATGTACCCTTGGTAGTGCCCGAGGTAAATGGGTCTGATGCAAAAATTAGACCGCGTGGAGTGATTGCCAATCCCAATTGTACCACCATACAGATGGTTGTGGCGTTGCAGGCCATAGAAAATCTGTCGCATATCAAATCGGTACATGTCGCAACCTATCAGGCTGCAAGTGGAGCCGGTGCTGCTGCGATGGATGAGCTTGTTCTCCAATACGAAGAACTTATCAATGGTAAACAGCCCACAGTGAATAAGTTTGCGTATCAGTTGGCTTACAATGTGATACCTCAGGTCGATGTGTTTACCGACAACTTCTATACCAAAGAGGAAATGAAGATGTATAACGAGACTCGTAAAATTATGCATTCCGATGTGAAAGTGAGTGCAATGTGTGTGCGTGTACCTGTGATGCGCGCACACTCCGAGGCTATATGGCTCGAGACAGAACGCCCTATATCGGTAGAAGAGGCTCGAAATGCATTTGCAAATGCCGATGGTGTGATATTGATGGATGAGCCCGAAACCAAGACCTATCCCATGCCTCTCGATATAGCAGGTAAGGACCCTGTGTATGTAGGTCGTATTCGCAAAGATTTGGCTAACAAAAATGGCCTTACATTTTGGACTGTCAGTGATCAAATAAAAAAAGGTGCAGCGTTGAATGCTGTACAAATAGCCGAATATTTGATACGTGAAAGCGCTCTTTAATCTATTTGTTTATTTACAATTAGTAATGTGCCCGTGTATATGCGAGGCGGTCGGTTGTGACCGCCTCGTGTCGCATGGGAAGAAAACCTCAATAACCATGTGTGAATCATTGTTCTCTGATGAACTTGTGTCTGAGGCTTTGGTTGCTATATATGCCGAAGTCGATAGCAATGATATGGCTACTCGTGTGCCTATAATAGGGATTACTTGTAATCACAAACCCACCGAAATGCTTACATGTGTGGCTAATCCCTATGTAGAAGCGATACAGCGTGCAGGCGGAGCTGCTGTACTGTTGCCTATGTGTGTGGACAGTGTCCAATTGTCGTCTTTGCTCGATGGTATTGATGGCTTGTTGCTGACGGGTGGCGGTGATTTCTCGAATCGGGTGTTGGGTGAAGCAGTGTCTGTTCTTGCCGACTCGCCCGACCCGGTGCGTGATGCTACGGAGTTTGCGCTTGTGCGTATGGCATTACAACGTCAGATTCCGATTTTTGGTATTTGTCGTGGGCACCAATTACTCAATTTGGCATTAGGTGGTACGTTGTATCAAGATATTCCTTCGGAGTATGATGGTATATCCTTGGTACATTCGCAGAAAACCGATAAACGTTTTCCATCACACGAAGTGACGTTACACCCCGGTTCTCTTGTAGCTCGGTTGATGGGAAAAACATCGTTGTTGGTCAATTCTATTCATCATCAAGCCGTAAAAGACGTAGCTCCGTCGTTGGTGGGAAGTGGAAAGGCAACAGATGGTATAAATGAAGCGATAGAGAGCCGTTACTATCCTGTTTATGGTGTGCAGTGGCATCCCGAACAATTATTAGCAGGAGGTGACGATACACAGTTGCCTTTGTTTCGTCATTTGGTATGTGAGGCGCAAGTGTATCATGAAGCGCGCGCTTTTCATCGGGCACACATGGTACTCGATTCGCATTGTGATACACCAATGTTTTTCCCCGAAGGTGCCGATATAGGTCTGCGGGATAACCGTTTGAAATACGATATGCCCAAAATGAAAACCGGTGACGTAGATGCTGTATGTATGGTGGCTTATATTCCGCAAGGAGATAGAGGGGCAGAGGATTTGGAAAATGCAACGAAATATGCCGATGAAGTATTATATGTGTTACATAATCAAATAGTAAGGCACTCTACTTCGGTAGAGCAGGTACGCACTCCCGAAGATGTATTACGTGTAAAGAGAGAGGGTAAACGCTCGATTTTTATGGGTATAGAAAACGCCTATGCGATAGGTCGAGATATTACAAATCTGCGTCGTTATCGAAATATGGGTGTGGTGTATATGACATTGTGTCACAATGGCGACAATGATATTTGTGACTCGGCAAAAGGCGCTGATGAGCATGGAGGATTGAGTGCATTCGGACGAGAAGTGGTGCAAGAAATGAATCGTATCGGAATGATTGTGGATATGGCACATGCTTCGGAGCGAAGTTTTTACGATGCTTTGGCAACAAGCAGTACGCCCATTGTGTCGACGCATTCCTCTTGTCGTGCATTGTGCGACCATTCGCGTAATCTTACCGATGACCAGATACGGGCACTCGCTGACCGTGGAGGTGTGATACAAATATGTCTATATCGTTATTTTCTGACCAACAATGGGGTAGCTACCATTGATGATATTGTAGCTCATATCGATCATGTGGTGCGTCTTGTAGGAGTAGATTATGTAGGAGTTGGCTCGGATTTTGATGGCGGTGGAGGTATTCCCGGTTGCAGTACGGCCGAGGAACTGATAAACATAACAAAGGCTTTGCTGCGGAAAGGATACACTCATGATATGCTCGAAAAAATATGGGGAGGAAATTTTTTGAGAGTGATGAGCCAAGTGCAAGAGGCGGCTGAGATTTGTCCTTAAAAAGTGTAAATATCTCTCCTATTATATAATATATTACCGAAAATAATTATCTTTGCTTGAAATTAAGAAACTGTATAAGGCGATTTTAAGCAGTTTCTGAAAAATATCTTTCGTTTGCGAGATACTTATGCGTAGATTGTTGAGTCGTGAGTTTGTGATGAGTTTGTCGGTGGTATGTGCATCGGCTCTATGGCTGTTGATATCATGTCGTCCGTCGGTTTCGCAGCAACCTACTGCGGTTCAGCAGCAATCTTCCAAGGTAGAGGTGCCATCATTTGATGCCGACTCTGCATATGCGTTTATAGAACGGCAACTCTCTTTTGGGTATCGTATACCTAATACTCCCGAGCATAAAGCAACGGCAGCTTATTTGGTTTCGGAATTACATCGCTTTGGTGGAGATGTTATGGTACAGGAAGCACGAGTTACCGCCTACGATGGGACGATACTTGATGCACGTAATATCATAGCATCATTTTCGCCAGAAAAAAAAGATCGGATACTTTTGTTTGCACATTGGGATAGTCGTCCTTATGCCGATAATGATCCTGATGAGAAAAATCATCGCAAGCCCATAATGGGAGCCAATGATGGAGCAAGTGGTGTGGCTGTTCTACTCGAAATTGCTCGTCAAATGCAGATTTTGTCGCCTCGTATAGGCGTGGATATTATATTGTTTGATGCTGAAGATTATGGTCGTCCGTATTTTGCTTATGGGCCGGAGATAGACGATTCATGGGCGTTGGGTTCGCAGTATTGGGCTCGTCGCCCGCACAATCCCGCGTATCGTGCTCGATATGGTATTTTGCTCGATATGGTAGGAGGGAAAAATAGCCGTTTCCCGCGTGAAGGAGTTTCAATGCAACAAGCTCCCGGTGTTGTCGATAAAGTGTGGAAGGCCGCGCGTGAATTGGGGTATGGCGACTATTTTATCGATGAGCGGGGAGGGTATGTGAATGACGATCATGTATATGTGGGTCGTCGAGTCCCCAGTATAGATATTATTGCGTATGATAATGAAAGTTTTGTCCCCCAGTGGCATACTCTCGACGATACAATAGAACATATTGACCGGTCGACGCTCAAAGCCGTGGGGCAGACTGTATTGTATGTGATATATAATGAATAGGAATATGGCAAAAATCAACGAAATACAAGATGAAATCATCAACGAATTTTCGGCGTTTGATGATTGGATGGATAAATATTCGCTACTTATCGAGTTGGGGAATACTCAAGATTCGCTCGATGAAAAAGATAAAACCGAAAATCACCTTATAGAGGGCTGTCAAAGTCGGGTGTGGCTATGTGCTGATTATAGCGACGGTGTCGTTACATATCGTGCCGAGAGTGATGCTGTCATCGTAAAAGGTATTGTCGCTCTGCTTATTAAAGTGCTATCGGGGCATACACCTCAAGAAATACTCGATGCCGATCTCTATTTTGTGAATGAAATAGGACTTAATGAACATCTGTCACCTACACGTTCCAATGGATTGGTGGCGATGATAAAGCAGATGCGATTATATGCTATGCTTTTTAAGACACAAGCGTAGAATTATTAACCTAAAATCAATATTATGTTCAAAAATCAACCTAAAGGTCTTATCCCCGCCGCGTTAGCCAATATGGGCGAGCGATTTGGGTTTTATGTGATGATGGCTATTTTGACATTGTTCTTGATGTCGAAATTTAATCTTGACGGACAAGAAGCCGGACTTCTTTATTCAACATTTTATGGAGCCATTTATATTTTGGCTTTGGTAGGAGGTCTCATTGCCGACCGTATCAAAAATTACAAGGGAACGATTATTTGCGGTCTGCTTGTAATGACGTTAGGATATGCTTTGTTGGCTATCCCCGCCTTGATTACCACGAAATATATAGCACTTGCAGCACTCTTGGTTATTGCATTCGGAAATGGCTTGTTCAAAGGGAATTTGCAAGCCGTGGTTGGTCAGCTTTATGATAATCCTGAATATAGTGCCCGTCGAGACTCTGGATTCCAAATTTTCTATATGTTTATCAATATCGGTGCTTGTGTCGCTCCTTTCATTGCAACATGGGTACGTAATACCTTTGTGAAGATGCAAGGTTTTGCTTACAATGCAGACCTTCCCGGTATGTGCCATAAATATCTTGATGGTGAGTTGACAGATACTACTGCTTTTGCGGAGTTGGCCAAGACTGTAAACGACGGTGTTGTCCCGACCGATTTAGGCGTTTTTGCTACCCAATATCTCGATGCTTTCAATACAGGATTCCATTATGCGTTTTCGGCTGCTATTGTAGCGATGCTCATTTCGTTGGTTATATTCCTTGTGTATAAGAAATCGTTGCCCAATCCTGCCGCTAAAGTGGCAAAGGCTACTGTTTCTAAAGAAGAGGTTATGCAAGATGCCAAAGAGATAAAACAACGTATTTTGGCTCTTTTTGCTGTTTTTGGTGTCGTTATTTTCTTCTGGTTCTCTTTCCATCAAAATGGGTTGACCCTTACTATGTTTGCCAAAGATTATACGTTACTGAAAATAGGTTCTACCTCTATCAGTGCAGAGATATTCCAATCTATCAATCCGTTTGTGGTTGTATTCCTTACTCCTGTGGTCATGTGGGTGTTCGCAGCATTGGCCAAACGAGGAAAAGAACCTTCTACACCTAAAAAGATTGCTATCGGTATGGGTATTGCCGCAGTGGCATTTGTGGTAATGGCTATAGCATCAATAGGGTTGCCTCTCTATTCTGATATAGCAAAGGCTCCTCTTGCCGAGGCTCAACGTGTCACACCATGGGTGCTTTTCTCTGTTTATTTCATCTTGACGGTAGCAGAGTTGTTTATCTCACCCCTCGGCCTTTCGTTTGTTTCGAAAGTGGCACCGGCACATCTGCAGGGTCTCATGCAAGGTTGTTGGCTTGGTGCGACAGCTGTTGGAAATTTCTCGCTCTTTTTGGGAGCTGTTATGTACGAAACAATTTCACTTGCAGCTACGTGGAGTGTATTTGTTATCGTCTGTGCTATTTCTATGACAGTTATGCTCTGCATGGTAAAATGGCTCGAAAGAGTAGCAAAATAAGATAGAATATATAAAAACAATCAGCGCATCTGCTCCTAAACAATATAAGAGAGTATGGTGCGTTGATTTTATATATAATAGAATAACCTAAAATCAATATTATGTTCAAAAATCAACCTAAAGGATTGTATGCTTTGGCACTTGCCAATACCGGTGAGCGCTTTGGCTACTACACGATGCTTGCGATATTTTTATTATTTATCCAGGCAAAATTTGGTTTCAGCGCAGCTGTAGCCACTCAAATTTATTCCATATTTTTGGCTGCCGTATATTTTATGCCGCTCTTTGGTGGTATTTTGGCTGATAAGATCGGTTACGGAAAGTGTGTTACACTTGGTATAGGTGTAATGTTTGCCGGCTATTTGTGCCTGGCTATTCCTACCGGTGCAGATATTATGGGTAAGGTCTTGATGTTTGGTGCTTTGGCATTGATAGCATTGGGTACAGGGCTATTTAAAGGGAATCTGCAGGTTATGGTAGGTAATCTTTATGACGATCCAAAATATTCGTCTAAACGTGATGCCGCATTCAGTCTTTTTTATATGGCCATAAATATCGGTGCCATGTTTGCTCCCTCCATGGCAAAATACGTAACCAACTTTTTCTTGGGTAAGAGCGGATTGTTTTACGATGCCAATATACCGTCGTTGGCTCATCAATGTATAAATGGTGAGATAGTTACCGAAAATGCAGAAAAACTTTCGCTGTTGGCATCGCAAATGTCAGGAGCTGTCGGGATGGATAATTTGGCTTTCAGCCGGTATTATATCGAGCAATTATCTACGGCTTACAATTATGGATTTGCCGTAGCTTGTGTGTCACTTGTGCTTTCTGTTGCGATATATTATGTTTGCCGTTCGTGGTTCAAACATGCCGATGTAAATTCCAAGCAGGCCAAGGCCTCTAATGTACAGGCTGTGGAACTTACTCCTGAGCAGACCAAGAGTCGTATCACTGCGTTGTTGCTTGTTTTTGCCGTTGTGATTTTCTTCTGGATGGCTTTCCATCAAAATGGTGCCACGATGACAATTTTTGCTCGTGACTATACCTCTAACATTGCAGAAGGTCTCACCCGAATAGGCTTCAATATTTGGAATCTTGCGTTGATAGCAGCATCTATATATACTTTGTTTGCCACATTCCAATCAAAAGTTATTCGTTCGAAAATGATTTCGGGTGTAGTGACATTGGCGTTGTGGGGTATAGTTGCCTATCAATATATTGGCGCTGAAGCAGAGATAAATATTCAGCCGTCCGATTTTCAACAGTTCAATCCCTTCTTTGTAGTGGCACTCACGCCTATATCGTTGCTTATTTTCAGCACATTGGCAAGTAAAGGGAAAGAGCCTTCGGCTCCTCGTAAAATAGGCCTTGGTATGCTTGTTGCCGCTGCCGGATTCTTGATTCTTACGGTAGGCTCTCTCGGATTGGCTTCGCCTGCCGAGCTTGGTGGGACCGTGAGCCCTGAACTCGTATCTCCCAATTGGCTTATTTCTACCTATCTTGTGCTTACTTTTGCGGAGTTGTTGCTGTCGCCAATGGGTATTTCTTTTGTGTCGAAAGTCGCTCCTCCAAAGTACAAAGGAGCCATGATGGGCTGTTGGTTTGCCGCTACGGCTATTGGCAATTATTTAGTTTCTATTCCTGGTCTGTTGTGGGATAAACTTCCCTTATGGGGTATATGGTCTCTGCTTATAGCATTGTGCCTTATTTCGGCTGTCTTTATTTTTGCGATAATGAAAAAACTCGAGGCTGCAACCGAATAGTATTATATGCATGAGTAGTGCAGCGGGCTGTGCCGATTTCCGGTACGGCCCGTTTCTGTTTATATGTATTGACAAATAAATACTGATAAAGCTGGTTTGGCTGACACATAGAGGTGAAAATAGGATTTTGTTGAGATTATTGATAGAGATATACCCAAATTGGTTATATTTGCAAAATTAAAGCAGACGAAATGAAGATAACAATTTTACAACGTGATATTGTGTGGGCGACTCCCGGTGTTAATATACAGCGCGCCGATGAGGCAATAGATCGTAATGCAGGTGCCGATTTGTATGTTTTACCGGAGATGTTTTCTACCGGTTTTTGTACAGAGCCGAAAGGAATTGCTGAAACTATGGATAGTGATACTTTACATTGGATGCAATCCAAGGCTGCAACAATCGATGCGGCCATTGCCGGCAGTGTGGCTGTGACAGATGGCTCGTCGTATTATAATCGGTTCTATTTTGTGAAGCCCGATGGTTCGGTCGCATATTATGATAAAAAACATCTTTTTACTTATGGCGGAGAGCATTTGCGATTTACTTCAGGAAATGAACGCGTAGTCGTCGAGTGGCGAGGAGTGCGTATATTGCTTGAGGTGTGTTACGACTTGCGATTCCCCATTTGGTCGCGCAATAAAGGGGATTATGATATGATATTGTATGTTGCGAGTTGGCCTACTCCGAGGATTGTCGCATGGAACGCTTTATTATTGGCTCGAGCTATTGAAAATCAGTGCTATGTAGCCGGAGTAAATCGAGTAGGACGTGATGTCGCATGTGAATATTGTGGTTGTAGTGCAGTGATTGACCCTTATGGTTCTGTTATTGCAGAATGTGAAAGAGGAAAGGAATGTGAGAGTACGGCAATCATAGATATGGAGCGCTTGCAGAGTTTCCGTAAGAAATTCCCTGTACTTGCCGATGCGGATATAGAGTAGATACCTCCTCCATTATTATAGAAAAAAAACGAACAATCGATAATAATTATATGACGCAACGTAGATTACTTTTGGGTGATGAAGCGATAGCCCTTGGCGCAATTCATGCAGGCATCAGTGGCGTGTATGCCTATCCGGGAACTCCATCGACCGAAATAACAGAATTTATACAAGCAGAAGCATCACAAGTACGCAGTAGGTGGTGTGCCAATGAAAAGACGGCTATGGAAGCTGCCTTGGGTATGTCGTATGCCGGTAAGCGTTCGCTGGTGTGTATGAAGCATGTGGGAATGAATGTGGCGGCTGATGCCTTTGTCAATTCTGCGATTACCGGAGTGAATGGCGGGTTGATAATACTTGCGGCTGATGATCCCTCGATGCACTCGTCCCAGAATGAGCAGGATTCGCGATTCTATGGAAAATTTGCCATGATTCCGATGTTGGAACCATCATCACAACAGGAGGCGTATGATATGATGTCATACGGTTTCGATTTGTCGGAAGATTTGAAAGTTCCGGTACTGATGCGTATCGTTACGCGATTAGCTCATTCACGTGCCGGAATTGTATCACGAGAGACTATAGCTCAAAGTGTATTAAATCCCGATAAAGATTCGTCGCACTGGGTATTGTTGCCCGGGAATGCTCGCCGACAATATGCTTCACTCGTTGCAAAACAACCGGCTTTTGTTGCCGCATCTGAAATTTCTCCATATAACCATCTTTTACTCGAGCATCATAAGGCCCCACTTGGTATAATTGCCTGTGGTATAGCATACAATTATGTGATGGAAAATAATTTGCATGAGAATCAAATTCCGGTGTTGAAGGTGTCGCAATATCCGTTGCCCGAACAGAAAATACGAGAAATGGCTGCCTGCTGTACTGCCATACTTGTCGCTGAAGATGGTCAACCAATGGTTGAAGAGCAGGTAAAGATGTTGGTGGGAGCCGATTATCGTTTGCTTGGACGCTATACTGGTGATTTGCCGCGTATGGGCGAATTATCGCCTGACTGTGTGGCTCTTGCGTTGGGTAAAAAACCGAATTCTTCGTTCGAAATCCCTCAGTGCGTGGTGCCTCGACCGCCGGCACTCTGTCAGGGGTGTGGCCATCGCGATGTGTATAATGCCCTCAATCAAGTTGCGGCGGAGTATCAGACGGCTCGCATATTTGGTGATATAGGCTGTTATACTCTTGGAGCGTTGCCCCCGTTCAGAGCAATCGATAGTTGTGTAGACATGGGAGCTTCGATAACAATGGCAAAAGGAGCTGCTGATGCGGGAGTGTTCCCTTCGATAGCTGTAATTGGAGACTCTACATTTACTCATTCGGGAATGACAGGGTTGCTCGATGCAGTGAACGATAATGCTAATATTACGGTTGTTATATCCGATAATCTTACGACAGCAATGACCGGAGGACAGGACTCTGCGGGAACAAACAAACTCGAGCAAATTTGTATCGGTTTAGGGGTAGCTCCCGAGCATGTAAGGGTGGTGATACCATTGGCAAAGAATATAGATGAGATAAAGGAAATTATTCGCAATGAAATAGAATATTGCGGGGTATCGGTTATTATTCCGCGACGGGAGTGTATACAAACCCTCAATCGTAAGTCTCGTCAGAAAAAAAATGATAAGACCGTGCCATAATTTATTTACTCATAAATGATATGAAAAAAGATATAATTCTTGCAGGAGTAGGAGGTCAGGGCATATTGACTATCGCTACCATTATAGGTGATGCCGCTGCCCAAAAAGGTATAAATCTAAAGCAAGCCGAGGTGCATGGCATGAGTCAGCGGGGAGGAGATGTGCAGTCAAATTTAAGGTTGTCGCACGATATAATCTATTCGGATCTTATAAGCTTAGGAACAGCAGACATCATTATATCGATGGAGCCGCTCGAAGCACTGCGTTATAGTCCGTATCTTGGTCGTGAAGGCTGGATAATAACTTCGTCGACTCCGTTTGTAAATATTTCAAACTATCCCGATGTAAGTGTATTGATGGACGAGTTGACAGCAAAGCCACAAGTGCTGAAGCAGCCTATAGATATATTGGCTAAGGATAATGGCGTACCCAAATGTGCCAATATAATCTTATTGGGTATGGCTGCTCATTTTATAGAGATACTTACTCCCGAAGAACTCTATGAGAGTGTGGAACGAGTATTTGCTACGAAGGGTGTGTCAGTGGTACAAATGAATCAGCAGGCATTTACTATTGGATATAATATTGTAAAAGATCATGAAAATATTTAGTGAGGAACTTGTGGCGAAAGCAGCCGATGAATTGCATATTGCCGATTTGGAGAGAGCAACCATAGGTGAGGTTTTGTTATTGGCGCAATATCTCGAGCAGCATACAGGTATCCCTTTTATTAGAATGGATCAGGGTTCGCCCGGATTGCCGGCAAATGCGTATGGTGTTGAAGCCGAAAAAGCGGCCCTTGACCGAGGTGTTGGTGCGCATTATCCGCCGGCGGCAGGAGTTCCTGAGTTGAAATATGAGGCATCTCGATTTGTGAAAGCATTTCTCGATATAGACATTTCTCCCCGAGCATGTGTGCCTACGGTAGGCAGTGTGGCCGGCTCGTATGGCTCTTTTATAGCTTGTACGCAAGCTGTTCCGGGTAAAAATAAAGTCCTTTTTATCGATCCCGGATTCCCGATACAAAAGTCGCAATTACGCATTATCGGTGCCGAATGGTATGCCTTTGATATTTATAGCTTTCGAGGAGAAAAATTACGCAACAAATTGGAACAGATTCTTGCTGTGGGTGATGTGGCTGCTATTATATATTCCAATCCCAATAATCCGGCGTGGATAAGTTTGGAGGATTCAGAGTTGGCTGTGATTGGAGAATTGGCGACCAAGTATGATGTGGTGGTAATTGAAGATTTGGCTTATTTCTGTATGGATTCTCGTTGCGATATGGGGAAGCCATTTGCTCCCCCATATCCGTCGACAGTGGCGCGTTATACCGATAATTACATACTTATGCTTTCGTCGTCAAAGATATTCAGCTATGCCGGTCAGCGTATGGCGTTGTTATGTATCAGTGATACCCTTTTCGATCGTCAATATTCTGCGCTCGCCGAGCGATATAAAGATGCAGGAGTATTCGGTCATACATTGATAGCCTCTATATTATATATGATAACATCGGGTTGTACGGCATCGACGCAGTATGCATATGCCGATATGTTGCGTTTGTCGTGTGATGGAAAGATAGATTTTGTGGAGGATACACGAGAATATGCTCATAGAGCCGTGCGTATGAAGACTATTTTTGTCGATAATGGTTTCCATATAGTGTATGATTATGATGTAACACGACCTATTGGTGATGGTTTCTTTTTTACCATTGGTTATGGCACGATGAGCGGAGGAGAATTGTTGCGAGAATTGCTCTATTATGGAGTGAGCAGTATATCGCTCGAAACTACCGGCAGTGAGCAGTTGGGTGTGAGAGCTTGCACCTCGCGTATGCGAGAAGAATTATATGATGTACTGAATGAGCGAATGAAGCAATTTGATGCCGATCATACGATGGAAAAGCAGATTGAAACAAGTGTATGCTAAAAATGTGATATTATAAAGATAATGATATGATTTGGAATCCGAATAAAGAATGTATGAGCCGCGATGAGATGCGGGATTTACAAGGGAAAAGATTACAGAAACTTGTGAAATATGTTTATCATAATGTTCCCTTTTATAGAAACAAAATGCAGGAAATGGGGCTGTTGCCCGATGATATAAAGTCGATAGACGACATTGTTAAATTGCCTTTTACGACCAAACAGGATTTGCGAGATAATTATCCATATGGTTTGCAGGCAGCGCCACCATCAGAAATTGTGCGTGTGCATGCGTCGTCGGGTACGACAGGCAATCCTACTATTGTGGGATATACGCGCAAGGACCTCTCTGTGTGGTCGGAGGTAATGTCGCGATGTTTGATGGCCTATGGTATAACACGGGATGATACTTTTTCGGTAAGTTATGGATATGGATTATTTACCGGAGGGCTTGGCGCTCATTATGGTGTTGAGAATTTGGGCGCGACTGTAATCCCTACTTCTACCGGGAATACCGAGAAACATATCCGTCTCATTCGTGATTTGAGAATTTCGGGTATTGCATGTACTCCGTCGTATGCTCTCTACCTTGCCGAGACACTTGATAAGATGGGGCTTAGCAAGAAAGATATAGGCCTGCGTGTGGGTGCGTTCGGAGCAGAGCCGTGGACCGAAAATATGCGTCGCGAGATTGAGGACCGACTCGGACTGAAGGCCTATAATCTGTATGGCCTCAGCGAAATTATGGGCCCCGGAGTCTCATATGAATGTGTCGAACAAGATGGCTCACATATTAATGAAGACCATTTTTATCCCGAAATCATCGACCCAAATACATTGCAACAATTGCCCTACAGCGAACAGGGAGAATTGGTATTTACAACTTTGACCAAGGAGGGAATGCCCTTGTTGCGTTATCGTACCAAGGATTTATGTACACTTATTGATGGTAAGTGTGCTTGTGGTCGTACATCGGTGCGTATGGGTCGTATAGTGGGACGTAGTGATGATATGCTCATTATTCGCGGTATCAATGTATTCCCGTCACAAGTCGAGAGTGTTATACTCGATATGGCAGAGTTTGAACCACAGTATATGTTGGTAGTTGATCGCATTAATAATCTCGACTCATTGCAGGTGCAGGTTGAGGTGCGTAAAGAGAATTTTAGTGACGATATAGGTAATATGTTGGCAATGAAGAAACGCCTTTCGGATAAACTCAAAAGCGTGCTTTCTATTTCGGCCGACGTGAAGCTGATGGAACCCGGTAGTATAGAGCGTAGCCAGGGCAAAGGAAAGCATGTGATAGATAATCGATTGTTGAAATAAAATTATGAGGTATATGTTAATAAAGCAACTGTCTATTTTTCTCGAAAATAAGTCGGGAAGAATCAATGAGGTGATAAAGACATTGAGTCGTAACGGAATTGATATGCAGGCTTTCAGTATGGCCGAAACGACCGAATTCGGCATATTGCGACTTATTGTTTCGGATATAGAAAAGGCCGTAGAGGTATTGCGCGCGGCGAGTTTTGCCGTGATGCTCACCGACGTGGTGTGTGTAAACTGCCCCAATGTAGCCGGCTCATTATCGACAATTCTCGAAAAATTGGCCGATAAGCAAGTGTTCATTGAGTATATGTATGCTTTTGCCGAAGGAATGCAGGCGCGTGTGGTGATACGTCCGAGTGATATAAGCAAGTGCATGGAGGTGTTGGCGAGAGGTACTACAGTTGAATGAGAAATCTCTGTGCTAATACATGATGATCAACTTGTGATTATATATGAAGACGCACAAAATGCTAAAATTGGAAAAGAGGAAGAAAATCAACAAATCCAAGATGAAATTTAATTATGCAAAAAGACTGCTTTCGGCAGTCTTTTTGCATAATTAATGGAGAATATCAGTCGAATAGAGAAAGTTGGCGGTCATCGAGCAAGCGGAATGTCTTACGATGGTAGGGAGTAGGACCAAATTCTCTGATGGCATCGCGATGTGCCCGTGTAGGGTATCCTTTATTCTCATTCCACGAATATTGCGGGTATTGTGTATGCAATTGCATCATGTAGTCGTCTCGATAAGTTTTGGCTAATACCGAGGCGGCAGCTATTGCCATATATTTCCCATCGCCTTTTATTTCACAACTGTGAGGTATGCCGGGGTAGGGCGTGAATCGGTTTCCGTCGATGAGGAGTGCTTCGGGAGTGGTGCTTAGGACTTCTATGGCGCGGTGCATGGCGAGAAATGAGGCTTTCAATATATTGATGCGATCAATTTCCTCGGGCGTGACTATTCCCACAGCCCAAGCGACAGCCTCCTTCTCGATGATGGGTCTTAGGGTATATCGTTGATGCTCAGATAGCTGTTTCGAGTCGTTGAGTATTTCGTTTTCGAAGTTCGGTGGCAGTATTACCGCTGCGGCAAATACGGCTCCGGCGAGGCAGCCACGACCGGCTTCATCACAACCTGCTTCGATTATTCCTGCGGTTTTGTAGGGTAGTAGCATGATTATAAGTATGAATATAGGGCGAAATTAGTAAAAAATCATATATTTTTCAAGTGATGAATATTTATGTGAGTAAATTTCTGACTATGTTGTGGCATGGCTATCGAGTCAGCTCCTTGAAGGGATTTTGGAATCGGATAAAAATATTTACTTTTTTATTTGGTTATTAATGAATTAGTAACTATCTTTGCGGTGTTTTTCGCGCCAATGTGTCGTGCGTCTTGCTATAAATAGTTGATTTATAGTGGTATGTGTATGTATTTGCGCGGATTGCAATGGTTAAGAAACAAAGTAAAAACAACAAATTAAAACGAACTAAAAAGTTAAAAGATGCCTACAATTCAGCAATTAGTAAGAAAAGGGCGGGTTGTTTTGGAAGATAAAAGTAAATCTCCTGCACTTGATTCATGTCCTCAAAGACGTGGTGTATGTGTGAGAGTATATACGACTACTCCCAAAAAACCTAACTCTGCAATGCGTAAAGTAGCACGTGTGCGTTTGACCAACGGTAAAGAGGTGAACTCTTACATACCGGGCGAAGGACACAACTTGCAAGAGCACTCTATTGTATTGGTGCGTGGCGGTCGTGTAAAAGACCTTCCCGGTGTACGTTATCATATTGTGCGTGGTTCATTGGATACCGCAGGTGTGAATGGTCGTACACAACGTCGCTCGAAATACGGAGCTAAGAGACCCAAAGCCGGTGCCGCACCTGCAAAAGGTAAAAAGTAAGACGTAAAGCAGATAAACCCCAACAAACTTAGTGTCAAACACTGTTTGAGTTTATTGGATAGGCTGATTCAGGTTGAGTAAATGGTGTCGGAGGACATCGTTGAAGATAATTGAAAAGCAACCAAAAACAAGAACAACAACTTAGTAAAAATAATGAGAAAAGCAAAACCTAAGAAACGGGTTGTATTACCCGATCCCGTGTTCAGTGACGTAAAGGTTACTAAATTTGTTAATCACTTGATGTACGATGGAAAGAAAAGCATAGCTTTCACTATTTTCTATACGGCATTGGATACAGTAAAGGAAAAGCTCTCCAACGAAGAAAAATCCGCTCTCGAAATTTGGAAAAAAGCGTTGGATAATATTACTCCTCAAGTAGAGGTAAAATCTCGTCGTATCGGCGGTGCAACATTCCAAGTCCCTACCGAAATCCGTCCCGATCGCAAAGAATCCATCTCGATGAAAAATCTGATACAATATGCCCGTAAACGTGGCGGCAAAACGATGGCCGATAAATTGGCTGCCGAGATTGTTGATGCGTATAACGAGCAAGGTGGTGCATTCAAACGTAAAGAGGATATGCACAAAATGGCTGAAGCCAACCGTGCTTTCGCTCACTTCAGATTCTAATCATTTAACCAGTTAATAAAGTAGATAACGATGGCAAAAGCTGACGAATTATTGAAATATACCAGAAATATTGGTATTATGGCTCACATCGATGCCGGTAAGACTACGACTTCGGAACGTATTCTTTTCTATACCGGTCTTACCCATAAAATCGGTGAGGTACACGATGGTGCAGCAACCATGGACTGGATGGAGCAGGAGCAAGAGCGTGGTATTACCATTACCTCGGCTGCTACTACCACTTGGTGGAATTATGCTAATGAGAAATATAAAATAAATTTGATTGACACTCCGGGCCACGTAGACTTTACTGCCGAGGTAGAGCGTTCGTTGCGCGTGCTTGATGGCGCTGTTGCTGCTTTCTGTGCAGTAGGTGGTGTGGAACCTCAGTCTGAAACTGTATGGCGTCAAGCCGATAAATATGCTGTACCCCGTATCGGTTATGTAAACAAAATGGACCGTTCGGGTGCAAACTTTTTCGAAGTGGTTCGCCAGTTGAAAGAGGTGCTCGGTGCCAATCCTTGCCCCGTGCAAATTCCTATCGGAGCAGAAGAAACATTTAAAGGTATTGTAGATCTTGTGACCATGAAAGCCTACTATTGGCATGATGAAACCATGGGTGCTGACTACACTATCGAAGATATTCCTGCTTCGTTGCAAGAAGAAGCCGAAGAGTGGCGTGATAAAATGCTCGAAAAAATTGCGGAATGTGACGATACTCTTATGGAGAAATATTTCGATGATCCTTCGACTATTACCGAAGATGAAATACGCGTGGCATTGCGTAAAGGAGCATTGAGTATGTCGATTGTCCCTATGCTTTGCGGTTCTTCGTTCAAGAATAAAGGTGTTCAAGTATTGCTCGATGCTGTATGTGCTTATTTGCCCAGTCCTGCCGACACTCCTGCTATCACCGGTCATAACCCTGCCGATCCCGACCAAGAAGAGGTGCGTAAACCTCTTACCGATGAAAAAATGTCGGCTCTTGTGTTTAAGATTGCAGTTGACCCCTATGTAGGTCGTCTTTGTTTCTTCCGTGTATATTCGGGTGAAATACCTGCAGGTTCTTATGTGTTGAACTCTCGCTCGGGTAAGAAAGAACGTGTTTCGCGTCTCTTCCAAATGCACTCCAATAAGCAAAACCCCAAAGAGGCTATCGGTTGTGGTGATATCGGAGCCGGTGTAGGTTTCAAAGATATTCGCACCGGTGATACACTCTGTGCCGAAGATGCTCCTATCGTGCTCGAAGCTATGGATTTTCCCGCACCTGTAATTGGTATCGCGGTAGAACCCAAAACTCAGAAAGATATGGACAAACTCAGCCTCGGTTTGCAAAAGTTGGCTGAAGAAGACCCGACATTTACCGTTAAGACCGACGAAGATACAGGTCAAACCGTTATCAGCGGTATGGGTGAGCTTCACCTCGAAATTATTATTGATCGTCTGAAACGTGAGTTTAAAGTAGAATGTAACCAAGGTCGTCCTCAAGTATCATATAAGGAGGCTATATCTCAAGCAGTGGAACTGCGCGAAGTTTATAAAAAACAAACCGGTGGTCGTGGTAAATTTGCCGATATCATCGTACGTGTAGAACCTGCTGATGAAAGCTTTGAAGGTAGCGGTTTGCAATTTATCGATGAGGTTAAAGGTGGTAATATTCCTCGTGAATATATTCCTTCAATCCAAAAAGGTTTCACTACCGCTATGAAAAATGGTGTATTGGCCGGTTATCCGCTCGATCGCTTGAAAGTGACCGTTATCGATGGTTCGTTCCACCCGGTTGACTCAGACCAACTCTCGTTCGAAGTTTGTGCTATTCAAGCATTCAAGAAAGCATGTGAAAAAGCAAAACCCGTACTTCAAGAGCCTATCATGAAAATAGAAGTGGTGACACCTGAAGAGAGCATGGGTGATGTGATTTCAGACTTGAACAAACGTCGTGGACAAGTAGAAGGTATGGAATCGAGCCGCTCAGGTGCTCGTATTGTGAAAGCTAAAGCTCCTCTTGCCGAAATGTTCGGTTATGTAACTGCTTTACGTACCATCACATCGGGTCGTGCAACCTCTACCATGACATTCTCGCACTATGCCGAAGTAAGCACTCAGATTGCAAAACAAGTGCTCACTGAAGTTCAAGGTCGTGTAGACTTATTGTAATAATAAAACAGAACTAAAAATATGAGCCAAAAAATTAGAATCAAACTGAAATCTTACGATCATAACTTGGTCGACAAATCGGCCGAAAAGATTGTAAAGACTGTTAAAGCCAGCGGTGCAGTAGTTAGTGGTCCTATACCTCTGCCTACACACAAACGCATCTTTACTGTCAATCGCTCGACTTTCGTAAACAAGAAATCGAGAGAGCAATTTGAACTTTCTTCGTACAAACGCCTTATCGATATCTATAGCTCTACTGCAAAAACCGTAGATGCTTTGATGAAACTCGAGTTGCCCAGTGGTGTTGAAGTAGAAATCAAAGTGTAGTATACTATTAAACAATTTATTTAAATACAGAGAAATGCCAGGATTATTAGGAAAAAAAATCGGAATGACATCCGTTTTCAGTGCCGAGGGAAAAAATGTTCCATGCACTGTTATCGAAGTAGGTCCCTGCGTTGTTACTCAAGTTAAGACCGTTGAAAATGATGGTTATGAAGCTGTACAGGTAGGTTTCATCGATAAAAAAGAGAAACATACTACCAAACCCGAGATGGGACACTTCAAAAAAGCCGGAGTAACAGCCAAGAGACACTTGGCCGAGTTCAAAGGATTTGAATCAGAGTACAAAGCCGGAGACGTTATCACTGTAGATCTCTTTGCTGATGCCGAATACGTAGATGTAGTCGGAACATCAAAAGGTAGAGGTTTCCAAGGTGTTGTACGTCGTCATGGTTTTGGCGGTGTTGGTCAGACCACTCACGGTCAGCACAACCGTCTGCGTGCTCCCGGTTCGGTAGGTGCATGTTCTTACCCTGCAAAAGTATTCAAGGGAACTCGTATGGCCGGACAAACAGGTAACGAACGCGTTACTGTGCAAAACTTGCAAGTGTTGAAAATCATGCCGGAACACAATCTGCTCCTTATCAAAGGTTCAGTACCCGGTTGTAAAGGTTCAATCGTAATAATAGAAAAGTAATGGAACTGAGCGTATATAACATCAAAGGTGAAGATACTGGAAAGAAAGTTACGTTGAACGATGCAGTATTCGGCATTGAACCCAACGAACACGCTATCTATCTCGACGTAAAACAATACTTGGCCAACAAACGTCAAGGAACTCACAAATCGAAAGAAAGAAGTGAGGTATCGGGAAGTACCCGTAAACTTATCCGTCAAAAAGGCTCCGGTGGCGCACGTCGTGGCGACATCAACTCGCCCGTGATGGTAGGTGGTGGTCGTGTATTTGGTCCGCGTCCTCGTAACTACAGCTTCAAGCTGAATAAAAAAGTGAAATCATTGGCTCGTAAATCGGCTCTCAGCCTCAAGGCGCAAGAGAGTGCTATTTTCGTGGTTGAAGACTTTACGTTTGAAGCTCCCAAAACTAAAGAATTTATCTCTTTTGCTCAAAATCTGAAAGTTGCAGATAAAAAATCGCTTTTAGTTTTAGGAAATGAAAATAAAAACGTATATTTGTCGGCTCGAAATGTGCCCAATGCAAAAGTTGTAACAACCGCCGAGTTAAATACTTATAAAGTACTCGATTGCGTAAATCTTGTACTTACTGAGAGCTCGGTAGCTGCTATTAATAACTTTTAATATTAAGGAGGTAGAATAATGGCAATAATTATTAAACCGATAGTAACCGAAAAAATGACCGGAATGGCTGATAAATACAACCGTTACGGTTTTGCGGTTATCCCCAGCGCAAACAAAGAGCAGATAAAGAATGCTGTTGAAGAACTCTACGATGTAACCGTAGTGTCGGTAAATACGATTATGAAGAAAGGCAAACTCAAAAGCCGTTATACCAAATCGGGTCTTATTCAAGGTCGTGCAGCCACCTACAAAAAAGCATTGGTTACATTGAAAGAAGGTGATACTATAGATTTTTATAGCAATATTTAAGAATAAAAATGGCAGTTAGAAAATTAAAGCCCACAACCCCGGGGCAGAGACACAAAATTATTGGTGCTTTTGACAAGATCACTGCTAGCGCACCAGAAAAGTCTCTTGTAGTAGGAGTCAGAAAATCGGGTGGCCGAAACAATGAAGGTCACTTGACTATGCGTTATATCGGCGGTGGCCATAAACGCAAATATCGTTTGATCGACTTCAAGAGAAATAAAGACGGTGTTCCCGCAGTCGTAAAAACCATCGAATATGATCCCAATCGTTCGGCTCGTATCGCGTTGCTTTTCTACGCTGATGGTGAAAAACGGTACATCATTGCTCCTAACGGACTTGAAGTAGGTATGACCATTATGTCGGGTGCAGATGCAGCACCTGAAGTAGGTAATGCTCTTCCCTTGCAAAACATTCCCATTGGTACCGTAGTGCATAACATCGAGTTACGCCCCGGACAAGGCGCTGCCCTTGTTCGTTCGGCCGGAGTATTTGCCCAGCTCACTTCGCGTGAAGGCAATTACGCTATTATCAAATTACCTTCGGGTGAGACTCGTAAAATCCTTGCTACCTGCAAAGCTACCATTGGTACAGTAGGTAATTCAGACCACGCTCTCGAACGTTCGGGTAAAGCCGGTCGTTCTCGCTGGTTGGGACGTCGTCCTCGCAACCGTGGTGTTGTTATGAACCCCGTCGATCACCCCATGGGTGGTGGTGAAGGACGCGCTTCGGGAGGACACCCGCGTTCACGTAAGGGACTTTACGCTAAAGGTCTCAAGACAAGAGCTCCTAAGAAACTCTCGTCTAAGTATATTATAGAAAGACGTAAAAAGTAACTCGTTAACTAAGCAACTATGAGTCGTTCATTGAAAAAAGGCCCATATATCAGTGTGAAACTGGAAAAGAAAGTGATGGCTATGGAAGAATCGGGCAAAAAGTCCGTTATCAAAACATGGTCAAGAGCATCTATGATTTCTCCCGATTTCGTAGGTCACACTTTTGCCGTACACAATGGTAATAAATTTATTCCCGTTTACGTTACCGAAAACATGGTTGGTCACAAGTTGGGAGAATTTGCTCCCACTCGTATCTTCCGCGGACACTCCGGTAATAAGAAAAAATAATCAGGGTCACCGGGAATTTGAGAAATTCAAATAAAAAAAGAAATTAACAATGGGTGCAAGAAAAAAAATATCAGCCGATAACAGAAAAGAAGCCCTGAAGACCAAATACTTCGCAAAGCTTAACAACGTGCCTACCTCGCCTCGCAAAATGCGTTTGGTTGTAGATATGATACGTGGAATGGAAGCATTCAAAGCTCTTGGAGTATTGAAATTCTCGAACAAAGAGGCTTCTGCAAGACTGGAAAAATTGTTGCGTTCGGCCATTGCCAACTGGGAGCAGAAAAACGAACGCAAAGCCGAAAGCGGTGAGCTCTATATCTCTGAAATATATGTAAACTCGGCAGCTATGCTCAAACGCCTTCGCCCCGCTCCTCAAGGACGCGGATATAGAATACGTAAACGCTCAAATCACGTTACGTTGTTTGTAGATACTATAAGTAAAACCGATAATCAAAATTAAGCCGGATGGGACAGAAAGTAAATCCAATAAGTAACCGTTTGGGAATTATCCGCGGATGGGATTCCAATTGGTATGGTGGCAGAAAGTACGGCGAAAGATTGCTCGAAGATAGCAAATTGCGCAAGTACCTCAATGCCCGTCTTGCAAAGGCAAGCGTATCACGCATTGTGATAGAGCGTACCTTGAAACTCATCACCATCACCGTATGCACAGCCCGTCCGGGACTCATCATCGGTAAAGGCGGTCAAGAAGTTGACAAACTCAAAGAAGAGTTGAAGAAAATTACCGATAAAGATGTGCAAATCAATATCTTTGAGGTAAAACGCCCCGAAGTAGACGCAACCATCGTCGCTACCAACATCGCTCGCCAGATAGAAGGTAAGATGGCTTATCGTCGTGCTGTAAAAACTGCTATCGCAGGTACTATGCGTGCCGGTGCCGAAGGTATCAAGGTACAAGTATCGGGACGTCTGAACGGTGCCGAAATGGCTCGCTCGGAAATGTTTAAAGAGGGTCGTACTCCGTTGCACACTCTACGTGCCGATATAGATTACGCTCTTGTTGAGGCTCTCACCAAAGTAGGCCTTATCGGAATCAAGGTATGGATATGCCGTGGTGAAGTGTATGGCAAAAGAGACCTCGCGCCTCAATTTACTGTAAGTGCTAAAGAGCCACGCGGTAATCGTGAAGCCGGCGGAAAAAAAGGCTTCAAAAAAGCAAAATCGAATCGTTAACGAATTGAACTGACAGAAAATGTTACAACCGAAGAAAACGAAATTCAGAAGACAACAAAAAGGCCGTATGAAAGGTCTCGCCGGTCGAGGCAATCAATTGGCCTTCGGTTCCTTTGGTATAAAGAGCTTGCAATCGAAATGGATTACCGGTCGTCAGATAGAAGCTGCCCGTATCGCCGTAACCCGTTACATGCAACGTCAGGGTCAGATTTGGATCAGAATCTTCCCGGATAAGCCCATCACCAAGAAACCTGCCGAAGTACGTATGGGTAAAGGTAAAGGTTCACCCGAAGGATTTGTAGCGCCTGTAACCCCGGGAAGAATTATTCTCGAAGTAGAAGGCGTTCCCTACGAAATAGCCAAAGAAGCTTTGCGCTTGGCCGCCCAGAAACTTCCTGTGACGACTAAATTTGTCGTGAGACACGACTACGATGCTAATCAAAATGCGTGATAAGTTATGAAGACTGCAGAAATAAAAGAATTGAGCACAAAAGAGTTGCTCGAAAGAATCGAGGCAGATTCTGTTGCATTGAACCGTATGGAAATCAATCACAGCATCACCCCGCTGGATAATCCTGCACAAATTAAAACTCTCCGCAGGACGATAGCGCGCATGAAAGGCGAAGTGCGCCAAAGAGAACTCAATAACAAATAATCGAATTAGAGCTCATGGAAACAAAAGGCCTAAGAAAAGAAAGAATAGGTGTTGTAACCAGCAATAAAATGGACAAAACCATTACTGTTGCAGTTAAATGGAAAGAAAAACACCCTATTTATGGTAAATTCGTGAATAAAACGAAGAAATACCATGCTCATGACGAAAAAAATGAGTGCAATATCGGTGATACCGTACGCCTCATGGAAACTCGTCCGCTGAGTAAACTGAAAAGATGGAGATTAGTAGAAATCATCGAAAGAGTAAAATAATATGATACAGCAAGAGACCAGACTTACAGTCGCAGACAATAGCGGAGCCAAAGAAGCACTTTGTATCCGTGTATTAGGCGGTACAGGTCGTCGTTACGCTTCTGTGGGTGACCAAATAGTTGTTGCCATCAAGAGTGTGATACCTTCGAGCGACCTCAAAAAAGGAGCCGTTTCAAAAGCCGTTATCGTGCGTACAAAAAAAGAGATCCGTCGTGCTGATGGTTCTTATATACGTTTCGACGATAACGCCTGCGTATTGCTGAACGGTGCCGGAGAAATCAGAGGTAGCCGTATCTTCGGGCCTGTTGCCCGTGAATTGCGTGCCACCAATATGAAAATTGTTTCATTGGCACCCGAAGTACTTTAATATAAAATTAGACAAATGAGTAAGTTGCATATTAAAAAGGGCGATACCGTATATGTAAATTCCGGTGAAGATAAAGGTAAAACCGGTCGCGTGTTGCGTGTGCTTGTAAAAGAGCAACGTGCCGTTGTAGAAGGTATCAATATGGTGAAAAAACACACCAAACCCAACGCTAAACATCCGCAGGGCGGTATCATCGATATGGAAGCCCCTGTACATGTTTCCAATCTGAACCTGCTCGACCCCAAGACCAATAAGCCGACCCGTATCGGCCGTCGTGTGAATGAGGCAGGTAAGAAAGTACGTTATTCAAAAAAATCAGGAGAGGAGATTAAGTAATGACCAATACCGCAACCCTTAAAAACGATTATAAAGAAAGAATCGTTCCTGCTTTGATGAAAGAATTCAACTACACCACTGTAATGCAAGTGCCAGTGTTGAAGAAAATTGTCATCAACCAAGGACTCGGCCAGGCTACCGCCGATAAGAAGATTATCGATACAGCCATCAGCGAGCTTACCGCCATTACCGGACAGAAAGCCGTAGCCACCCTTTCTCGCAAAGATATTTCGAACTTCAAGTTGCGTAAGAAAATGCCTATCGGTGTGATGGTTACTTTGCGTCGTGAGAGAATGTATGAATTCCTCGAACGTCTTATTCGTGTGGCTCTCCCCCGTATTCGTGACTTCAAAGGTATCGAAAGCAAATTTGACGGAAGAGGTAATTATACTCTCGGTATTCAGGAACAAATCATTTTCCCTGAAATAAATATCGATACAATTACCAAACTTTTAGGAATGAATATTACCTTTGTAACCTCGGCAAAAACCGATGAAGAAGGTTATGCTCTTCTCCGCGAATTTGGCCTTCCTTTCAAAAACGCAAAAAAGAACTAAGATATGGCAAAAGAATCGATGAAAGCTCGCGAAGTGAAACGCGCGAAACTCGTAGCTAAATACGCCGCAAAACGTGCTCAACTCAAAGCCGAAGGCGATTACGAGGCTCTGCAAGCACTTCCCAAAAACGCCTCTCCGGTGCGTTTGCACAATCGTTGCAGCATCACCGGACGTCCCAAAGGTTATATCCGTCAATTCGGTATCTCACGTATCCAATTTCGTGAAATGGCCTCGGCAGGACTTATTCCCGGCGTAAAAAAAGCCAGCTGGTAAACAGAGACCAATTAACATAGTGTTAAATATTGTCCGGACGACCGGATCAATTTAAACAAAAAACAAAATGACAGATCCTATTGCAGATTATCTCACAAGATTGAGAAATGCCATCAAAGCTCAGCACAGAGTGGTAGAGGTGCCTGCCTCAAACTTGAAAAAAGAGATTACAAAAATCCTTTTTGACAAAGGCTACATCTTGAATTACAAGTTTGTAGAAGATGGTCCTCAAGGTACAATAAAAATTGCCTTGAAATATGACCCCGTGAACAAAGTGAACGCAATCAAAAAGCTGATCAGAGTATCGACTCCGGGTTTGCGTCAATACACCGGTTACAAAGAGATGCCTCGTGTACTCAACGGTTTGGGTATCGCGATTCTCTCTACTTCTAAAGGTGTGATGACCGACAAAGAAGCTCGTGAGCAAATGATCGGTGGTGAAGTATTATGTTATATCTACTAATCGAGAAGGAGGTTATATTATGTCAAGAATAGGAAATTTGCCCATACATATACCTGCCGGTGTAACTGTAACAGTTGCCGGAAACCAAATCTCGGTTAAAGGTCCTAAAGGTGAACTTTCGCAAGAAATCAGCGGAGGTATCACTGTAGAACAAGCTGACGGTGTGTTGACCGTAGTTCGTCCTTCAGACGAAAAACAATGTCGCTCGTTGCATGGCTTGTATCGTGCCTTGATAAACAATATGGTAGTAGGCGTATCGACCGGATACAGAAAAGAACTCGAACTCGTTGGTGTAGGTTATCGTGCCGAAAGCAACGGACAGGTTTTGAACCTTACTCTTGGATTCTCGCACAGTATATATTTGAGACTTCCCAAAGAAGTGAAACTCGAAACCAAATCAGAGAGAAACAAAAACCCGCTGATTATTCTCGAATCGTGCGACAAACAACTTATCGGTCAGATTTGTGCCAAAATACGTACATTCCGTAAACCCGAACCTTACAAAGGCAAAGGTATTCGCTTTGTTGGTGAAATTGTACGTCGCAAGTCTGGTAAATCGGCCGGTGCTAAGTAAAAACCGTTAAAACGCCATTATCATGATAACAAAAATAGAAAGAAGACTTAAAATCAAAACCCGTATACGCGGTAAAATTTCGGGTACAGCCGAATGTCCCCGAATGACCGTATTCAGAAGCAACAAGCAGATTTATGTGCAGTTGATTGACGATCTCGCCGGTAAAACTTTGGTTGCAGCATCTTCGTGCGGACTCGAGAAAGCACCTAAAAAGGAGATTGCCGCCCAAGTGGGACAGATTATCGCAAAAAAGGCTCAAGAAGCCGGTATAACAACCGTCGTATTCGACCGTAACGGATACCTCTACCATGGTCGCATCAAAGAACTTGCAGATGCAGCCCGTAACGGAGGTCTTAAATTTTAAACAACATGGCAAAAGATAACAGAGTAAAGTCGACAAACGACTTGGAATTGAAAGATCGCTTAGTAGCAATCAATCGTGTAACCAAAGTTACCAAAGGTGGACGTACTTTCAGCTTCTCGGCCATCGTCGTTGTAGGAAACGAAGACGGTATCGTAGGTTGGGGTCTTGGTAAAGCCGGAGAGGTAACTGCCGCTATCGCCAAAGGTGTGGAAGCTGCTAAAAAGAATCTTATTAAAGTGCCTGTACGCAAAGGAACCATACCTCACGATCAATTCGCGAAATTTGGTGGGGCACAAGTCTATATCAAACCCGCTACACACGGTACCGGAGTAAAAGCCGGTGGTGCTATGCGTGCCGTACTCGAAAGCGTTGGTATTACCGACGTGTTGGCAAAATCGAAAGGCTCTTCAAATCCTCACAACTTGGTAAAAGCCACTATGGCTGCTCTTGGCGAGTTGAGAGATGCTTATACTGTAGCACAGAATCGTGGTGTTTCACTCGAAAAAGTATTTAAAGGATAAAAGAACGGAGGACAATACATGGAAACTATTAAAATCAAACAAGTTAAAAGTAGAATCAAATGTCCCGCAGTTCAAAAAAGAACACTTGATGCTCTTGGACTGAGAAAAATTGGTCAAGTGGTAGAACACCAAGCAAATCCTCAAATACTCGGGATGGTTACCAAAGTAAGACATTTGGTAAGCATTGTAGACTAATTCCATAACGAATAAAAAAAACAACGATATGAACTTGAGTAATTTAAAACCCGCAGAAGGTTCGACCAAGACTCGTAAGAGAATTGGTCGCGGACCCGGTTCGGGCCTGGGTGGAACCTCTACTCGTGGTCACAAAGGTGCCAAATCGAGATCGGGATACAAAAAGAAAATCGGTTTTGAAGGTGGTCAAATGCCTTTGCAACGCCGTTTGCCCAAATTTGGATTTAAAAACATCAATCGTGTTGAATACAAAGCTATCAATCTCGATTTGATTCAAGCCTTGGCCGAAAGCAAGCAACTTACCAAGGTTGATGTAGCCGCTTTGATTGAGGCTGGTTATGTATCCAATAAGCATTTGGTGAAAATTTTAGGAAAAGGAACTCTTACGGTAAAACTCGATGTAGAAGCTCATGCTTTCTCAAAAAGTGCTGAGGCAGCAATCACTGCATTAGGCGGTACCGTAGTAAAACTCTAATGCAAGCCTTATGAGAGCAATAGAAACGATAAAAAATATCTGGAAGATCGAGGAACTGAGAAAACGTATTATCATTACAATATTGTTTGTCTTGGTGTACCGTGCAGGTTCTTATGTAGTATTGCCCGGTATCGATCCCCAGTTCCTTACCCAACTGCGTGCTCAGACCAGTGGAGGTCTTTTGCAGTTGCTTGATATGTTCTCGGGAGGTGCATTCTCCAATGCCTCTATCTTTGCGTTGGGTATTATGCCTTACATTACGGCATCTATCGTAATACAGTTGCTCGGTATGGCTTTGCCTTATTTCCAGAAATTGCAACGCGAAGGTGAAAGCGGAAGACGTAAACTCAATCAGTATACACGTTATCTTACCGTTGCTATCTTGCTCATTCAAGGTCCGACCTATTTGGTCAACCTTAGTGTGCAGATGGGCGGCGCTTTCCCTACCGACCTTCTGTTTACGATATCATCAACGATTATCCTCACTGCCGGCAGTATGTTTGTCATGTGGCTTGGTGAGCGTATTACCGACAGAGGTATCGGCAACGGTATTTCGTTTATAATTTTGGTTGGTATTATTGCTCGTTTGCCTTTGGCACTCGTTCAAGAGTTTACCATGCGTGTAGCATCTACATCGGGAGGTCTTGTAATGTTCCTTGGTGAAATTTTGGTACTGCTCTTTGTTATTGCGGCAGCCATATTATTGGTACAAGGAACCCGTAAGATTCCCGTGCAATATGCCAAACGTGTGGTAGGTAATAAACAATATGGTGGAGTAAGACAATATATACCTTTGAAGGTAAACACTTCAGGAGTTATGCCTATCATATTTGCGCAAGCTATCATGTTTATACCTATCGCTATAGTAGGATTCTCGGCCGATAATACCGAAAGTACTTTCTGGCGTTCGTTTATGGACAGCACAAGTTTCACATACAATTTTGTGTTTGCGCTCTTGATAATCCTCTTTACCTATTTCTATACCGCAATTACTGTACAGCCTAACCAGATGGCTGAGGATATGAAACGTAATAATGGTTTCATTCCCGGTGTAAAACCCGGTAAAAAGACTGCTGCCTATATCGACTCTATTATGTCGCGTATCACCTTACCCGGTTCGATATTCTTGGCAATAATAGCCATTCTGCCAGCATTTGCGCAACTTGCAGGAGTAAGTGCCGAGTTCTCTCAATTCTTTGGAGGAACCTCACTTCTCATTCTTGTAGGTGTTGTATTGGATACATTGCAGCAGATCGAGAGCCACTTGATGATGCGTCATTACGACGGCTTATTGAAGTCGGGTCGTATCAAAGGTCGTTCCGGCTCTATCGCGGCATACTAGTAAAGATAAAACATAGCGATGATTTATCTTAAGACCGACGAAGAAATAGAATTATTGAGAGAGAGTAATCTCTTGGTGGGTCAGACACTTGGCGAACTCGCCAAGTGGGTGGCTCCCGGAGTTACCACACTGCAGTTGGATAAGATTGCCGAAGAATTTATTCGCGATCATCAGGCTGTCCCCGGATTTCTCGGGTACGGAGGGTTTCCCAATACGCTGTGTGTGTCGGTCAATGAACAAATAGTGCATGGTATACCGTCGAACTATGTGTTGAAAGATGGTGATATCGTATCGATTGATTGTGGCGTTGTAAAAAACGGCTTTAACGGAGATTCGGCTTATACATTCGAGGTAGGAGAAGTCCCCTACGAAGTAAGGCGCTTGTTGAGAACCACAAAAGAGTCTCTTTATTTGGGTATCGAGCAAGCAGTTGAAGGCAAGCGTATCGGCGATATAAGTAATGCTATCCAGACATATTGTGAGCACCGTAATTACTCTGTAGTACGAGAACTTTGCGGTCACGGTGTAGGTAAGAAATTGCATGAGGATCCAGAAGTCCCCAACTATGGACGTCGCGGGTGCGGTCCGTTGCTCAAAAGCGGTATGGTTATAGCCATAGAACCTATGATAAATCTTGGTTCACGCAATATCGTGATAGAAAAAGATGGATGGACAACGCGAACCAAAGACCGTAAACCTTCGGCTCATTTCGAGCACACAATTGCTGTGCGTGAAGGAGGAGCAGACATTCTTTCTTCGTTCAAGTATGTCGAAGAAGCATTAGGAATACCAGTTACAAAGTAATATAATGATATGGCAAAACAGGCTGCAATAGAGCAAGACGGAGTAATTGTAGAAGCATTGTCGAATGCTATGTTCAGAGTTGAATTGGAAAATGGGCATGAAATTACGGCGCATATTTCCGGTAAAATGCGAATGCACTACATAAAAATCCTGCCCGGCGATAAAGTCAAGGTCGAAATGTCGCCCTATGACTTGACCAAAGGACGAATATCTTTCAGATACAAATAAAAAACTACAGATATGAAAGTAAAAGCATCATTGAAAAAGCGTACAGCCGATTGTAAAATCGTGAGAAGAAAAGGTCGCTTGTATGTTATCAACAAGAAAAATCCCAAGTATAAACAACGTCAAGGATAATTTTATTATTTTTGCAAAATAATTCTACGACTATATGGCAATAAGAATAGTAGGTGTTGACCTGCCTCAAAACAAAAGAGGTGAAATAGCCTTGACCTATATCTATGGAATAGGTCGCAGTGCGGCTAATACCATCTTGGCAAAAGCCGACATTGATAAAGATATAAAAGTGAAAGATTGGAGCGATGAACAAGCTGCCAAAGTGCGTGAAATCATCGGAGCCGAATACAAAGTAGAGGGAGACCTTCGTTCAGAAGTTCAACTCAATATCAAACGCCTTATGGACATCGGTTGCTATCGTGGTGTTCGTCATCGTAACGGTCTTCCCGTTCGTGGACAAAGCACCAAGAACAATGCGCGTACCCGTAAAGGTAAAAAGAAAACTGTTGCTAATAAGAAAAAAGCTACTAAATAATAATTAAGTATGGCAAAAAAAACAGTCGCAACCAAGAAGAGAAACGTGAAAGTTGACGCAATGGGTCAATTGCACGTACATTCTTCGTTTAACAACATTATCGTATCCCTTGCCAACTCTGAAGGCCAAGTTATTTCATGGTCATCAGCAGGTAAAATGGGATTTAGAGGATCAAAGAAAAATACTCCTTATGCAGCCCAAATGGCAGCACAAGATTGTGCGAAAGTAGCCTTTGACCTTGGCTTGAGAAAAGTAAAGGCTTATGTAAAAGGCCCCGGTAATGGTCGTGAGTCGGCAATCCGTACTGTACATGGTGCAGGTATCGAAGTGACCGAAATTATCGATGTTACACCGCTGCCTCACAATGGATGTCGTCCTCCCAAAAGACGTAGAGTATAATTCTTATAAAGCAGAATCCCACAAGGTGATAAGATTGCATACATTCTCCTCTCTGCAATCGCGGCTGCACCGAATGTGATTCTCACAATAATAAAAACTAAAAATCTACAAAAATGGCAAGATATACCGGCCCTAAATCAAAGATTGCCCGTAAATTTGGTGAGCCTATTTTCGGCCCCGATAAAGTTCTTTCAAAAAAGAACTATCCTCCCGGACAGCATGGTGCTAACAAAAGAAGAAAAACTTCAGAGTATGGTATCCAGCTCCGTGAGAAACAAAAAGCCAAATATACTTACGGTGTACTTGAAAAACAATTCCGTATTCTTTTTGAGAAAGCATCTCGTACTAAAGGTATTACCGGTGAGGTGTTGTTACAACTCCTCGAGGCTCGTCTCGATAATGTAGTCTATCGTTTGGGTATCGCACCGACACGTGCAGCTGCTCGTCAGATAGTATCGCACCGACACATTACCGTTGATGGAAAAGTGGTTAATATTCCCTCATTCTCGGTAAAACCCGGTCAGATTGTCGCTGTGCGCGAAAAATCGAAATCTTTGGAAGTTATTGCTGATGCCCTTTCGGGATTTAACCACAGCAAATATCCTTGGATAGAGTGGGACGAAAACGTTAAAGGTGGAAAATTCCTTCACTTGCCCGAACGTGCAGACATACCCGAGAATATCAAGGAACAGTTGATCGTTGAGTTGTACTCTAAATAATAAATAATACATGGCGATATTAGCATTTCAGAAACCCGATAAAGTCCTCATGCTCGAGGCCGACGCGTTTTTCGGTAAATTCGAATTCCGTCCCTTGGAGCCCGGCTATGCCGTTACTATTGGTAACGCGTTGCGTCGTATCCTCCTCAACTCTCTTGAAGGCTTTGCGATCACATCTATTCGTATTAGCGGTGTAGAACATGAGTTTTCGACCATACCCGGCGTAATCGAAGATGTGACCAATATCATTCTCAACCTCAAAAAGGTGAGATTTAAACAAATCGTAGAAGAAATCGAAACCGAGAAGGTCGCAATTTCTGTATCGGGAACCGATGTGTTCAAAGCCGGAGATATAGGTAAACACCTTACCGGATTTGAAGTGCTTAATCCCGACTTGGTGATCTGTAGCATGGATCGGAGTGCAAATTTCCAAATCGAAATCAATATCAATAAAGGTCGTGGATATGTTCCCGCTGAGGAAAATCAAAGCCCTAATGATCCTGTTGATGTTATTGCTATCGATTCTATTTTTACTCCTATTCGCAATGTAAAATACATTCAGGAAAATTTCCGTGTAGAACAGAAAACCGACTACGAAAAACTGACTCTCGAAATCTCGACCGATGGTTCTATCCACCCCAAAGATGCATTGAAAGAGGCTGCTAAGATACTTATTCATCACTTCATGCTCTTCTCAGATGAGAAAATAACCCTCGAATCGACCGATGCCGATGGAAACGAAGAGTTTGATGAAGAGGTTCTTCACATGCGTCAGTTGCTTAAAACCAAGCTTGTCGATATGGATCTCTCGGTTCGTGCCCTCAATTGCTTGAAGAGCGCAGATGTGGAAACTCTTGGCGAATTGGTTGTGTTCAATAAGACCGATTTGCTCAAGTTCCGTAACTTTGGGCGCAAATCGCTTACCGAGCTCGATGAATTATTGGCCGGTCTTTCACTCTCGTTTGGAATGGATATTTCGAAGTATAAATTAGAAAAAGAGTAAAACAATGAGACATAATAAAAAATTCAACCACTTAGGACGCACTAAATCTCACAGAGATGCTATGCTCTCCAATATGGCTACCTCATTGATTCTCCACAAAAGAATCTTCACCACTTTGGCAAAAGCAAAAGCATTGAGAATGTATGTTGAACCGCTGATTAACCGTTCTAAAGAAGACACTACCGCATCGCGTCGTGTTGTATTCAGCTATTTGCAAAGCAAAGAGGCTGTAACCGAACTCTTCAAAAATATTGCAGAGAAAGTAGCAGATCGTCCCGGAGGTTACACCCGTATCCTCAAAACTGGAAATCGTCTCGGCGACAATGCCAAGACTTGCTTTATAGAGCTAGTAGACTACAACGAAAACATGCTCAAAGAAAAAGCTGTGAAGAAAACCCGTACTCGTCGTTCGAAAAAGAACGCCGTTGCTACCGATGCAGCTCCCGTTGCTGAAACACCTGCAACCGAGGCTCCCGCAGCTGAATAATCGTAAGAAAGTAATTTCCTACATAAACAAGGGCAATGCCACATCGCATTGCCCTTGTTGTTTATTTATTGCTATCAGAAAAAAATTGTCGGGCACCAATAATACGCTTTTAATCGTATATGCAATTAATGAGTTTTTTGTAGTTTCTATTGCGTGTTGCACTCCATATTAAGAACCAATCGCAGATAGTCCAAAGGCCGAAACCTCCAAAAGTTATAAACTTAAACAAACCCAAGCCTATTTGTCCTATAAAAAATCGGTCTATACCCAAATGCCCGAAAATAAGTGATATAATAAATACGACTATGGGATTTTTGTATGATTGTGATAGTATGTAAGGATAAAGAGAATCATCAGTTTGCTCCAACATTTCTTTAATGTTATAGATTGACTCGGAGGGGAAGTAGTCGATATGTGCAGTGATGAATTGGTCAACTTTTCGTGCGTCCATAATATACTATTTTTAAGGAGTTAAGTATCGGTTATATTAGAAAGCCGGTCGTAATTTATATTACTTTGCGACGCATTTAACAATTTTCAGTCCGCAAGGTAACAGCGAAAGAAGCGATTTCTTTTCTTTGCGAAGTATTGGTTGCACTTTATTACGATTGTCTGCGGTATTAGCTGTTGATATATCTTTCGATTCGAGGCTCCATACCGCATCAATATGATATCCGTCAGGGAGATTGATTTTGATTTTCTGTGTTGCGTTGTGCGACCGATTTGTCAGTGCGATGTAAATCTCTCCATATTCGTTCATCGTCGTAGCAGCATCTACAAAGCATAAATCTTGCACCATATCCCTTGTTTCGTCTGTAATATCGCCCACCAATCTTGCGTAGTCACCTAAGCGTGCATCGGCAATACCTGCACCCTCAATGTCGACGTGTAGAAGATTCCCTACAAGGTGTTTTCGGTATAGTTCAAATACATAATACACCACACTACGGTAAGCATCGCTCTCTCCCACCGTCTTTATAAGACCATGCCCATTTACAGGAAAAATGTAGTTTGCCATACCCACATAGGGTGAGTTGCGCAAAAATACGTTGAGCATTGTGGCCGTGGTAATTACGTCGTATTGACGACGGTCGTCTTTGCGAGAGAAGATAAATTTCTCACCGTTATTCACTGCGTGCCGATTGTTCCATTCGTCTATGCTGAAACGTATAGGATTCTTTACTCTGCCATATTGGGCGTTTGCGGCCTTCAATACTTCGATATTCTGTTTTAAGTTGGCTTCAGCAAGGGCTGCGGAAAAGAGGCTTTTCTCCTGATCAACTAATGCATTGTTGTCAATGTGTGCAGATATGTAGAAATGAAGTGTCACATAATCAATCCATTCGTTGCATTTTTTCAATACTTCTTTTGTCCATTCAGGCACACGCCCAACGCCCAAAAGTCTAAGATCGGGATATATGCTCTTTATAACTTTTGACCACTTTGCCAAATTATTTGCGTAGGTTTCGGCCGATTCTGACTTATGGAATCTGTTGCCGAGGTAGTTTTCGTTGCCTATGCACCACAACTTGACATCATACGGCTCGTGATGCCCGTTTTTTGCGCGTAGTGCTCCATAGGTTGTCGTGGTAGGTCCGTTCACATACTCAATCCAATCTAGTGCATTACCCAGCGAGTGCGTGTATGTATTGTTGTTTCCCATAGGGATATTGATGTATGGCTCGATGTTGAGACGTTCGCACCATGTAATGAATTCATCAGTTCCAAATGTATAATACTCCATACCACCCCATATATGTTCTTTTTCGGCCTTACGATTCTTCCCAATGCCCTTTTTCCATTCGTAATCATATATAGCTGTGCCTGCCGGCCATCGCATAACGGGAATATTGAGCGGGCGAAGAAGTTCTGTCACAGCGCTATTTTCTTTACCATCGTTGTTTACTATGCCCCCGTATATCACTTGGTCATTACAATCTTCGATCATCTGCCCATATATCATGGGGTCAACAGCTATCTTCTCGGTAGGAATGGTTACTGTGAGCGAAGTTGTTTTGCTCTCTGTTACTTCGCAGTTTTGGGCATATAGGATATTTGATGCAGTAATACAAAGAATGTATGATGCTACGCAGATTATTCTTTTCATATTTTATACTTATTGGTTTGTAATGTTTTTGTTGTATCTATTCTCCGGTTGTAATCCACCGCTTGGCACGTTCTATGATAGTGTCAATGCCTTTGGCGGTGTCTTCGGCTGTCATGTCGACTTTGATTGTGGGGTCTATACCAAATTCGGTATGCTCCATTGCTGTGTTGTATATAGGGCATGCCGAGAAACGTACAGACCAACCGTTGGGCAGTACCGATGAAAATGGTAGTCCGCTGCCTCCGCCTGTGCGATCGCCGATGATGGCCACTTGTGGAAGATTTTTCATGACGGAAACGAAATCGTTTGTGGCACTATAACAACCCCGATTTGTGAGTATGGCTACAGGTTTTGCATAGTGCATACGATTTTCGTCGGCAGTATATTGCTCTATGGGGTATGGCTCGGAAAACGCACTGTGTGCCGGTCCGGTTTTGTGTCTGATGTATCCACTTACGAAATCGTCATCGGTAAATCGTGCCGCGATACGTTGTGCAGTCGATAGTTGCCCTCCGCCGTTGTTTCTCACATCGATGATGATGCCGTCGCAGGTGGCAAACGACAGAAGTACTTCGTCGAGGTTTCCTTCGCCTACGCCGCCGGAAAAACTTTCGTAGTAGATGTAGCCTATGTTGCAGTCGTCGAGTACGCGATAGTAAAGTGATGCGGCTATTTGATAGTCGGGTTGATGCAAGTAATTGCAGAAAACAATATTCCTGTCAAAATTTTCGGGGTATTCTTCGAACCATGCCCAGTAGCGGGCCATGTCGAATGGCGTGTAAAGATTTACATGACCGTCTTTCAATTCGTTCAGCATTTCGGCCAGTACACCGAACAGTTCTTTGTCGGTCATCGTGTTACTCAGTCGTACTCGATATTTGTCGCGTACATCATTCCAATTAATATCTTTGTATGCAAAGAAACAGTAACGTTGATCTAAGACATTCCATAGCGCATCGAAGTTGCCATAGGGGGTGTCGAAGTATTCCTCCTCGGGATTGCAGGCGGTAAATAGGAGTATCAACACTATGATTGTGCCGAAGAAGAGTTTCGATATGAAAGTGCGCAATGCCATAATCCGTTTAGTAGTATGCTTGTAAAACAGATTTTTTTTGCTCCGTATTTCGTATTATAGGGGTTGATATACCTATAATGAAAGAGTTGGAGTAATGGAAATAGTGAGTATTGTCGGCGCGAGACGTGCGTATATGGTTGTCAAGGCCTATACGCAATGCGTTACGTCCGAGAGGGAGTTCGATAGAGAATAAATTCCCCATGTCGAATCGATTGTGCCAAAATACGCCTTGTATGAAGCCGGAATGGTTCCCGATGTAAAATATTTCGTAGTAGCTCTCGCCGTAAGCGGGGGAGAAAAACAATCCGGTAACGGGGAGTGTGAGGTGGTATCGAAAGGTGATGGGAAGGTTGCGAATGTGCCATGTGTACGAAACCATTTCGGAGAGCCCTATCGAAAGGTATGCTTTGGCGGTGGCGGGATTATTGGAATTTCCGGGACAGTATAGGGCACCGCCTGACAAGGCAATTTCTCCACCGCTGCGCACCTTTATGCCGCATGGGAAGTTCCATGTGTAGAGTTGTCCGTAGCTATATGCTACCATGGCGGCAATCATGTCACCGTTTTTAGTAGAGTTAAGCCCTTTGGCCGCATCGATATCAAATTTATGACGCATTTCCCAGCGTCCGTTACCATATGGGAGCACTCTCATTCGTTCGTAGGAGAATCCCCATTCAGCACCTTTGTAGTTTGATAGAGATAAATAGTCGTCGTGCATGCAAGCACGTCCTATTTTCAAGTTCCAAGCCGAGAATGCCGGTCTTTGTACGGTGTCTCTTGCATACGTTATCGTCCCGCATTGTATAAGCAGTAGCGAAAGTAGTAATGCGTAGACGCGTATCCGTATCATCAGAATAGAGATTTTTGACCGTTTTCGTCTATTGTGGGACCTTCGGGTTCTATTATATCCGGCTCGGGTGTCGGTTCTTCGTGCCGAGTGGGTTCCAATTCGGTAATCGACTCTATAGCGAAAGTTGTAAGACGTTTACCGCGCGCATGGAAACTCTTTATACCAATAAAATCGGCTGCTTCGATGATGAGAGGCTCACGATATGCATCGTTCTCACCAAATTTTACTTCTATACGGGGATAGACCTCCTTGCTTAGTAATAAGAGTTGTGAGGCCGGATTGTCACCGAGGAAATTTTGCTTTTTCTGGGACGATTCGAATGTGAATCGTTTGAGGTATGGATATTTTTGGTCGGCATCGTATAACGCGGCTGTCCAACAACGATTGGCATCGAATTTTTCAATAATGAGTATATTGGTATCGTAATGGTTTCCTGCATCGAATGAGGTGGTGTAGAAATTACCGTCTTTGAGTATAACCAAAACTTGGTCTCCGTTATGAAATTCTCCCAAATAATCTCCACGACCGTCGTAATTGAGACGTAATACATCGTGATCGAACCATACCTTGCGACCTCCTAATGTAGAACCGCCTTGTTCTTTGAGCCTGATGCGTTCTATATCGTTGCGAGTGAGTATGTTGCCCATCGATTGACGTCCCTTGATGGCGATGTCGCCAAAATTCTTTTCCATAAAAGCTGCTTTCTGTCGGAGTTTGGGCTTGAAAGTCACTTTTATGATTTCTGCTTCACCATTGGGGTTGGCTGTGAAATATACAACCCGACTGCCCGGCTCTCCTTGAGTGAGGTCGTATTCTTTGTTGCGAGTTATACCGGTTACTGCAAATCGCTTGATGTAATGCAACCCGCCTTTTCCATTGCGATAGATTACATTGTATATGGTGCGATTGTCATTGCGTTTGAATATATTGATGTATAGGATATTTTTCCCGACAAACATTTTCTCGCAAACTTTTACGACTTTGTATTTACCATCTTTGTAGAATATGATGATGTCGTCTATATCGGAACAGTTACAGACGTACTCGTCGCGTTTCAGGCTTGTTCCGATAAATCCTTCCTCACGATTGATGTATAGTTTTTCGTTGGCTTCTGCAACTTTTGATGCTTCAATGGCGTCGAAATTACGAATAACTGTGTGGCGAGGGAATTTATCTCCATATTTGTCGCGCAAATGACTGTACCATCGAATGGTGAAGTCGACAATATGAGCCAGATTGTTATCGATCTCTTCAATGTCGGCTTTTATGGCTGCAATCTGTCGGTCGGTTTTGTCGGCATTGAATTTGATGATACGTTTCATTTTTATCTCCATCAATTGCTCGATGTCTTCGCGTGTAATTTCACGGATAAATAATTTCTTGAATGGCGCAAGTCGGCTATCGATGTGGTTAATGGCATCATCGGGTGTAACACTATTCTCGTACTCTTTGTCTTTGTATATGCGTTTTTCGATAAAAATCTTTTCGAGCGAGAGAAAATGCAACGTCTCAAGCAGTTCATTGCGTTGTATTTGTAATTCTTGGCGAAGTAACGAAAGGGTTCTATCGGTATTATGTCGCAGCACTTCGCTTACTGATAGAAATAGAGGTTTGTTGTCGCATATTACGCAACATATAGGCCATATACGCACTTCGCATTTGGTAAACGCATATAGGGCATCGATGGTTTTGTCTGAAGATGTGCCGGTTTGCAGGTGTATTACTATTTCTGCATGGTCTGTGGTGATATCTTCGATTTTGCGTATTTTGATTTTGCCTTTTTCGTTGGCGGCCTCTATAGATTCGATAACAGACAAAGTTGTCTCGCGATATGGAATTTCGGTAATAACGAGTGTGCGTTGGTCGCGTTTCTCAATCTTGGCACGCACCTTTACCGATCCACCGCGACGACCATCGTTGTAACGTGAAACATCGATGAGCCCTCCGGTCTGGAAATCGGGATATAATTGGAAATCTTCGCCACGTAGGTATGCGATAGAGGCATCGATTAATTCGTTGAAGTTGTGAGGAAGAATGTCTACAGACAAGGTATAACCGATACCTTCCGTGCCTTGGGCTAAAAGTAAGGGGAATTTAACAGGCAAGGTGATAGGTTCATCGTTTCGACCATCGTATGAGGTTTTCCAATTGGTGATTTTGGGATTATACAGAGCTTCTAATGCAAATTTTGTAAGACGAGCCTCGATATAACGTCCTGCTGCGGCATTTGCGCCCGTAAGAATGTTCCCCCAGTTTCCTTGGCAGTCGATGAGCATCTCTTTCTGTCCCAGTGTGACAAGAGCTCCATAAATAGAGGAGTCTCCGTGGGGGTGAAATTTCATCGTTTCACCTACGATGCTGGCTACTTTGTTGTTGCGACCGTCTTCCATGCGTTTCATGACATGGAGTATGCGTCGCTGTACGGGTTTCAGGCCATCGTCTATATGAGGTACTGCTCGTTGTAGTATTACGTATGATGCAAAGTCGAGAAACCAACTTTGATACATACCCGAGAGATGTGTTTTATTATCTTCGGTCAGTTCACAAGGAAGGTATGTTGACGATTTTTCCGATACCTTATCTTTTTCGGGTGCTTCGTTTTCGGGTATGATTTCGTTTTTCTCGTCGCTCATATTTCGATGGTATAGATTAAAATTAGTGAATAAAGTGCCCCTTTTAACATTTTTATGATGATAAAAGTGAGAACGTTGTGCAAAAATACAAATTAAATCGGAAAAAATCATTTACTTTGCACATTATTAGTGAGACAAATGTCTCTTATCACAATAAAAATCAAATTATGGCACAACAAGACGATGTTTTTAAGAAACTGATTTCGCATTGTAAAGAATATGGATTTGTATTTCCTTCGAGTGAAATATACGATGGACTTAGCGCTGTGTATGACTATGGTCAGATGGGTGTTGAGTTGAAAAATAACATCAAAAAATATTGGTGGGACAGCATGGTGTTGCTTCATGAGAATATCGTGGGTATTGATTCTGCGATCTTCATGCATCCTACCATATGGAAAGCTTCGGGACATGTCGATGCTTTTAACGACCCTTTGATAGATAATAAAGACTCCAAAAAACGTTATCGTGCCGATGTTCTTATCGAGGATCAGCTCGCTAAAATGGACGAGAAAATCGAAAAAGAGGTAGAGAAAGCCGCTAAACGTTTTGGTGAAAGTTTTGACGAAACATTGTATCGCCAAACCAATCCTCGTGTACAAGAGTATATTGCCAAACGTGAAGAATTACACGCTCGCTTTGCCAAGGCTATGAATGATAATGATCTCAATGAATTGCGTCAAATCATTCTTGATTATGAAATTGTATGTCCCCTCAGTGGTACCCGCAATTGGACCGAAGTACGCCAATTCAATCTGATGTTTTCGACCGAGATGGGCTCTACTGCCGACGGCGCAATGAAAGTATATCTGCGCCCCGAGACTGCGCAAGGTATTTTTGTCAACTACATCAATGTGCAAAAAACCGGTCGTATGCGTATTCCTTTTGGTATCGCTCAGATAGGGAAAGCATTCCGTAATGAGATTGTGGCTCGTCAGTTTATTTTCCGTATGCGTGAATTTGAACAGATGGAGATGCAATTCTTTGTACGTCCCGGCGAAGAGCTGAAATGGTTTGCCAAATGGAAAGAAACTCGTCTCAAATGGCATAAGGCTCTCGGACTTGGCGATCACAAATATCGTTTCCACGATCATGATAAGCTTGCGCATTATGCCAACGCTGCTACCGACATCGAGTTTGAAATGCCGTTCGGATTCAAGGAAGTCGAAGGTATTCATTCACGTACCAATTTCGACTTAGGCAGTCATGAAAAATATTCGGGCAAGAAACTTCAATATTTCGATCCCGAGCTCAACGAATCGTATGTACCGTATGTTATAGAGACATCTATAGGTGTGGATCGTATGTTCTTGAGTATAATGGCGGCAGCCTATTGTGAGGAAAAACTCGAAAGTGGCGATACTCGTGTTGTATTGCGTCTACCTGCTACGTTGGCACCGGTTAAATTGGCTGTGATGCCGTTGGTGAAAAAAGATGGTCTCCCCGAAAAGGCTCGTGAAATAATCGATGCTTTGCGTTTTGATTTCAAATGTCAATACGACGAAAAAGACTCTATCGGTAAGCGTTATCGTCGACAAGATGCGATCGGTACTCCTTTCTGCGTTACAGTAGACCATGACACTCTTACCGACAATTGCGTGACCATACGTTTTCGCGATACCATGGAACAGAAACGTGTTGCCATTGCCGACTTGGCACAAATTATAGGTGAGCAAGTTTCGTTCAAATCTTTGTTTCAAAAGATTGTAAACGATTGATTTTGTAAAAACAATTTTGCAATGAAGAAAATTTATATAGTTCTTGCTGTTGTAGCATTGGTTCTTGTTTTGCTGTTGATGGCATGTGTAGGAACATACAACAGCATGGTGGCTGCCGAGGAAAAAGTTGATACCGAGTGGGCTAAAGTGGAATCTCAGTACCAACGTCGAAGTGACCTGATACCCAATCTGGTGGCGACGGTCAAAGGCTATGCCGTCCATGAACAAGAAACCCTCGATGCCGTAGTATCGGCTCGTGCCAAGGCTACGCAAACTTCGATAAGTGCCGATAATCTTACCCCCGAAAATATGGCTGCATTCCAGTCGGCTCAGGGAGAATTATCGAGTGCATTGTCGCGCTTACTTGTAACGGTGGAAAAATATCCCGATTTGAAGGCTAATGCCAACTTCCTCGAATTGCAATCGCAACTCGAAGGTACCGAGAATCGCATATCTACCGAGCGTAATCGTTATTCCGAAGCGGTAAGAGCCTACAATGTGATGATACGCCGTTTCCCGGCATCGATTATTGCATCGTGGGGAGGTTTCGAGAAGAAACCCCTCTTTACGGCAACAGAAGGTGCAGAAAAGGCCCCGGTTGTTAATTTTTAATCGATAACCTGTCGAGTATTCATGGAAAAGTCAAGACCTCTCTTTTTCGTAGTATTGATGACCATCGTGTTAGGTGCATTTGTAAGTTGCAATAGTGACACCGAAGATACCGTGACTCAATATCTCGAATGGAATAATGAGAATGTCGCCTATTTCAATGCGGCAAAAACTGCTGTCGATGAAGATGGCAATCGTATATATGAAGTTGTAAAACCCAACTGGGATACAACGAGTTGTATTTTGATGCACTATTATACTCGAGGCGAGGGAACAGTATCACCTTATTATACCAGTTTTGTAAAGGTGTGTTATCGTGGAGAGATGATAGATGGCGTGGTGTTTGATTCATCTCATGTATCGCCATCGAACCCGATGACAGCCAAAGTATCTTCCCTTGTCAATGGTTGGGCTGTTGCCATGGAAAAGATGCATGTCGGTGATTCGTGTCGTATTGTCATACCACAGAATATGGGTTATGCTTCGGCGCCCAGCGGTAGTGTGAAACCTTATTCGACACTTATATTCGATGTGAAATTATTGGAGATAACCCGCCAATAAGAGGCGAGAGCGTGATGAATCTGCTCACTCCGGTACATATTACTCCTCAACGTGGAGCCGTGACACATCATCATCGTATGATGCTGCTCGGCTCTTGTTTTGCCGAGCATATCGGAATGCGTCTCGGTGAGAATCTTTTCGATGTAGATGTAAATCCTTTTGGTATATTATATAATCCGTTCTCTATTGCATCGTCGTTGTCTCGTTTGCTCGATAAGAATGTCTATACTGCCGGAGATATATTTAAAAATGGTAATCTGTGGCATAGTTTTGCACATCATTCTCGTTTTTCGCATATTGATGCCGATAGTTGTTTGCACGAAATAAACGTACGTTTTCAGTCTGCTGCGGAGGCTGTAGACAGTATCGATTGGCTGGTGTTGACATGGGGTACTGCTTGGGTTTATACCGATAGAGAGAGTGGCCGTGTAGTGTCGAATTGTCATAAATTACCGGCTTCTCGTTTTTCTCGCCGGCGTATGTCGCCCGCAGAGATGGAAGACGTATGGCTCCCGATATTGCGACGACTATTCGAACGTAATTCCCATGTAAAGGTGTTGCTTACCGTGAGTCCTATAAGACATCTCAAAGATGGAGCATATGGTAATCAACTCAGTAAAGCTGCTTTACATCTGTTTTGTGATGCTCTCACCTATCTCTTTCCCGACCGTTGTTTCTATTTCCCTGCATACGAAATAGTGATGGACGAGTTGCGCGACTATCGTTTCTACGATACCGATATGGTACACCCTTCGGCGCAAGCTGTGGAGTATATTTGGGACCGTTTTGCCGAGACATTTTTTGATGAGAGTACATGTTGTATCAATAAAGAGTGGAATGCCGTGAGACGTTCGTTGAATCATCGACCACTCACCTCCGATACTGATACATATCGCGATTTTGTGATGCAAAATATCCTTAAACTTGAAAATTTCCAGAAAAAATATCCTTTCTTTGATGTTGACAAGGAGCTGAATGCCTCTCGGCAATTGCTCGAAACATTACTCTGAAATGAATTATACTATTTCCGAAATTGCACGTATCATGCAGGCCGACTTACGCGGTAAAGGTCTTCGATCGGTTGCATATCTGCTTACCGACAGTCGCTCGTTGACCTTTCCCGATGAGACACTCTTTTTTGCATTGGTTACTGACCGTAATGACGGGCATAAATACATTCAGGGCCTATATTGTAAAGGTGTGCGTGCGTTTGTAGTTAATCATATACCCGAAGGTGTATGGTTCGATGATACCGATTTTATTGTAGTGCCTGATACCCTGGAGGCTTTGCAGATACTGGCATCGTATCATCGTGGACAGTTTTCTATTCCGGTCATTGCTATTACAGGTAGTAATGGTAAGACAGTAGTAAAAGAGTGGCTTTATCAGTTGTTGAATGAAGACTATCGAGTGGCTCGTTCGCCTCGAAGTTATAATTCGCAGATAGGAGTACCCTTGTCAATATGGGAGATAGATAGGGATTCCCGTCTTGCCATCATCGAGGCAGGTGTATCGCAAGCAGGGGAGATGGCAAAACTCGAAGCCATAATAAAACCCACTATAGGGGTATTTACCTGCTTGGGTGAGGCTCATAGTGAAGGCTTTGATAGTGAGGAGACAAAGTGCGCCGAGAAATTGACATTGTTCCGAGGTGCAGATGCCATAATATATTATGGCGATAATACTGTCGTGTCTGACGTATACGCCCAAATGTGTTTTGGTACGCGAGAAATAGCTTGGTCGCGTAAGGATATGTATGCTCCGCTCTATATTACGCGTACTATGCGTACCGATTGTGAGACGACTATCGAGTATGTTTATTTGCAAAAAAAAGGAAGATTCTCTATCCCGTTTATTGAAGATAGCGCTATTCAAGATGCGACGCATTGCTTAGCCGTCATGTTGTATATGGGATATGATATGAAAGAGATAGCCCGGCGTATGAGTCGTCTCGAACCTATTGCCATGCGTATGGAGGTAAAGGAAGGCATCAACGATTGTATGTTGATAAATGACAGCTACAATTCCGATGTAAACTCATTGGCCATTGCTCTCGATTTCCAAGCGCGTCGAGCTCCGCGACAATCGTTGCGCCGTACGGTTATACTTTCGGATATATTGCAATCGGGCGAGTTGTCAGAACGATTGTACTCGCGTGTCGCCTCATTGTTGCAACACAAGGGCGTGGAGCGGTTGGTAGGTATCGGCTCCGATATTAAGGCGCATGCCCATTGTTTCGATATAGAAAAAGAGTTTTACCCTACGACAGCCGATTTCTTGAAAAGCGACTTGTCGAGTCGTTTCTCACGCGAACTTATTCTTATAAAAGGTGCGCGAAAATTCTGTTTCGATGCCATATCAGAAGCCTTGGAGTTGAAAAGGCACGAAACCATACTCGAAGTAAATCTCGATGCGATAATCCATAATTACAATTACTATAAGAGCCATTTACGTTCCACCACCCGTATGATATGTATGGTCAAAGCTTTTGGCTATGGAGCAGGTTCATACGAACTTGCCAAGACCTTGCAGGATCATGGCTGTGATTATTTGGCGGTGGCGGTGGCGGATGAAGGTGCGGAATTGCGCAACCAAGGTATTACGATGCCTATTATGGTGATGAATCCGGAAATGTCAAGTTTCGCTACGTTGTTTCGCTATAATCTCGAACCGGAGGTTTATAGTTTCAAATTGTTCGATGCTCTTGTTTCAGAAGCTCGCAGACTGGGGTTGCAACGTTATCCCGTGCATATAAAAATAGACTCGGGTATGCATCGATTGGGCTTCGAAGAGCACGACATGGAGACTCTTTGCAGCCGATTGGTGACACAAGATTATTTGATGCCACGCTCGGTATTTTCTCATTTTGCTGGTAGCGACGATGCTTTGTTCGATGATTATTCCGGCCGGCAAATCGAGCGATTTATCCGTTGTGCCGACGCTATTCAGTCTGTTTCGTCACATCATGTCATGCGACATATACTCAATACCGCCGGTATTACGCGGTTTACCGATTATCAATTCGATGCGGTACGTCTCGGCATAGGCTTATATGGCGTGTCTCCCTGTGGCGATAATACGGGGTTAAGGTGTGTCAGTGCTTTGAAAACAACTATATTGCAAATTAGAACTTTGCAAGCCGGTGAGACAGTGGGATACAGTCGTCGAGGTGTATTGTCGCGCGATTCTCGCATAGCGGCTATTCCCATCGGATATGCCGACGGACTCGACCGCCACTTAGGAAATGGTACCGGTTGTGTGGTGGTGGCCGGTAAACGTGTTCCTATTGTCGGGAATATATGTATGGACGTGACATTGATAGATGTTACCGATGTCGATTGTAGCGAAGGCGACAGTGTTGAAATCTTTGGAGAGCAACTGCCTGTCGAGGAGGTGGCGCTCACTCTCGGAACCATTCCCTACGAGGTGCTTACATCGGTTTCCTCGCGTGTGAAACGCATTTATTATCGCGAATAAATGAGCTATTTTTCATAAAAGTGCGGTAAAAGTTGGACGTTTCATAAACTTGCCGTATCTTTGCGACATCTTATGCGGATGTGGTGTAATTGGTAGCCACGCCAGACTTAGGATCTGGTGACGTGAGTCGTGTAGGTTCGAGTCCTATCATCCGCACAAGTTTACTTTCGAGGGAGAATTTTCAAGTTCTCCCTCTTTTTTATTTTCATAACTAACTGATATATTGTGCATTATACTAAGGGCATAGTTCTCGTCTATGGTTCGATAACTGTCCGCCTCTTTATCCCATAAAATTCCGCTTGGAAACAACAAATTTTGGATTTTCTGACTTAATTCCAGCTCAGAATTGCGCCACAAACAGCCTAATTTACAGCAAATTGCGACCACATCATCTACTGTTGAATTGAGGTTCGATAAATTTCTCTTGACCTTTTCCATTTCTAACTCTATCTCTGCGAGTCTATGCTGTATATGCTCAACGGTAGTTGCATATACCTCTTCATCAATATCCCCCATACCATAACTCACCTTGCACTTTTTGAGTTTGTTCTCTAACTCAGTCTTTTGCTTTTTCAGTATTGACAGTGCATCTGACTGCTCTTTATCGTTGGCATAGATAATCTTTTCAACAACCTCTCTGAATATACCCATCAGCATAGGTGGAATTGTATAGGTGTTCAGCAGTTCTTCATAAAGCCTATGTACTTTCTTCGCAGATATGTTGTTTTTGCAGCCGACCTGATTACACTTGTAATAGTCGATATTTTTCTTCTTAACAGTGTAGGCTGTGAATGGCAGACCGTCATACGCACAACGGATATGTCGTTTGAGTGGAAAGCGAGGTGTTTCTGCTTTGACCTTGTATATGCCTGTTCTACCGCTTAATATGTTCTGAACGTGCAAATACTCAACCCACGAAATGATAGCGGGATGCTTACCATCAACAAGCTCTCCATTGGTAAACTTACTCTGAATCTTACCTGCATAGAAGGGGTTTGTCAGTATCTTGTGCAATTTCTGCTTGCTGACATTCAATCCCATTGCCAACAATCTATCCATAATACGGAAATTATCCACACCCTGCAACTTCCACTTAAACGCCTTACGGATTAGTTTACCTGTTTCGTTGATAGTGTACACAGTGTTGATACTCTTGCCTTCCTTCTTGTAACCGATAGGAGCTTTACCAATCCACACACCGCTTTCCATACAATATTTGCGACTTGATGTAAACTTGTTAGTACGATTGGTGTTGTCCCATTGAGCCAATGAGAGCTTAAACTGCATCATCATTATACCTTCTGGTGTACTTGTATCCATACCCGTTGATGCCTCAACAATGGTAATACCCTCTGCTTTAAGGTCATTGATAATGTTAATCGCTTGCCCTGCATTGCGACTAAATCGGTCTGCTTGATTTACGATAATATACTTTACGCTCTTATCTTTTCTGATGGCTGAAATCATCTCCTTCACGAGTTTACCTGGTGTCTTTGCGCTCTCGTGCTTACCACCGAAATACCCCTTAATGGTGTATCCATTATTTTCCGCAAACTTTTCGCAACGACACTTCTGGTCATCAAGACTACCTCCATTATCCTCTTGGTGCTTTGTGCTAACTCGTGTCCATATATAACTATATTTCTTCATACTCTAAATCTTCTATTTGTTCATTATTAAGGTATTCAATACCGATGAGTGCTAATGCCTCGAAATAATTTAGCAATGCTATTTTTTCTTCTGATGTTAAGTTTAAGTTGTTTAAACTACTTTCGAAATCCTGATGTTTTAACATCTGTTATCAGGTATTCTGTGCTCACGCACACCTCTTCGCCATGTTGCTTATTATTTAGGCGTTGAGGTTATTTGTTTTTCGCCCATCGTGTTTTGATGTTCTTGTATGGCAGGGATAAGCGTAAAACCCTTGCATCATATATGCGAATTATCTCTTTCTTTAACTGCTATTCATGCTTTTCTGTATTACTTAAACGAAAACTATATGTATTTCTTAATCTTTTGCAATGTTCCCACTGATGTGCCTGTTAGCTTCTGAATATTGCGTAGGCTGATGCCTTTTCTCAACAGCGAAAGTTCCTGTGCGTAATCCTCCCTATACGACTGCTCGTCCTTCTTGTAGCCTTGTCTACCAAGTCTGAGCTCAGGATTTTCCTTACGCCTTTTAAGGTAATCCTCGTAGCCCGCTTTCATGCGATATTTAATGAGATTTCGCTCGTAAGCCGAGATTTCAAGACAGATGGTAAGTATCAGTCGTGCTATTGGATTTACTGTACCATCAGGCAATAGCGTCTCAATGCCATAGTTTGCAAAGTATAGATTTACCTTGTTCTCGTTGAGGATTTCAATAATCTTCAAGGCTTCCAAGGTATCACGCCCTAATCGGCTAACCTCAGTTGCCACTACAATGTCTATCTTATTGTATTTGACATATTCAAGTAGCTCGACTATCTCTTCTCTCTCCTCGCTTTTTTTAGCACCGGACACCTTGTTTTCTACTGTATGTACTACCTCCCAGCCATTGCGCTTACATATATCAGTCAAAGTGTTGCGCTGATACTCATAGTCCTGAGAGTTTGTTGAAACTCGCAATAACAAAACGACCTTCTTCATACCTTTATCTATTATTGATAAGTCCATACTCTTTCTTAACTCTCTCTTCGTAGTTATCTGTGCGCTCAACCAAGCCATCAATGACATCGACAAGACAATCGGCATAGACATCCTCTTTGATATGACCATTGCTTAGGTGGACTTCAAACAAATCTGCTCCATCGTTATAGATAACCTTCACCTCACCCTGAAACATAAAACCATCAACCCTAAACGCCAACCCCTTATCACAAGGTAGTGATGTTGGGGAATTGAACCCCCAACTGAACACCACCATCAACTGACTACGAAGAATCTGTAAAATATACTCTGCCATAATTAGAACACTTGAACTAAGTTCTCAAAGCGTAAACTTCTAAAACCACCCTTCTCTACATCCCAATAGCAAACGCAGTTTACAGAATCTCTATCTATGCCATTACCATTAACATTTGCTTTAATCAGATTGTGAGCAGTTGTACCCCACGCCTCTCTAAGAGTACCATCCTTTTTCAAAAAGCAAAAATGAGCAATACCACTACGCAACTTTGCCTTCAGAGCGTCAATCATCAACGCCTTAATCATGCCCATCTCCATTGAGTTTGTGCGAGTGTATATAACATTTGCCCTACGCTGTGTTTTGTTGTTTACTACTACCATTGTCTCCATAACTGTAAGATTTTTTATTATACCTTGTTAAAATACTCTCTTTATATATTTGGGAGTTCCCCAGCCATTCAAGCGGTAAACTTCGACTACTGCCTCCTCGTAGGTTCTGACATCCGTGACGAAGCGTGCAGATGAACCTGTTTCACTCACCCAATCGTACTGCCAAATGCCCCACATTGAGCGATGGCGTCCAAACTTGTATTTACCAACTTCTGCTTTCATCTTTTTGCGATTTTACTGAGTTTTCTTGTTTTCTGCAGCAAAGGTAATGCAAATTTATTACACCGCCAACATTTTTTAATAAATTATCATTACCAAGTAAATTTTTTATATTACATTTGCCGAAAATTTGAATTATAAATAATATCTTTGCTATTATAATGGAAAAAGCGAGTAATATGGTGAAATTACAAATTGAGAAGATACTCCACGAAAAGAAAATCACTAAGACAGCATTTGCGGAAATGCTTGGTATCAAAAAGCAGAACGTGAATTTGCTTTTGGAAACACGTAACATCGACAAGATTCAGGAAATTGCCGATGCGTTAGGAGTTGATTTTAATGATTTGCTATTTGAAAAGAAAATAGAGGTTGCACCTTCTATAAATGGGTATGTTGAAGTGGATTCTGAAATCTATCCAATCAAGAGCAGAGAACAATTTGTAACTCTCATGGATAGGGTTGATGGCATTGTGCATATTCCGTCATGCACAAGAGGTGTGAATCTCAAAGAGAATATTGAAGCGTTCTACTACAAATCCATTAACAATGCCGAAAGTGGGGCTATAATGATGAGGTATGGAATTAACGAGGTTTTTACACTTACCTACGACTCCGACCACAAGAGATTTAGCCTCACACTATGCAAAGGCAACGGTGTTATCGAGTTTATGACTTTCGATTTCGCAAAGTACAACCAATCAGATGCACCTCAAAGTCACCATAAAAACCATTTAGTAGATGATATAATGGATTTCATCGAGGCTGTATACGAATATTAGAAAACCACGAAGAATAACTCTATAAGCAATATGTCAATCGAAGAATTACAACAGCAAACCACCATCAACATTCAGGAGAAGGCGAACCTTATTTGGGCTATTGCCGAAAAGTTGGTGGGTCCATATAAGGCGCACGAGTACGGCAATGTAATCCTGCCTATGTGCGTTATCAAGCGTTTCTCTGACACACTTGCAGCCACTAAGGATAAGGTTATCGAGATGAATAAAACGCTCGACAGCCGTGGTATTCAGGTTAAGGATGGCTTCTTGCGTAGTGCATCAGGCTACGACTTCTATAATATCTCGCCATTCACCTTCGAGGGCTTGCTCTCCGATGCTGAGAACATTGCCGACAACTTCCGCAGTTACCTCAACCACTTCTCATTGAATGTCATTGACATTATTGATAAGTTTGAGTTCGAGAATGAGATAAAAAAGATGTCAAATCACGGCATTCTCTATAATGTTATTGCTGAGTTTTGTTCTAAGAAGGCATATATGGGTGCCGATGCCATCTCTGCTGTTGATATGGGTTATATCTTCGAGGAATTGGTGCGTAGATTTTCTGAAAGTTATGGAGAGGAGGCAGGAGCGCACTTCACTTCAAGGGATATTGTTTACTTGATGACAGAAATTTTGATTGCTCCACAGAAGAAAACATTTAAGACAGAGGGAATAACAGCCTCAATATACGATATGACGATGGGTACTGCCCAAATGTTAGATTGTATGTCAGAGAGGCTATGTTCTATTGATGAAAATGCACAACTGACAACATTTGGACAAGAGTATAATGAACAAACCTTTGCCATCGCAAAATCAAATATGCTTATCAAGGGGGAGGATGCAAATAACATTCAATTTGGCGACACACTATCCGAGGACAAATTTGAGGGGTATAAGTTTGATTATATTATCTCTAACCCTCCGTTTGGTATAGAGTGGAAGAAGGAAAAAGCAGCCGTTGAAGCCGAGCATAAGAAGGGCGATATGGGTCGCTTTGGCATAGGACTTCCATCTATCAATGATGGGCAGCAGTTATTTATGCTAAATGGTGTTGCCAAGTTAAAGGAGACAGGTCGTATGGCTATTATTCAGAATGGCTCTCCACTCTTCAAGGGCGATGCGGGTTCAGGTGAGAGCAATATCCGAGGCTACTTGTTGGAGAACGATTGGTTGGAGGCTATTATTCAGATTCCGAACGATATGTTCTACAACACAGGCATTGCAACCTATATTTGGGTAGTGAGCAAGGATAAGGCTGTGGAGCGTACAGGCAAGGTGCAACTTATCGATGCCTCAAAGTGTTCTGTAAAACGAAGAAAGTCTCTTGGCTTTAAGCGTAATGAGTTCACTAACGAGTGTATAGCCCTTATTGCCAAGGCATATAACGAGTTTGCAGAGGGTATATATGAGGATGGAGCACTCGTTGTCGAGTGTAAGATTAAGTCTAACGAGGATTTCAAGTATAGCAAGGTGGTTGTTGAGCAGCCCGTATGCGATGACGAGGGCAACCCAATCCTGAAGCGTGGCAAGCCAACGGCAGACAGCAGCAAGCGTGATACCGAGTCTATCCCTTGGACTGAGGAGATAGAAGGCTATATGGCAAAGAATGTCTATCCCTATGCCCCTGGCGCTTGGATTGACGAGAAGAAAACCAAGATTGGCTACGAGATACCATTCACCCGTGAGTTCTACAAGTATGTAGCACCACGCAAGAGTGAGGATATTTACGCTCATCTGCAAGCACTCAACGCAGAGGAGGAGGCACTGATGGCTAAAATTATGGGACGATGAGCAGAGAGATGGTAAATAGTGGTATTCCTTGGATTGGGGAGATGCCGAAGGGTTGGGAGGTGTGCTTTATTAAGCAGATAATGCGTAATAAGAGCATCAAAGGCTATCCAAATGAGATGGTGTTGTCTCTATATCGAGATTATGGAGTAGTTCCAAAGGATAGCAGAAGTGATAACCATAATGTTACATCGGAGGATACATCAAGTTATAAGTTTGTCGAAGTTGGAGATTTTGTCATTAACAAGATGAAGGCTTGGCAAGGCTCTATAGCAGTATCTGATTATCAGGGAATCATTAGTCCTGCGTACTATATATGTCGTTTTACATCGAAGGAAGTTAATAAACGCTACATTCACTACTTACTTCGTAATGACTCGTATAAGGCTGAATATATGAGATTGTCAAGTGGCTTGCGAGTTGGTCAGTGGGACTTAAATGTAGAGGACTTCTTGCGAATCAAGATGGTTTACCCACCTCTTGCTGAGCAGCAGAGGATAGCGGAGTTTTTGGATAGGAAGTGTGCCGAGGTGGATGAGATGATTGCGTTGCAGGAGCAGATTATCGAGGAGTTGAAGGCATACAAGCAGTCGGTTATCACCGAAACCGTAACCAAAGGCTTAAACCCCGCTGCCCCAATGCGTGATAGTGAAATACTATTTGTGGATAAAATCCCAAGTCATTGGAAAGAAACAAAGACTTTAAGGTTGTTAGAGATGCCTATAACTGATGGTCCTCACGAAACCCCCGAAGGATTAGATAATGGCATACCTTTTATTTCAGCAGATGCCGTATCAGATGGGTATATTAACTTCGATAACAAATGGGGATATATATCACAAGCGTATTATGAGGAATGTTGCAAGAAATACATCCCTCAGAAGTACGATATATATATGATTAAGTCGGGAGCCTCAACAGGTAGAACAGCCATAGTGGAAACTGATGAGGTATTTACGATATGGTCTCCGCTTGCTGTTTTTAGAGCGAACATAAATATAATCCTACCATATTTCTTACTATATGTGTTACGCTCAGACTACTATCAAAAACAAGTAGAGAGTAAATGGACTTATGGAACTCAACAGAACATTGGAATGAGGGTGTTGGAAAAACTAATTATAAGTTATCCTCCAATTACTGAACAACAAGCCATTGCAGATTATTTGGACAAGAAGTGTGGTGAGATTGATGAGTTGATAGCAATCAAACAATCAAAGATTGATAGCCTCAAAGAGTATAAGAAGTCTATCATCTACGAATATGTAACAGGTAAGAAAGAAGTAAATGAATAATAATCCAAGAACATTTTATGCTTTATGGACAAGCCCGGATAAGATGCGGAATTTAATACCTCATCAGTGTATGGGCACGCTATGCTATAACAACTGCAAAGATATTACATTAACCCTAATGATACCACCGTCACAAGGAGTTATATCAACTTGTTACAAGCATTATGATGTTCTATGGGGCAAAGATGCCAATGGGGTCAAATACACCTTATTCGATTTGAATGAGATAGAGAAATCTATCTATGATTGCAACTTCTCAAAATACGAATACAAGGTGCGATTTATACTGATAGGAGAGCATATTCTATCGTTAGATACCGAGTTTTTCAATAAATGTGTTGTTCAGTTTCCTCGCTTAATTGATTGGGCTTATAAATCAAAAATAACTCTATTAAACGAGCCAAATAACATTGTTGAATACAGAGTCTCAAGAGCAAAAGAATCGATTGCAGAGGTTGCCATTGACGACAATACGAAGTATATATTAAACCCACGATGTCTTTTAGATAATAGAGGAAATTTCCTCGGGGTTACACTAAAACAATTTACAGAATTTATAGTAGAGAGTAGGGGTAGTTGTTCTATTCGTAGTTTTATTAACTATGTTGTAGAGTTTGGCAACTTGTTATCAGTTGCATTATTCTCGGAACAAACTCCAACATCTATCGTATTTACTCGTGAAGGGGATAGATATAGACAATTTGAGTTGCTATTCCGATACGATAATGAAGATGAAACGCCTAAGAAAGCTCTTATAAAATTTGAGCAGTTAAGAGATAAGATTCCGTCTATGATTAAGGCGTGGCACGAGAATTTTAATCAAATATTCCCGATTTGTAATTACCTGATTTCTTCATTGAATAAGAACAGAGAATTTGACGCTCCCGATTTCTTGATTATTGCTCAAGCATTAGATGGTTACTTCAAGCGGTTTGTAAATAAAAAGGACGGCAAGAATACTAAGCAATACGAGCATCAGATAAAGAAATTATTGGAGTATTTTAAGGGTGTTAAAGCATTACAAGCGTGCAATTTGGATGCAAAGGTAATGGCTCACTCAAGGCACAAGTATTCGCACCTAATACCCGATGACGAAACCAAGAATATTGAGAAGGCGGTGAATGGCGAAGAGTTGTATTATCTAACACAAAAATGTATCGTGCTTTTAACTTGCTGCATACTTGACAATCTTGGTTTAACAACTGAAGAGATAAACATTTGTTTTGATGGCTCCGTGATAGAGGAGATAGTAAACGATATACCATTTTGGTACATAGAAGAGGAATAATTAACTACACCATATATGGAAACCAAAGAGAAGAACTTTGAAAACGATATTGAAGCCTATTTGTTAGCCAATGGCTATGCTAAGGGCAATCAGGCTACATACGACAAGGCGAAGGCTATTGATATGGCTGTGCTTGTGCAGTTTATCGAGGCTACACAGCCAAAGATGTGGCAGCGTTACTGCAATGTCTATGGCGACAAGGCAGAGAAGCAACTCTACACCATCTTCCAACATAATGTGGAGCAGAATGGATTGGTGTGGGTGCTCCGCAACGGAGTAAAGGACAGAGGTATGGATTTGCGCTTTGCATACTTTGCCCCCGCATCGAGCCTCAACCTCGATGCGGTGGAGCGATACAAGGGCAATATCCTGACTTGCACCCGTCAGTTTGCCTACTCAGCCGACAACCACAACACCATAGACATCGTGTTGTCGCTCAATGGTATTCCCGTAGTGGCATTGGAACTTAAAAACCAACTTACAGGGCAGTCGGTAAACAATGCCAAGCGTCAGTGGATGTACGACAGAAACCCCAAAGAGCTGTGCTTCCGCTTCAATCAGCGTTTCCTCGTCTATTTCTGTGTGGACTTGTACGAGGTGGCGATGGCAACGGAGCTCAAGGGCGAAAATACATTCTTCCTGCCCTTCAATCAAGGCTCCAATGGTGCAGGAAACATCGGCGACGGAGGCAACCCACAGCCCGCAGATGGTAGCTATGCCACAGCATACCTGTGGGAGCGTGTACTCTCACCCGATATGCTGCTCTCAATCCTGCAACGCTACATCAGCAAGCAGGTGGAGGAGAAGATTGTATTGGAAAAAGGTGTTAGAAAGAAGAAAAAATCCATAAAACTGATATTCCCCCGCTATCATCAGTTGGATGTGGTGGAGAAGGTTGTTGCCGACACCCGCAAGACAAAGGTGGGCAGAAACTATCTGTTGCAGCACTCGGCAGGTTCGGGCAAGAGCAACGAGATTGCGTGGCTCACATATCGTCTTGCCTCGCTCCACAACGAGGAGGACAAGGAGATGTTCCAATCCGTGTTTGTTATCACCGACAGGCGTGTGCTGAATCGTCAGTTGCAGGATACAATCCTCGGCTTCGACCACTACGAGGGTATGATTGCTACCGTAACAGACAAGGATAACTCATCGGTGTTGCGTGATGCCATAAACGACAAGAAGCGCATCATCATAACCACTTTGCACCGCTTCCCACTTATCTACAAGGAGTTGGATAACCACAAGGGCAAGCAGTTTGCCATAATCGTAGATGAGGCGCACAGCAGCCAATCGGGTAAAAGTGCCGAGAAGCTCAAGGCAGCCCTTGCCGATACGGATGAGGCATTGCGTGAGTGGGCTGAGATTGAGGGTAAGAGCGAAGAGGAGTTGGTGGACGAGATGGAGAGCCTATCAGATTTGCTCACACAGGGACAGCACAAGAACCAATACTTCTACGCCTTCACCGCAACACCTAAGCCAAAGACACTACGCACCTTTGGAGAGTGGGATGGCGAGAAATACAATGCCTTCCACCACTACTCGATGCGACAGGCAATAGACGAGGGCTTTATCCTCGATGTGTTGAAATACTACACCACCATCGAGACATCGTACAAGGTAACAAAGACCATCACGGACAATCCTGAATTTGAGGAGCCACCCGCAACAAAGGCTGTAAAGGCGTTCCACGACAACCACGAGTTTGTTATCGAGCAAATGGTGGCATTGATGGTCGAGAAGATACGAGAAGTAACACTCAACAAGATAGGTGGCAAGGCAAAGGCTATGGTGGTATCGCCATCACGAGCTCATGCTGTGCGTTTCTTCCTCACAATGAAGGATTATTGCGCTAAGAAGGGCTACAAGGATGTGAAACCGATGGTAGCGTTCTCAGGCTCGGTAGAATACAATGGTGTAGAGTACACAGAGCCACAGCTCAACAGCACAGAGGAGTTGAAAATCTCGGAGAGTGCACTGCCGATATACTTCGCATCGGATATGTTCAATGTGCTTATCGTTGCGGACAAGTACCAAACGGGATTTGATGAGCCGTTGCTGCACACGATGTTCGTAGCAAAGCGTTTGAAGGGCGTAAAGGCTGTGCAAACACTTTCACGCCTCAACAGAAGCTGCCGAGGCAAGGTTGATACCTATGTGCTCGACTTCTCGAATACAGCCGAATCAATAAAGGATTCGTTCCAACCATTCTACGAGGATACTTGGCTTGGAGATGATATTGATGTGAATATCGTTTATAAGTACCTCAACGAGCTCAAGGCGTTCCATCTGTGGGCTGCCGAGTTGGAAGCAAAGGTATTTGAAACATACACCACAACGCAGGAGATGGGCAAGCTCACTTCGCTCTATATGCCTGTATTGGAGGACTATGAGGCATTGGATATTGAGGATAAATTCAAGTTTAGAAGTCTGTTGAGAAACTTCAACCGCTTCTACTCATATATGGCGCAGATTGTCCGCACATTCGATGTAGAGCTCTACAAAACATACATCTTCACCGAGATACTCTACAAGTTAATTCCAAAGACTCCACACGAGAAGGTGGATTTGACGGGCAAATTAGCATTGGAGCACAACAAGCTCACTGAAGGATTCTCAGGCTCAATCGTATTGGCTCCCACAGCCGAGGATAAGACATTGGAGAGCGAGAAGGGAGGTTCAGGCAACGCCCCTGAGGAGAAGCGAGACCTGTTGGGCAACATCATCGAGAAAATCAACTTGATGTATCAGGGCAACTTCACTGAAGCCGACAGAGTGATTGTTGAAACTATCTACGATGCTATACAGAAGCAGGGCAAGAAACTCACCAAGCAAGCCAAGAACTCGGATGTGAATATGTTTGCTCAAAACATCTTCCCGAAGGTGTTTGAGAAGATTGCTCAGGAGTGCTATGTGCAGCAGATGGATTCATTTGCTAAACTCTTCGAGGAGCCTACATTCTACAAGCGTGTGATGGAAGAGATGGCACGAGCAATGTATTTTAACTTGAAGAACGGAGAGTAGAGAATAACAATGCAACAGAATACAATAAAAGCCCTAATACTCGATTTTGACCATACGCTATTCAATACAGATGCTGACCGTGAAGTAAGAAAGAATAGCAAGGACAAGGATTGGGATTTGATATACTCAAAGATTCCTGAATACAGACTATACGATGGATGGCGTGAAGTGTTTGCTTGGGCAAAAGATAACAACATCAAGATTGGTATTGTCAGCACAGCAAAAACTGAGTTGATAAACAAAACCCTTGAATATTTTGGTTTAGCATGTGACGCAGTTGTCGGATGGCAATTATTTGTAAGGAAACCAAGTGGAAAATTAGTAGATATGGCAATTAAGAAGTTGAAAGTTGCCAAAGAGAATGTTGTTTCCATTGGTGATTCAATCATTGATAAACAGATGTCTGATAATGGTGGTGTGCGATTCATCGGAGCTATTTGGGATAGTGAAGATATAACTGAACTGCAAAGCTGTGTTTGTGTTACTACACCATCAGATATAATGACTGTAACAATTTAATCTAAAAGAACAAGAATGTCACACCGTGACACTACTCTCTTAACATAAAAATAGCACAAAACAGCTATGTTACAAAATGATGAGGCTCTCTATTACGGAAAGCCTCATCTTCATTATATAACACCCAAAACATTAGTTATAATTGGAGTTGTCAGCATTTACGTCAAAGTCATAATACTTTTTCTTTTGTTGGTTGCAAATCTCATCAGGGGTTGCACCCCTAAGCCGAATTGCCCTTGGCTTTACCCCCAATTATCGCTCACTTTTCTGTTCGCTTGGGTATATTGGTTATTATTATGCCACCTCAACAAGACTGACTTTTTTTCGTGTCCTTCGGTGCTTGAAATATATGAGCCTATCTGCACTATCCAAAAACATAGCAAGACGAAATTCAGGCACGCAAAGCAAATTAAGAACATTGTTGTATTCCGTCCACTCGTCAGGAAGTTGTTCTCTGCATCTATCAAAGAAATCCCTAACATTAGTATTGTGGAGAACCACCTCAATACGATATAACTGACTCACATCATCCCATCCAAGCCACTCCTTAACCAGTTCAGCCTTTTGTGGCGAGTTTTCTTCAAGTTCCTTAGACTTATCATATACACGCATTTTCATGTCAGTGTCTTTCTTTTGAGAAAAGTACAATGTTGGCGTTGCGGACAACTTGGAACGATTACGTGCGTAGTATTCGCCATACCCAGCCAATAATTCAGCGTCTTTAACCTTCTTGCCATTGATATATAAATCAAAATTTTCCGTATCCTTAATCCAATTACGTGCTGTCCGAATGTAGTTGTAAGTACTATCAAAAGCAAGTTCAAGTTCAGTGATGTTGTTAAAAGTCATTCCATAGTAATTGGCTACGTAGAGTAAATCGCAAATGTGATTTTGAGGTGCGACACTTGGTATTTTTGCGTATATACGATATAGTGCGCTATTCTCAAATGCGAAGAATGCTTTACCCTCATATTTCGCACTGTTGCTGAATGTAAACGTACCAAGGCGATAATATCCCTCAATATCTCTTACGTTAAGAACTGCTGACATCGTTGTTTCATCCTCGCTTATAAACACTAAATTGAAGTCATCTTCATCTAATATACGGGTTTTGTCCAGTTCATTGTATCTGCTGTAATGGTCGTGCAGATATTCATACAAATGTTCGGGCATCTTAAAACAAACACGTAATTTGTCGATGTTTACTGCCCATTTAAAGTTTTTAATCTTCATTGTTGTTCATATTATTTTCATTATTTTTTATTGATGGCAAGCTTTTGTAAAAGTTCTTTAGACCTTGTGATATAGCTTGACGATGGGATGCGCTCTTAGAGCGATTTCGAAGACTATTAGCAATCTTCATTTTAGTGATTTCATCTCGTTCACGATACTTTCTCTTAAAGTTCTTTTCCATTTGACTTTATTTTATCTATATATTATTGTTCATCTATAATTATCTCGTAGGTTTGAAAAGTTTGGTAAGATGCGCTTGATTTGCAAAAAAAATCAAGTAAAATTATTGGACGCAACAGGCGTATGCCTATTATACCTACCAACGGAGGCATTAAATTAAGGGCGCTTACGGCTGTAACTTATTGAATTACGGGGTGTAGAGAGGGGTGTGCCCCTATTTAATTAGTAAGCACGCCCCTTTTCTAAGGTGTTAAAATATTTATTTACGATGTGAAAGTTGTGGCACTTTATCAGGATAGTATTCTTTCAACCACTCAATGAAGTCCAAAATCTTCAAATAGTCCTCAATAAAAGTTCGATGGTCTGGCAGGCTTAGGCACAGAAAAGCACCCCTTGAAAAGGGGTGCTTTCGTTTTTATTATAATTGCTAATAAATATCTTGCCGAGAAATATATAGCAGAATTTAGCAAAGGAATTAAATTAGCTCAATACGTTAAATCGCTATGTTAGGTTTTGGTTGATTGCCGGACGATGAGGTGCGTGGGTATAGTGATGGTTGTGGGGCGCTTGTCGCGGTCGTGAATATGCCCCAATAGCAGACGGCACGCCGTGGTGCCTATGTCGTAGGTGTGATGGGTGACGGCGGTCAATGCCGGTTCTACGAAATTGGAATGTAGTTCGTCGGTATAACCGATGAGTTGTATCTCTTGCGGTATGCGCAGTTGTTGTCGTTTTATCTCTTTCATGGCAGCGAAGGTCAGCGTGTCGTTCATGGCCAGAATGGCATCGGGATGTTGGGATAGTAGTTCGCGAGCCGATTTTTGTCCCTCTTTATAAGCCATTTTTCCGCATATCACGAGCTGTTTGTCTATAACTATTTTATGCTCTTTCAGGGCTTGTAAATATCCGTGTTTCCGCTCTCGGGTGATGTGGAGTGCCGTGTCTCCACCGAGAAATCCTATACGTGTCGCACCACAATCGATGAGATGCTTGGTAGCAATGTAGGCCGAGCTCTCGTTGTCGGCTACAACGCAGGAGTATCGTCCCGATAGGCTTGCCCGGTCGAAAAACACAATGGGTATTCCGTTGTCGGCGCATAGGTCGAAATGATCGAAATCGTGCGTTTCTTGCGATGCGCAGGCCACAATACCCTCTACCCGTATGTTTATAAGGTCTTGTAAGCATTGTCGCTCTATCTCGAGCTGTTCATAGGAGCTGGTAATGATGGCCGCATAGCCGTTTTCGCGTGCCACATCGTTGATACCGCTGATGATAGCCGAATAGAAATGCGTTACGATGTCGGGAACTACGATTCCGATGATGCTTGGGGCATTTTTGCGCAACCCTATGGCAAAAGGGTTGGGGTGGTAGCCACGTGTCTGTGCATGCTCTTTTACCTTTTTACGCATGGCAGGACTTATTTCTTTGCTGTCGTGCAGTGCACGCGATATGGTCGATGGCGACACCCCTAACTCTTGAGCTAAATCTTTAATCGATACATGATTGGACATGTGTTATATGCGTTTTATGGTGTAAATGTAGCGTTTTCTTTTTTGATAAAAAATTTTCCTGCCGATTTTCGCAAACGTTTGCGTATGTTTCTTTGTAGAAAATGTGTGGCATAAAAAAGTAATAAATATCTTCGTCGTTGTATTGAAAAAATATTGATATGGAGATACGAGAAATAGGAAATACAGGCATGAAGGTATCGGCGCTGAGTTTCGGTGCATCCTCATTAGGAGGAGTATTCCATGGCGTAGATGAGTCAGATGCGGTGCAAGCTGTGTATACGGCGATAGAGAGCGGATTGAATTTTATCGATGTGTCACCCTATTACGGATATTATAAAGCTGAAACGGTACTTGGTAAGGCATTGAAAGAGATACCTCGGAATAAATATTACCTATCGACCAAAGTGGGACGCTATGGGAGTGATGGTGTGAATACATGGGATTACTCGGCTCGTCGTGCCATCGAGAGTGTGTATGAAAGTATGGAACGCCTGCATGTCGATCACATCGATTTGATAAACGTCCATGATATAGAATTTTCCAACCTGCATCAGGTTGTGGAGGAAACACTCCCGGCTCTAGTGGAATTGCGCAATAAAGGTGTGGTGAGTTACGTAGGTATTACCGACTTGCAACTTGAAAACCTTGTGTGGGTGGTAGAGCATAGTGCATCCGGTACAATAGATTCGATACTGAATTTCTGTCACTATTGTCTCAACGATGATAAATTATGTGACTATCTCGATTTCTTCGAAGAACGTGGTATCGGGGTTATCAGTGCCTCGCCACTCTCTATGGGTTTATTATCGATGAGAGGTGTACCCGCATGGCATCCGGCGCCTAAATCGTTGGTTGATGCTTGTCACAAGGCGGCTCTGCATTGCAATGCTCACAATTATCCGATAGAAAAATTGGCTGTACAATATGCGATTAGCAACACACGAATAGCTACGACATTATTTAGCAGTGCCAATCCCGAAAATGTGGTACGTAATGTGCGCTGGGCAGAGGACCCGATAGATTGGAATTTGGTGAAAGAGGTACAAGAAATTATAGGAGATCAGCAAAGAGTCAGTTGGAAAAATTCATGAAAATAATAGACGCTCATTCCCATTTATGGCTTCGACAAGATACTATTGTCGAAGGAAAACCAATTAAGACCACACGTAACGGACGTTCGTTTTTTATGGACGAAGAGGTGCAAATGTTGCCGCCGTTTATGGTCGACGGAGTAAATAATGCTGAGGTGTTTTTGTCTAACATGGACTATGCGCAGGTATCGGCTGCAGTCGTGACGCAAGAGTTTATAGATGGCATACAGAACGACTATCTCTCCGATGTAGAACGTCGTTACCCCAATCGATTTTTGGTGTGTGGTATGTGCGAATTTCGCAAGTCGGGCTTTCTTGAAGAGGCTCGACAACTTATAAATGCCGGATTCAAGGCCATAAAAGTTCCGGCACAACGTTTATTGTTGCCCGGTGGCAGGGTATGGCTCACATCTCCCGAAATGATGGAAATGTTCGCTTTGATGGAGAAGCATGATATACTCTTGTCGATAGATCTTGCCGATGGCGATACCCAAGTAGCGGAGATGCGTGAAATCATCGAGGAATATCCTCGGTTGCGTGTGGCGATAGGTCATTTTGCCATGGTTACGCGCCCGGGGTGGCATGAGCAGATAAAATTGGCACGATTATCACCCCATGTGATGATAGAGTCAGGAGGAATTACCTGGCTTTTCAACAGCGAATTTTATCCCTATCCATCGGCTGTACGAGCGATTAAGGAGGCTGCCGACATAGTAGGTATGGATCGACTGATGTGGGGCTCGGATTATCCGCGTACTATCACGGCCATTACCTACAAAATGTCGTATGATTTTATTCTGAAATCGCAAGAATTGGGTGATGAGGAGAAAATAGCTTTCTTAGGAGGTAATGCAGAACGTTTTTATCGTTTTGAGCATCTCGAAGAATTGCCTTATGTGAAAAATATGTCGGAATAAATTATAAAGAAATGAAAGCAATACAGATAACATCGGCAAATGAAATGGCGGTGGTAGATATAGACAAGCCAATCGCCGGATATGGAGAAGTGTTGGTAAAAATAAATTATGTAGGATTCTGTGGTTCGGATCTCAATACCTTTCTGGGTCGAAATCCTATGGTGAAATTACCTGTTGTACCCGGACATGAAATAGGGGCAACGATAGAGGTTGTAGCCGAGGGTGTACCAGATAAATTGAAACCGGGAATGGTGGTAACAATTAATCCGTACACGGCCTGCGGACATTGTGCTTCATGCCGTAATGGTCGGGTGAATGCGTGCGAACACAACGAGACACTCGGTGTGCAACGTAATGGTGCGATGTGTGAGTATATAGTTGTTCCTTGGCAGAAAGTAATTCCTGCCGAGGGTATTTCTCCACGTGATTGTGCACTAATAGAACCTATGAGTGTCGGATTTCATGCGGTAAATAGAGCTGCAGTGACCGATATTGATATGGTAATGGTGATAGGTTGTGGTATGATAGGAATAGGTGCCATAGTGCGTGCGGCGTTGCGAGGGGCAATGGTGATTGCTGTTGATATTGATGATAAAAAATTGGCTCTTGCCCGTAGAGTAGGTGCTACGTATACAATAAATAGTAGGAGCGAAGATTTACATGCGCGTGCAGTAGAGTTTACCGACGGATTAGGACCTTCGGTAGTAATAGAGGCGGTGGGTAGTCCTGATACTTATCGGGCGGCTGTTGCAGAAGTAGGATTTACGGGACGTGTCGTGTGTATAGGATATGCAAAAAGTGATGTGTCTTTCGCTACCAAGTTTTTTGTACAGAAAGAACTGGATATTCGAGGCTCGCGCAATGCAATGCCCGAAGATTTCAGAGCGGTTATTGCTTATTTGCAGAAAGGCATATGTCCCAAAGATGAATTGATATCTTCAGTAGTAACACCTGAGAATGCAAAAATCTCAATGCAAAGCTGGGCTGCCGATCCCGGCAGGGTATTCAGAATATTGGTTCGTATGTAAAATGGTAATATTCTCTAAATAATCAGCGCCACTCAGAAACGAGTGGCGCTGATGTGTGGTAGAAGAGAGTATATACTATTTGATGAATCGTATCACAGTGCTGCTTTGTGCAGTAGTGATGCGTGCTATGTATATGCCGTCTGGGAGTTGCGATACAGACAGAGTCCCTGATACATGGTTGTGCATGGTCATTGTATACCCGTTGACCGAGAAGATAGTCACTTGTGCCGTATGGGGGAGTACTATATTCTCATGATGACTATCGTAGTATGAAACGGGTATATCGGAGAGTGTGCTCAGAGCGCTTACCGTTGTGGTGAACGATTGCGATAATAGGGTCTCGCCGAAGTCGCCGTATGCTGATACATGGTAAACAACATCGCCTGCAGGTGCGGATTCATCGCAAAAAGTGCGATTTGGTGTGCTTGCAATGCGCTCACCATTGCGATAAATGTTATAGCCTTTTATGTTTGCGGTATCGGCTGCTGGGTATATGTTGATACCGTCGACGATCCACCAGTAGGATAACCCTTCGTTGTTGTCGTCGAAGGCGCGGAAGGCTACTAGCATACTATCTGACAAGTAAGGCGAGAGGTCGATAACGATTTGCTCATATTTGTTTACGATCGTACTTTCGGTTTTGAGGTCGTAAACGATTTCCCAATTTTTGCCGTTGTCGCTACTTGCCATTACATGATAGAAATTATGTGCGTTGTTTTTCTGAGGGGCGAGCGATTTTGACATAAACGAAAGTTGGCTGCCTCTCGCGAAGGTGGGCGATATTATCCACTCGTCCTGATGTAAGTAGTCCCAGTCAGACGATAGTTTCATAGCATAATCACCATCGGCTGTCTCAGTGCTTTTATCGGCTTGTGTGCGTGCCCACCCACGAGGATTTTCCGAATCTTTACGAATGGTCCACATCGATGTGCTTCTTTCATTTTCGAAGTCCTCTGTAAGTACTACCATACCCGATACCGGGACATTCCATGAAAGTCGCACCCCATTTTCGGTTGTTGTTCCCATTAGCCCTGCAGGCGCAAGGATTTGTCCAGAGGCTTGACTTACTTTCAGTGTCGCAGTAGCATCAGACGATGAGGAGAATGCAATTTCAGTATATCGTTGCTCGGTAGTCATATTTGAGGAGAGAGAGACAATATCGATTGTGGTAACACCGCTTCCCCCCTGTGTAGGCGATATGGATAGCCATTCGGGGATATTTGTCATTTGCCAATCGGTATTACTTTCGACGTTAATACGGGTGTTACTGCCTTCGTTACCTGCGAGGGCCACCGAGTCGGTTGTAAGGTAAATAATAGAGGCGGCAGGTAGCAGGTCGAATGAAATGGTCGCACCACATTCCGATACGTTGGAGATGGCAAAATTGGCTTCTGTGCCATCGGTGTAGAAGGGCTTTTCCGAGACACTTCCTCCGAAAGCAGTGCGTCCGCTTTCGGAGCTGAATACAGCGGCATCGAGTTCTCCATTCCATGTAGTGGTTCCTTTGGGGCGGAAGATGTACATTTCATCGTATTTTGTTATTCCGTCGTAGGAGTTGTTCCCGGTAAAACGCGGATCGATACGGTATATAAGCAACCCTTGCGCCGGAAGTTCGGCATCGAATCCTTGTTGTCGGCGATATTCGACTATAAAATATTGGTCACTCCCTATGGGTTTTATTTTGTATGCCACATTCTCGGCAGTATTTCCGTTTACAGGGTTGAGAGTATAGGTGCCCGGTTCTGAAATTTCAGGAATCTCAGTAATCCATTTACAATATTTGTATTTGGTGTATGCACTCATACCTTGCGCACGGGTGAGGTTGTCCGACATCAAATCCCATACTCCTATAGGCGATAGATTGGTGCCGCTATATCCGTGATAGAGGTCGTATGTACCCAATGTGTGTGACATTTCGTGGCAAAGAACACCGGTATTGATGGCTACGGGCTTGAGGTTGACATAGCCGTTGGCATCGTCGAAGAGCATAATATACTCGTTGACTCGTTTACCTTGGATATATCCCTCTTTGGTGTATAGAGTGGAACGATGCGGCCATAGCATGTGGCTGCTGCCTATCTCAGAGCGTCCGCTGACGATAATGCATATATTGTCGACTGTTCCATTGTTGTCGGCATCGATGAGGGCATCGGCGGGTACAATGGTGTCGAGGTAGTCGGTAATCTCTTTTACCAAATCGTGCTCGCGAGCCACGCGGTCGATACCCATTGCTGTTTCGTCGTCGTATCCGTCGATGTTGCTATCGCTCTTTTTCTTGTAATAATTGCGAATATGCTTGGCTTGGTACGATGTGATGGTGCCCTCGTTGCCGGATGTCGGGTAAAAAATACTGCTCCATGACAGTTGTCCGTATGAGGCAGAACGGAAATAGTTATATACCGAATTGGCTGTTTCCGTTGTGTCATTGAAGAGTGTTTCATAGTGAGAAATCTCTCTCTCGAAAATTGTTGCGTCTTCGTCGGCAAATCGTACAAATACCACTACATTGCTGAGCTCACTCTTGGGAGACCCGATTGCGAACGATGGAAGTAGACCACTCAATAACAGACATAGAAGAATTTTTTTCATAGCGAGAGGGTTGTAAGTGACACAAGGGGACTGTGTGAATCTTATAAATAAAATTCAGTACAGCCCCTCGGTAATTTTTTTGTAGGAATTATTGTAACAAAATGCGTTGTGTGGCAGTTGCACCATTGGCACGAACTTGCACAATGTAGAGCCCTGCTTCGAGTATGCCGAGATCGGCTGCGTCGCCGTGTGATGTATATACTTGTACGCCGCATGTGTTGTAAACGATAATATCAGCAGGTTGTGATAGGGATATGTATCGTCCGGTCTGTACAATGTTGATGCTGCCGTCGGCAGTGGTTGTGTTGATTGCCGCGCCATCGCCGTATACCAAGGCCTTTATGCCGTGGACGTACATAAAATTTTGAGATTGGTTGCCGTTACGAAGCCATGCTGTTACGGGAGTTTTTTGCTGTATCTTAAAATCGCTGGCATTGCTAATATTTTGTACTTCCCAGGTTGCTTGCCCCGCAGATGCATATTTGGTGAATATGTATGATTTGATGTTGGCACAATCGACAGTTTCCAATGCTCCGTGACCGCCTAAAATAGCCGGACGAATAGTTGATTCGGCCGAGAGGTAGAATTCTAACGTGTGACACGACGGCATGTGCAACAAGATACCTCCACCATTGAATGACGTGTATGGGTTTGCAGGAGCGAGAGTGATGGCACCACGTTTGGGGTCTATACCGACCGGTTCGCCTTCGTCGCCGAATCCCGGCAGATAGCCGTCGGTACCGGCACCTACGGTTTCGGGTGATACGGTATTGGCAGGATTTTCGAAGATGTCGGGCTCAACCTCTTCTTGCCACAAGGCGGCTGTCATTTTTATGGCTTTGTCGTTGCCAATATATTTATCTATTTTTTCTTGAGTGTCGAACCATAACCAGCCGTTGCTATCAACATCGGCCGCATCGAACCAATTTTTTTGTGCGTAGACCGAAACTACACTTGCCGAAAGAATAAGTGCGAGAGTAAATAACTTTTTCATAAACAATCTTTTTTAGGTTATAATCATTTTACATTTCTAGCCATGAAGGATTTTGAGGTATCCCGTGTCGGCGTATTTCGTCCCAGGGTATGGGCCAATAATATTGCATTTCGCGGAAATAGCGTACACTGTTATCGGTCCCGTTTATTGTTTTGCGACGGTAGCGAGTGGGAGAGCCATCTTCATATACATATACATTCATACCCCCCAAGGGGTTGGTACTACCACTCATTTTTTCTACGGCTATGCCCCATCTTATAAGGTCCCAATAGGTGGTTTTTTCGAACGCCATCTCTACGCGACGTTCGTTTACGATATCGTCCCATGTGATAGTTTCGTATTCGGGCATGTGTACACGTCTGCGAATCTGGTTGAGTTTGTCCATGGCGTCGGCGGTACGCCCCAATCGATAATCGATTTCGGCATAGTCGAGCAGTACCTCGGCATATCGCCATAGTATGCAGTTCTGGCTACTTGCGTATGTATCGTCGGTATCGATGGCTTGTGATTCGCGTGTAAATTTACGCATATAGTATCCTGTGCGGGTGTATGATGCTGTTTCGGACGAGCCATATACTTCGAGGTCGACACCGCGTGTGTAATTTTTACTCGAAGGCGATGGATATAGGTAGTGTATTTCGAGAGTTTTACCTTTGAATTGTGCGCCGTTATACAAAATATTAGCGTAGAAGCGGTAGTCGCGATTTTCGTACGGATTGTTCTCGTCGTAGTCGGTGGCGGTCTCTATCGGTTGTCCGCTGATGGTACGATATTCATCGACGTGATTTTGAGTAGGAACATATGCTGCAAATGTTCCATAGCATGAAGGTGGTGCAGTTTCGCGATCGAGTTTGTGACCAAAGCCTTCGGCAAAATCGCCGTCATCGTTATGTTGTACTTCCCATATCGATTCTTGGCTGTTCTTGGTTAGGAATATTTCGTGATACTCTTTGACTATGCCGTCGCGAGTTGTTGCGTTGATAGGTACCAATGTGTATTGGTTGAGGTTACGCAAGGAGTCGTATGCTATGGCTGCTTGTGTGTACATCTCTTTGCTGCGATCATCGGGAAATCCGAGATAGTCTTCCTGTTTATTTTGAAATTTGATGCCGGCAGCCCACATATAAGTTTTGGCTTTGAGCATGAACGCTGCGCCTTTGGTTGCACGTCCGGCATCGGCATCGGTTGGTGCTCCGAGAAGTGCGGCAGCCATGTCGGCTTCTTCAGTGATAAATTCCACCGTTTTTTCGTAGGTGGTACGCGAGAGTTGTCGCGTGTCGGTGAGCGGATCGTAGGGCTCGGTGAGGATTATGGGAGCGCCATACATACGCAGTAACAGGTAATAGTAATATGCTCTGAAGAAGTGGGCTTCTCCCAAGATACGATTTTTCTGAGCACCATCGGGTATCTTATCTGCATTTTGCAACAAGATGTTTATAGAGCGTATCTGTGTGTAAAATCCACTCCATTTTGTGCGTCCGCGAGTGGTCAACTCTTGCTGACTGCTCCGTAATATATCGCCGTAGTCGGCATTGTACCAGTCGGAACGACTTACTGTGAGTTGGTCGCCATACCATGGTTCATATTCACGTCCGATACCTTTCATAATGGTGGTAACGTATGTGGAGAACCCGTTGTCCATATTACGATACCAGGGTAATACATACTCGTCGAGGAGTAATGGATCGTTCCATATCGATTCTTCGGCCAATTTGTCATTTGGAATGGACTCGAACAGGTCGTTGCAGCTCGATTGTGTGGAGATAATTGAGCCGACAATAAGTATTGTGTATAGGAACTTTTTCATCGGATAGTGTATTATAGGTTAGAAACCAAAATTGAGCGTTACACCGTATGAACGTTGTATGGGGTAACCACGAAGCGATTCGGGGTCGATACCGCCTTCAAGTGAAGATATGGTAAAGAGGTTGCTGCCTTGCAGTGAAATGCTCATGGCGTTGATTTTTTTCTTTTTGAGCAATTTTGCAGGTAGTGCATAACCTATAGTGAGAGATCGCAGACGTAAATAGTTGCAATTACGTATCCAATAGTCTGATTCGCGACGGTTGTTATCGTTTTTCGATGCAAATTTCACACGCGGATAGGTCGCATCGGGATTTTCTTCGGTCCATGTATCGGTAAGATGATAACGTTGGAATCGTTGTAAACTGCTACTTTCGAGGGTATATAATTCGTTGATGCGCTGGCTGTATCCGGTGACACCTTGTAGCATGGCGTTGACAAATAACCCTTTATAACTCATTCCGAGACTGAGACTCATCGAGAAATCGGGGTATGCCGAACTCTTGATGTATACTCGGTCGTTGGCTGTAATAGCTCCGTCGCCATCGACATTTTTGTATTTGATGTCGCCCGGTGCAAGTGTGGTGTTACCGTATCCGTCTTGATCGTAAGGCAGATTGGCGATCTCTTCCCAGGATTGGAATAACCCGTCCGATTGGTATAGTAACCACAATTGGCTGCTACGACCTTTGCGGCGTTGGTGTTCGACCACAGATGATTCATCTCCGTAGTCAAGTACTTTATCGAATGTTTTTGACAGTGTGATACCAATGTCGTACTTGAATTGACCTACACTGTTTTTGTGATTGATGGTGAGGTCCCAACCCCATGCTTTGATTTTGCCGAAGTTGACGTATGGTACGTTACCTCCGGTGCCTGCCGAGGGTGGATACAGGTATGTGGGTGCGTAAGTAAGCATATCGGTCTTGAATCGCCAATAATACTCATAGGTTACTGCAAAACGATTTTTCCAAAATCCGGCATCTACCGCTACGTTGTAGTCATGACTTTTTTCCCAACGAAGGTCGGTATTTGGAAAACTGTTGGGATCTGTAATGATACCCGGCTTGAAGTTACCGCCGATTTGGTAGCCCGAGTTTACTGTGTAAATATAGTTCATGAGGTATCCGTAGTCAGTAAGTACGGCATCGCGCCCCAGCAGGCCGGTGGAGCCACGAACTTTAAGATTGGAAATAACGGGTTGACTCCAAGATTTGAAGAATGCTTCATTTGAAATATTCCATGCCGCGGATACGGTGGGGAAGAACCCCCAACGATTGTCTTCAGGCAACTTTGTGGAGCCGTCGACACGAAAGCTTGTCTCTACAAAGTATCTGTTGTCGAATCCGTAAGTAAAGCGACCTATGAGAGATGCCCTTTGGTAGAAATATTCGTTGCCGATGAGTTTGCTGTCGGTGGCAGTGCCTATCACTTCGGGATATTTTCCCGGCAGGTCGTTGTTTACACCAGTGAGGTAGCGATTACGATAATCTTGGTAGTTTATGACCAACATACCTGTAAAATCGTGATGTTCTCGGAATGTTTGTGCATAATTGATACCGCCTTCGAAGAGTTTGTTATCGACAAATTGGTCTCGTTGTGAGAGTGATATTTTTGCGGTAGGATAGGTGGTAAGGGGATCTTCACTTATTTCTTCGGAGTCTTTGTCGTATAGGTACAGTGTTTGCGGGCTGCTGAAGTCAGTTTTTATCGAGTTGTTGTTGTCGATAGTGGCCCTAAGGTAAATCGATAGGCCTTTCAGGTATTTGAATTCGTAGTTGAGTGTTGCCGATAGTGTATTGAAATTGGTTTTATTGCGAGTATATCCGCCTAAGCCGTCGACAGCCAATAAGGGGTTGCCTCCGTTGAGACTCGCTAATTCACCACTTGTGAAGCGTAATACCTGTAATGGAGAAAACGCATATGCTGCATCGATAGTGGTATAGCTGGTGTTTTTATTGTTCGACCGATTACCTGTGAGGTCGAGCGATAAAGTAAGTCCGCGAGCCAGGTTGGCATCGAGTTTTGCTGAGTATGTAAAGCGGTCGCGACCGATACCTGAATATAGACCCTTCATGTGGGTATATCCTCCCGATACATAGTATTTTACAAATTTGTTTCCGCCTGCTACCGATACACTGTGCAAAGTAGTGAAGCCAAATTTGTCGAGGTAATCGAGCAGATTTTCATTACCATATACGTTAGGATTGTTTTTGATTGCTTCGAGGTCATATTTCTCGTAAACATCGTCGCCACGAGCATCAACGGCTCGATTATAAAGTGTTGCAAATTCTGTTGCATCGAGGAAATCGGGTAGGCAGGTGGCTTGTTGCATATTGAATTGACCTCGGTAGTTGATGCGAACTTTTTGATTGTCGTTTCCACGTTTGGTCTTGACGAGAATTACACCATTTGCTGCACGGGCACCGTATACGGCTGCTGCGGCTCCGTCTTTGAGCATAGAGATGCTTTCTATATCATCAGGATTGAGGTCCGATAGTCTCATCTCACCATCAGATGTGTTTTCTCCAAAACGAGGTACTCCGTCTATAACCAAAAGCGGTGTGCCATTTATACCGCGTATGCGTATGTCCGATTCTTTCCCCGAGCTGGGGTCGCCGGTGGAGTTTTGAACCGAAACTCCGGCCACTAATCCAACAAGAGCCTCATTAACGTTCATTACCGGCATACGTAGCAGATCTTCACTTCGTACAACTTCTACCGAACTGGTTAGCGATGATTTTTTCTGTGTACCATAGCCTACTACCACTACGTCGTCGAGTTGCTGGGCATCTTCTTCGAGTGTAATTTTTATTTCATGTTGTCCGCGTTTGGTTTTTACCTCACTTGTGCGGTATCCGAGAAATGATACGATAAGAGTAGACTCTTGTTGCGGAACAGCAATGGTAAACTGCCCGCTTCCGTCACTGATGGTTGCGACCGTAGTCTCTTTTACTTTGACTGTCGCTCCTGCAACCGGATTGCCGGAGGAGTCGCTGATGAGACCTGAAATTTTCAATACTTGTTCTTGTGCGAGTATGTTGCTCGACAAAAATAAGAACGAAAATAATATCAACGAGAAGAGTTTTTTCATATTGTTTTTATTTTATCGGATACCAATTCAATATTTAGAAACACTACCTGTCAGAGAGGAAGTCGGATCGTAGCCATGT
>JAZURX010000015.1:0-24775 GCA_045606385.1 Bacteroidales bacterium | reverse complement strand
ATATAAGAGTCACTTTGTAAGAAAAGTGACTCTTATATTTTGTGTTGATAATCCGTAATTTTTTTCCTTAAAAATTTATGCAAAAGTAGTATATAATCAAAAAAATTTTCTAAATTTGTGTGTTGACCTAATACTTTACTTTCATATTGAAAATATCATGAAGAAAGAAATCAAATTTAGTCTCGTATATCGGGATATGTGGCAATCTTCCGGTAAATATCAACCGAGAGTTGATCAGTTGGAAAGAATAGCTCCTCTAATTATCGAAATGGGTTGTTTTGCTCGTGTAGAAACTAATGGTGGCGCATTCGAGCAAGTGAATTTGCTTTATGGAGAAAACCCCAATAAGGCTGTGCGTGCATTTACAAAACCATTTAATGAAGTAGGTATAAAGACCCACATGCTCGACCGTGGTCTGAATGCTTTACGTATGTATCCTGTTCCGTCAGATGTGCGTCGTCTTATGTACAAGGTGAAACACGCGCAAGGAGTAGATATTACCCGTATATTTTGCGGTTTGAATGAAACTCGGAATATTATACCTTCTATCAAGTATGCATTGGAAGGGGGCATGATACCACAAGCTACATTGTGCATAACACATTCACCGGTGCATACTGTAGAGTATTATTCTCGTATCGCAGATGAACTGATAGAAGCAGGTGCACCCGAAATATGCCTCAAAGATATGGCAGGAATTGGTCGTCCCGGTATGTTGGGCCGATTGACTAAAAGTATAAAAGAAAAGCACCCCGAGGTGTTGATACAATATCATGGTCATAGTGGTCCCGGACTTTCAATGGCATCAATTCTCGAAGTATGTGAAAATGGCGCTGATATTATAGATGTGGCAATGGAGCCTCTGTCGTGGGGAAAAGTTCACCCCGATGTAATTTCGGTGCAGGCTATGCTTAAAGATAAAGGGTTTATTGTTCCCGAGATCAATATGAAAGCCTATATGAAGGCTCGTGCTATGACGCAAGAATTTATTGATGATTTCTTGGGATATTTTATCGATCCCACCAATAAACATATGTCGTCATTATTACTTAAGAGCGGATTACCTGGAGGTATGATGGGCTCTATGATGGCCGATCTCAAAGGTGTACATTCTGGCATAAATCTTATTCTGAAATCGCAAAACAAGCAAGAACTTTCATTAGACGATTTATTGTTGATGCTGTTTGATGAAGTTGAATACGTATGGCCGAAATTAGGCTATCCTCCATTGGTGACACCATTCAGTCAATATGTAAAGAATGTTGCACTAATGAATGTTATGTCGATGGTGAAAGGAGAACCACGATGGTCGATGATCGATAATAACACTTGGGGTATGATTTTGGGTAAGAGTGGTCGTCTACCGGGTGAATTAGCACCGGAAATAGTAGAGTTGGCTCATAATAACGGCTTGGAATTTACGGATGAAGATCCTCAAAAATATTATCCCGATCAACTCGATGAGTATCGTAAAGAAATGGAAGAGAACGGTTGGGAACTTGGTGATGATGATGAAGAACTATTCGAACTTGCTATGCATGACCGTCAATATCGTGATTATAAGTCGGGAGTGGCGAAAAAACGCTTTGAAACCGATTTGCAGAGGGCGAAAGAGTCTGCATTATTAGGAAAAGGATTTTCTGAAGAAGATGTAAAAAAATTGAAACGTGCAAAAGCCGAGCCTATTACTGCTACCGAAAAAGGTCAGATTTTATGGGAAATAGATGTTGTCAATCCGTCAATGCCCCCAGAAGTGGGTCGAAAATATTCTCCGGAGGACAGATTCTGTTATATTGCCACAACATGGGGTACTCACGAAGTTGTACCGGCCAATTTCAATGGCCGTATCATAGAGGTCATGGCAAAACAAGGAGCTTTCGTTTCTAAAGGGGACGTGTTGGCGTATATCGAAAGGATAGAATAATCTGCTTATATATATTGGTGCCGAGGGATTGTCTCTCGGCACTATTTTTTTATGGCATAATTCTCTGTATCATTGTTTATTGCTTTTATGATAATTTCTCTCGCTATATTTTTTAATTTTTTATAGATATATATACTCTTTTATTCGAGAAGAATTTCCTATCTTTACACTCGCAAAATCTGTTGCGTCGCGTACGACCATTATATTATTAAGTATTGCAAAAAATACACCCGATGGATAGGACTATATACCGTTATGTCGTGCGCTTTCGGTTTCCGAAAAAATAAAACAATATATAATGGTAAGCAAATGGAATTACGTGCCCCTTACCGAAGAAGACGAACGAGCAAAAGAGAGATTGGCAGAGACCCTGTCAATCAGTCCTGCTATATGTACGCTTCTTGTACAACGAGGGGTCAAGACAAAAGAACAAGCTGAAAGATTTTTCCATCCTCGGTTGGAAGATTTGTATGATCCATTCCTGCTCACAGATATGGATAAAGCTGTAGAGCGTCTCAATAATGCCATGTATAATAACGAAAAAATACTTATATATGGTGATTATGATGTTGATGGTACTACGGCTGTAGCCTTGGTATACTCTTTTTTGAGAAAGTATGGCTATTTCAATCTTGAGTATTATATTCCCGATAGGTATGATGAGGGATATGGTATTTCTTTGAAAGGCATAGATTATGCTGCTGAAAATGGTTTTACTCTTGTTATAACATTGGATTGTGGCATCAAAGCCGTAGAAAAGGTGGCATATGCGCAAGCGAAGGGTATTGATTTTATTATATGTGATCATCACGTTCCCGATGCAAAATTACCTGATGCTGTAGCTGTCCTTGATGCCAAACGTGAAGATGATCGCTATCCATACGAACATCTTTCGGGTTGTGGTGTAGGGTTTAAATTGATTCAAGGTTTTTGTCGTAAAAATAATATTGATGAAAAAGAATACTTGTACCCATTACTTGATTTGGTTGCGGTAAGCATCGCTTCAGATATTGTCCCGATTACAGATGAAAATCGTATATTGGCTTATCATGGCCTTAAATATATCAATCAGAATCCCAGTTGTGGACTTGCAGGAATTATTGGAATATGTGGTCTTAAAGACAAAGAAATTACAATAAGTGATATTGTCTTCAAAATAGGTCCGCGTATCAATGCTTCCGGGCGAATGCAGTCGGGGAAAGAAGCCGTAGATCTTTTGGTGGCGAATGATTCTGTTACAGCTCAAGAAAAAAGTCAAAACATCAATCAGTATAACGAAACTCGCAAGGAACTTGATAAAAAAGTAACCGAGGAGGCTCGAGTATTACTCGAACACCGCGTCGATTTTAATGATTGTAAATCTATCGTTATATATAATCCAGAATGGCATAAAGGAATAATTGGAATTGTGGCATCGCGTCTTACCGAGTTGTATTATCGCCCCTCGGTAGTTCTTACCTATTCCGAAGCCAATCATTTGGTAACAGGTTCGGCCCGTTCGGTACAAGGTTTTGATGTATATAAGGCTATCGAGTCATGTCGTGATTTGCTCGAAAATTTTGGTGGTCACACCTATGCTGCGGGATTGTCGCTTAAAGAAGAAAATATAGCAGAATTCACTACTCGATTTGAGGCATACGTTGCCGAGAATATCCTTCAGGAGCAGACTGTGCAGCAGATAGACATAGATATGGAATTGCGTTTCGATGAAATAAATAAAGAATTTTATGAAAAATTGAGACAATTCAATCCTATGGGACCGGGAAATCTTAAACCCATATTTTCGACACATGACGTGTACGATTGTAATAGTCGTCTTGTGGGACGTAACCAAGAACATTTGAAACTTGATGTGCGGGACGGACATTCGGGAGTGAGGATAAGTGGTATCGCATTTGGTCAAGGAAAAGAGCATTTTGAACATTTGAGAGGTGGATCTTCATTTGATCTTTGTTATACAATTGAAGAAAATGATTTTAAAGGTAATCGTTTCTTGCAATTGCAGGTTAAAGATATATATCATCAGTAAATATTAATAAGTAGTAGATATAAAAAGCCGGATACAACATAAATCTCAATTGTACCCGGCTTTTTATAAATATTCTTTACTAAAATGCAACACCTAAACGGAATCCTATGTTATTAAGGCCATTAAAATCGTATATAAGCAGGCTGTTGTGATTGGTGGCATATGCATAATACATAGCTATATGGAACCCAAACATTTTACTTTTCATAGGATAGATTGTTGCGCCTATTTCGGGAGATATATAGAATCCCCATTTATCTCTATCACTGCTGTAAACATTGTAATAAGTTGTCATACGGCAATATTCCGGACCCATTTTTACTCCGACGTATGGAATAAATAATTTTTCGGGCATAAAGCGATAACGAACATCAATACCGAAGGGTAGTTGGTATAGAGAATGTTGTTGATCTGTGGTCAAAGCCGATGATGCAGATAAATTCAATGTTTGGGTTTCTATATATTGGTTGTTCGTGTGGAACGAGAGGAACATTCCCATTCCTAAGTTGGGTGTAAAATAATATCCGCCTTCGAAATTCATACCCCAACCACTGGCACCTTCGGCAAATCCGTTGCCAATGGCTCCATTGAATTGCCAATCGATACCGGCATATCCCCTTTTAATATTCTCTTGAGCCATACCAATTGATGGTAGTAGTAATGCTATAGCGCATATTGCGACTATACGCAATCGGGTTGTATATTTTGTTTTCATTGTATACTTCTTTTTATTTTTCAAGATATGATGATTGTTCGAATGCTTGATCTATGGCATTGGCAGCCAACTTTATGTTGATATTGCTTGATGAGTAGAGTAGCCCCGACATATATGCATTCCATATAATAGGCAATTTCTTTGCTTCCGTGTCGAGTTTTATCATTTCCATCAACATCGATCCGGTAGTATAGTTATATGTTACAGCGTAAGGGTAATACCAGCCTCCCCACCAATTTCCCCAGTATCCGGGATACCAGTATCCGGGGTAGTCCCACCACCAATAAGGGTTGCTGTAATTGGTGAAATAATAAGTACTTTCGATATAGCTTAACTGTATACCAAGGTCGGCATCTTCTTTATCGGCGACTCTTACATAGCCACAATTATCCATGTTGGATATCACGGTCGATAGCAATAATTGTGCCCGTTCATCTTTCCAATAAGTAGGTGTTTTGCTTGATGTTATTAATAATATACTATCGGGAAGATAGTAGGTTTCAAAATCTCCAAAATTTTCGCTTGTATCATATCCGGTATATACAAAAAAATTCCCTGAAAGTTCTGATGTGTCAGGATCCTTTTGGCATGATGCAAGTGCCAATAAAATAAGTAGGAGAGGTGTTAATCGTTTCATTTTAGTATCTAATTTAAATTAATTATTAAATGAGACTGTCTCAATTTCAATAACAAAAATATATTTATAAAGTTTTAGGTACAATGGATTTATTTAATGATGTAATCAGCTATACCTGGTCCAAAACCTATCAAAGACATAGTGATTATAATTATACCTATAGCCCGGTTTATCAACCATAAACTTCTCAAATTAAATCTTTTGCGCACCTTGTTTATGAAAAAGGTGATAGTTAGCCACCACAATATCGCTCCCCCTATAATAGATGCATATCCTATAATATAATGCCAAGTACTCATTTCGGGAAGAAAGAAATTAAGCCTTGCAAATAAACCTATAAATAAGAATAAAATCAGTGGGTTAGATAATGTAAGTAGAAATGAAGTGGAAAAATCCTGTATAAATGAATCTTTTTGAGTAAGTCGTTTGCGGATATTTCGAGCCGGATTCTGCCTATATAGGTAAATTCCAAAACCAGTGAGTACAAGACTGCCTATTATTTGAATAATAGATTCGTTTGTTTCTATGAAATCGATGACAATGGACATTCCGAAGCCTGTAAGCAGTGCGTAGAATAAGTCGGATACAGAAGCCCCCATACCTGTGGCTATACCCGAGCGTCGACCTTTGTTGAGTGTCCGTTGAATACATAATACACCTATGGGACCCATTGGCGCCGATATTAAAATGCCAATGGTTATTCCTTTGATTATAATGTATATTAGTAATTCTGCTGTAGTCATATTTGTTGGCTCGGCATGAAGTCAATAATATCGTACCTTTACGAGTATTATCATCGGTTCTGATGTATAATCGCCGTTTTGAGGACAAAGATATGTAATTATTGTCGATTTTCTAAAAAATAGTTTTTCTTTTATGCTGTCTATCCCGTCTCTTTTCATTATTTTTGCACACAATTAGGTTTCATCTATAAGTCTCTTTTTATTGTAGAAGTATACAAAATAAAATAAGTAGAAAAATGGTCATTTTCTTCAAAAATCCGGAACAGCACATTATTGCTGTAGATGTAGCACATCAATTAACAACTCAAGATGTCGAGAAACTTAATTGGCTTTTCGGCGGTTCTGAAATGCTTGAGGAACAATCTCTTAATGGATGCTTTGTCGGCCCGCGAAAAGAGATGATAACCCCTTGGAGTACAAATGCAGTCGAAATTACTCAGAATATGGGACTTTCAGGTATTTTACGTATCGAGGAGTATATCCCTGTCCCCAATGCCGATGTTGAGTATGATACCATGTTGCAGCGCATGTATAATGGTGTTGATCAAAAAGTGTTTGAAATCAATAAAAAGCCCGATGAAATAGTCTATATTGATGATATTGTTGCATACAATCAGCAAGAAGGTTTGGCTTTAAGTACTGATGAGGTTGAATATCTTAACGATTTAAGCGGAAAACTTGGCCGTAAACTTACAGATAGTGAGGTGTTTGGTTTTTCGCAGGTAAATTCGGAACACTGTCGTCATAAAATTTTCAATGGTGTATTTGTCATTGACGGAGAGAAGAAAGAATTATCACTCTTCAAACTCATAAAAAAGACTTCTCAAGAAAACCCCAATCGTCTTGTCTCTGCTTATAAAGACAACGTGGCATTCAATAAAGGTCCTGTTGTAGAACAATTTGCTCCGGCATCGCAAGATAAGCCCGATTATTTTGAAATAAAAGATATTGATACCGTAATTTCGCTTAAAGCCGAGACTCATAATTTCCCTACTACGGTAGAACCATTCAATGGCGCTGCTACCGGTACAGGCGGTGAAATTAGAGACCGTCTTGGTGGAGGTAAAGCAAGTCTGCCTATTGCCGGTACGGCTGTGTATATGACATCTTATCCTCGCAGTGAAGAAGGTCGTGAGTGGGAAGATGGTGCTATGCCTGCTCGTAAATGGCTGTATCAGACGCCCGAGCAAATATTGGTAAAAGCGTCGAATGGTGCATCTGATTTCGGAAACAAATTTGGCCAGCCGATGATTTGTGGCTCTCTGCTTACATTCGAACATGCAGAAAATTATAAAAAATTTGCTTATGATAAGGTCATCATGCTTGCCGGTGGTGTTGGCTTTGGAACTGTGAGAGATGCATTGAAAGGTGACCCGAAACCCGGCGAAAAAGTGGTGGTCATGGGTGGTGATAACTATAGAATTGGTATGGGTGGCGGTGCAGTATCTTCTGTTGAAACCGGTGTGTATGCCAACGCTATAGAATTGAATGCTATTCAGCGTGCAAATCCCGAAATGCAAAAACGTGTATCAAACGTTATCCGTGCTCTTGCCGAGAGCGATGGTAACCCTATTGTGTCGATACATGACCATGGCGCAGGCGGGCACCTCAATGCACTTTCCGAACTTGTAGAGTCTACCGGAGGTAAAATCGATATGGCGGAATTACCGGTTGGCGATCCTACGCTTTCGGCAAAAGAAATTGTGGGAAATGAGAGCCAAGAACGTATGGGTATGCTTATAGGCGAGAAAGATCTCGAACATGTGCGCCGTATTGCCGAGCGTGAACGAGCTCCTATGTATGTTGTGGGAGAAACAACAGATGATCACCGTTTTGTGTTTGAGCAAGCTGATGGAGTTAAACCCATTGATTTGGCTATGGAAGATATGTTTGGTAAAGCTCCTCGTACAATTATGCGTGATGAAACCATTGATGAAACATATCAAGATGTCGATTATAATGTGGCGGACTTGCATCAATATGTCGAAAATGTATTACAACTTGAAGCCGTAGCCTGCAAGGATTGGCTTACCAATAAAGTCGACCGTTCGGTTACCGGAAAGGTTGCGCGTCAGCAATGTCAGGGAGAAATTCAATTGCCATTGAGTGACTGTGGTGTCGTAGCTCTCGATTATAGAGGTAAAGCTGGTATAGCGACGTCTATAGGACATGCACCACAGGCTGCTATGATAGATCCGGCGGCAGGTTCTGTTCTTTCTATTGCAGAAGCTCTTACAAACATTGTGTGGGCGCCTCTCGCTGAAGGTTTGGATAGTGTATCATTAAGTGCTAACTGGATGTGGCCTTGTAAAAATGTAGGTGAAGATGCTCGTTTATATAAGGCTGTTGAGGCTTGTAGTAGATTTGCATGCGAATTGGGTATAAATATTCCTACCGGAAAAGACAGCCTTTCTATGACGCAAAAATATGGCGATGAGAAAGTCTATTCACCGGGCACTGTTATTATTTCTGCCGGAGCCGAGGTTAGTGATGTAAAGAAAGTTGTTTCACCTGTGCTAGTACGCGACAATCGTACATCTATATATTATATAGATTTCTCTTTTGCGCCACTTTCGTTAGGTGGCTCGGCCTTTGCTCAGTCATTGAATAAGATTGGCAGTGAGGCTCCCACAGTGCGTGATAGTGAATATTTTGCATCTGCATTTGCTGCGATACAAGAACTTATTGCAAATGATTTGATTCTTGCCGGCCATGATATTTCGGCCGGAGGTATGATTACAGCTTTACTTGAAATGAACTTTGCAAATGTCGAAGGCGGTCTTGACGTAAATCTTGATAAAGTTACAGAAAAAGATATTGTAAAATTACTTTTCAGTGAAAATCCCGGTGTCCTTATACAGGTGAGAGATCGTAAAGTTGTAGAAAAAATACTTACCGAAGCCGGTGTTGGGTATGCTCTCATTGCTCACCCGTGTAACGAACGTCATATTATGGTTTCCAAAGATGGTGTTCAATACCAATTCGGTATAGATCATTTGCGTGATGTGTGGTATTCGTCGTCTTATCTGCTCGATCGTAAACAAAGTGGAGATACTCAGGCAAAAGCCCGTTTCCATAATTATAAAGAGCAACCGATACAATACAAATTTGCTAAATCTTTTACAGGTACTCTTGAGCAATATGGAATTTCGGCAGATCGTCGTAAACCCTCGGGTCTTAAAGCTGCTATAATTCGAGAGAAAGGTGTCAATGGCGACCGAGAGATGGCTTATTCACTATATCTTGCCGGTTTCGATGTAAAAGATGTTCACATGACAGATCTTACCAGTGGTCGAGAAACACTCGAAGATGTGAATATGATTGTATATTGTGGAGGTTTCTCAAATTCAGATGTCCTTGGTTCTGCTAAAGGTTGGGCAGGAGGTTTCTTGTGGAATGAGAAGGCCAAGAAAGTACTCGATAATTTCTATGCACGTCCCGATACATTGAGCCTTGGTATATGTAATGGTTGTCAGTTGATGGTAGAACTGGGCTTATTGACACCCGAACATGACTCAAAACCTCGTATGTTACATAACGATTCTCATAAATTTGAGTCGGAGTTTGTGGGCCTTACCATTCCCAAAAACAATTCTGTGATGTTTGGTTCTCTTTCGGGAACGAAATTAGGAATTTGGGTAGCTCATGGTGAAGGTAAATTCTATTTCCCGTATGAAATAGAACGCTATAATGTCGTAGCGCAATATAGTTACGATGCATATCCTGCTAACCCCAATGGCTCTCCATTTGCTGTCGCAGGTATAGCATCGGCAGATGGTCGTCATTTGGCAATGATGCCGCACCTTGAACGAGCAATATTCCCATGGCAGTGTGGTTTCTATCCCGAAAATAGAAAGGCTGATGAAGTGACTCCTTGGATTGAAGCTTTTGTAAATGCCCGTAAATGGATTGAAAATTTAAAGAAATAAAATTTATATCTATAACGTATAATAACTATGGGCGGTTTTTTTGGAACCATAAAAAAAACGGATTGTGTTGCAGACCTATTTTATGGCGTCGACTACAATTCTCATCTCGGCACAAAACGAGCCGGTATGGCAACCTTTGATAACGGCTATTTTACGCGCTCTATTCACAATATCGAAAATTCATATTTTCGTACTAAATTCGAACCGGATTTACCAACTTTTTCAGGTAAATCCGGAGTCGGAATTATAAGCGATACCGATGCGCAACCCATTATATTTAGTTGTCATTTGGGTAAATTTGCTATTGTTACTGTAGCCAAAGTGAATAATTTACCTGATTTGGAAAAAGAATTACTCGAATCGGGACAACATTTTTGCGAGCATAGCAATGGTATTACAAACCAAACAGAACTTATAGCATCTCTTATTTCACAAGGTAAAGATTATGTTGATGGTATAGAGAATGTTCAACGTAAGTTGAAAGGATCATGCTCTATGTTGTTGCTTACCGAAGATGGTATCATAGCCGCGCGTGATAAGTATGGACGTACTCCGATACATATTGGACGAGGGCTTGATGGTTATGCAGTTTCGTCCGAAACTTGTAGTTTCCCAAATCTTGGCTATGAGGTAGAATATAACATAGGCCCGGGTGAAGTGGTTCGCCTTACTGCTGATGGTTATATACAAATGCGCAAACCTAATAAGAAAATGCAGATTTGCTCATTCTTGTGGGTTTATTATGGCTATCCATCGTGTGTGTATGAAGGAAAAAATGCAGAAGAAGTGCGTTTTAAGTGTGGTTGTGCAATGGGTGAAAAAGACGATAGTAACGTCGATTTTGTATCAGGCATACCCGATTCCGGTATAGGTATGGCTCTTGGTTATGCTGTGGGTAAACGTATACCTTATAAACGAGGAATTGTGAAATATACACCTACGTGGCCACGCAGTTTTACTCCTCCGACACAGGAACTTCGTGAATTGGTTGCTAAAATGAAACTGATTCCGAATCCGGCTCTTATCAGAGGGAAAAAGGTGGTATTTTGTGATGACTCTATTGTGCGAGGTACGCAATTGCGTGATAATGTGAAAGACCTGTACCGTTATGGTGCCGAAGAAGTGCATATGCGTATCAGCTGTCCTCCTCTTGTGTATCCATGTAAGTTTGTAAATTTTACAGCCTCTAAATCAGAACTAGAACTTATTACTCGTCGTATAATTCAGAATTTTGAAGGGGCGCATGACAAAAATCTCGAAGCATATATCAAAACCGATTCGCCGGAATACAATCGTATGGTAGAAGAGATTCGTCGTCAATTAAAAATTACATCACTGAAATTCAATCCTCTCGAAACACTTGTCGAATCTATTGGTCTGCCCAAAGAATGTATATGTACACATTGTTTCGATGGGTCGAGTTACGAATAATAGATAGTACATATAAATATCAGCCCCCATTTTGCATAAATGGGGGCTGATTGTACTATAGATTAATTATTGATTATGATAATATTTTGAGAGCAACCTCTTTGTCTTTGTGTAATTGTTTTTGTAGAGATTCTATACTGTCCATGCATTGCTCGGGTCGTATATATGCGATAAATTCTATTTTGATATTTTCGTTGTAAATTGCTCTGTCAAAATCAAAAATATTTACTTCGATACTTCGTTCATTTGTATTTGTAATAGTAGGACGTGTTCCTATATTGAGCATACCATTATATACATTATCACCCGGAATATGTATACGTACAGCATAAGCACCATTGGCAGGAATAATTTTTTCTTGGCTTTTGCTCAAAATATTGGCTGTGGGAAACCCTATGCGTCTACCTAATTGTTCTCCTTTTATAACGCACCCTTCTATACAATAATTCTCGGAGAGTAATATGTTTGCATCGGTTATTTTACCAGATATCAGCAACTTGCGTATGACCGAAGAACTTACTTTTACTCCATTGGGCATACAAGCTCTCGATTGTGATACATTTACACCTAATTCATAACCATTGCGTTTATAATCATCGGGCGTTTCATTGCGGTTGTGCCCGAAACGATGGTCATACCCAATAATAAGATGTTTCAATTTGAAGTTGTCTCGTATATATTGAATAAATTCTTTAGAGGACATCTTTGATATTTGGGGTGTGAAATCGAGAAGTATACAGTAGTTTATTCCTGTCGATGCTAATTTTATAAGACGTTCATCAAGAGATGTTATTAAAGGCATATCTCTGCCTGTAAGAATTTTTTGCGGATGCTCTTTGAATGTAATTACACCCGAAGTAGAACATTCTTTTTGAGCTATGCTGTTCACGTCCGTTAGTAAAGAGCGATGTCCGATATGTACGCCATCAAAAAAACCGATTGTTGCAGTAATTTCGGTAAAGGCAATATTTGTATTTGGTTCGATAATTTGCATCGATAAACGTAATTGGTGTAAAGGTACATAATATTTTTGTATATCTCGGCTCTAATTATAGGCTTGATGTCAAGAATATATGTAATGATTTTGTTTTATTAGATTTTTAACAAAGAAAAAGACGATCGTTAATGATCGTCTTTTTCTTTGTGACTCCGACAGGATTCAAACCTGTAACCTTCTGATCCGTAGTCAGATGCTCTATTCAGTTGAGCTACGGAGCCGTCCCATTATGAAAACACATTATTAAAAAGTGACTCCGACAGGATTCAAACCTGTAACCTTCTGATCCGTAGTCAGATGCTCTATTCAGTTGAGCTACGGAGCCATTTTTCGACTGCAAAGATAGATATAATTTTGTTACTGGCAATACTATTTCGTTTTTTTTTCAAAGAAAATTCACGGAATTTATCTTAGAAAATATTTGTGCTCTATGTATGAGGTGGTTACAAAATATTAGTTGCCCCAGAATCTGGGATTGTATATAAGGAAACCCAATGAAATTCCGAAATTCCAATTTTTGCTTGGATATGAATAGTAATTTCCATAAGCGCTAAGTGTAGCAAAGGGAAGTTTGTAAATTAAAGATATTTCACCAAGAAATTCGACATGAGTAAAGAATCCGTTTGCGTATATGGCCTTATGATTCTCTGCTCGTAATATCTTGTGGAAAGGGGAAAATGCGTAGAATTCTCCTCTTAGTTGCATGTTTTTTATTGGTTTCCATATCGGAATAATTCCTCCGGCGACATATTGATTTGCGTGAAATGCTTCATTAAAACTCATTTTACTATGAGGGGTGGGGGTGAATCCCGGAGCTTGTACGATAGTGCCGGTATAGCTGAGAAGTCTTGTTTTGGACGATGCGACCACTTCTCCCATAATGCCTAACGATATTTGCCTATGCAGTGAAAAATAATGTTGCGCATGTAGTAATAATTGTACCCATGTACGGAATTTTTCTTCTCCTGTTTTCCAAGCAGGCGTGTATTGCTCTTTCCCATATACGACAGAGCCAAGAGCTCGGAATCGGCTTCCCTCGGTAGGGTATAAAGGCATATTTAGTGTATTAAAATCTATGTCGAGCGAAGTAATTCCTATGTGATATGCACTCTTATCTGCGTCTTGTGTGTAATCATATATATTTGTGGGGTAGTAGGTGTCCCACAGATAACCATACCCACTCGATAATTCGGCTTTACAGCGAATGCCGATAGGCATACCTATAACAGTCTTGATGTAGCTCTCGTTTGTGGTAATAAATGTTGGTAGTTCTTCAATTTTGAACAACTCCTCGCCTTCATAATATTTTTTACGAGCAATTACACCATCGAGGCGTAGATATGTCGGGTATCTTGTTGGTAGCTCAAATCTCACATTCAGTTGACCCGAGTAATATGAGCGTCCTAAATAACCGTTTGCTAATAGGTTTGTCGATAAAAATTTCAATGTTTGATATTTGAAATCGAGATACACAAGATTGGTATTACCGGAAGAAATATATCCGCCGAAACCAATTGATTGTTTCGATTGCATTTTACCATTTAGAGAAAGGGTATATCTGCCGGTTTCTTTATTATAAATACCATGAGGTATTAAATCCGATAATTTCGTATCGGATAGTAATTTATAATATGAGCGTTTTACATCTTCGTAGCTGAGTGTATCATTGTCCTTTATTGTAAAATGACGTTCGATGTATCGGTTTATAACTTCGTTTTTATTCCCCGATATAATGACTTTGTCGAAAGATAATGGTGTGATTTTTTCTTTGAATTTACGCCTTTTCTCCGATAGTTCAGCATAGCTTACCTCTCTCGGAATGTGTGATTTTATTTCTGTTATCACAGATATGGCATTATCGTAGCCTTTTTGGGCAATTTCATCGGCTTTTTGGAAATTAAGTAATCCATATTCATGTAAGTCACTACGTATTGATATTCCTATATCATCTGAAATATTATAATTGGTCTCATGAATTATCATGCTTTCTATCTGTCCTACAATGTCTTTATTTGATTTGTCTTCTTGCATATTCGCAACGTTGCTTCCAATTATATAGTCGGGCGAAAAATCTTTTTGTAATACATCTACCGGGTAATTATTATAGATACCGCCATCAAACATAGGAATACTATCTATTTCGATAGGTTTGAATACTAATGGGAATGTCATAGATGCTCTTACGGCATCACCCAAATCTCCTGTTCTATATACAATGGCCTTTTTGTCATATATATTTGAGGCCACGGCACGATATGGAACGAATAGTTTGTTGAAATCTCTATCACATACTGCAGTATATTGAGTAAATATGGATAAGAAGCCCAGATTCATGGGTAATGGGTTTATAAGACTTTGTGGCAATATATTGGTCAGGCTCTTGTTTTTTCCCAATTTGAAAGATATAAATTCAGGGCTTTTTTCTTGTTCTCTAAAATAATATAGATATTTGGTGTCAATACTGCCTGTCGACCAAGATATGAAATCTTCAGACTTGATTAATGATAACATTTCATCGGTGGTATACCCCATCGAATAAAGAGCACCGATTATAGCCCCCATTGAAGTTCCGGCAATATAATCAATAGGTATATTGTTTTCTTCAAGTGCTTTAATTATCCCTATATGAGCAATACCTTTTGCGCCCCCACCACTTAAAACCAACCCGACACGTTGCCCAAATGTGGTTGTGCTTAACATCAATATTATACTTAAAAATACATATCGATAGTACATAGTATATATTTTTTGAAATCAAATATATCTATTTCCGTTAGAAATAGATATAATATTAAGTTAAATTTTATTGTGTAATGACCTATATAACATAAAAAAAAGGAAAAACAGGAAAAAGTTCATATAAAAATAGTCGAGGATTTGTGTGTTAAAAACATTTATCGTACCTTTGCGTCGCTAATGCAAAATACTAACCTATAAACAAAATTTCAAATGGCAACAAAAATTAGATTACAAAGACACGGTCGTAAAGATTATCCGTTCTATCAAATTGTAATCGCCGATAGCAGGGCACCACGTGATGGTAAGTTTATTGAAAGGATAGGTTCTTATAATCCGAACACTAATCCTGCTACAATAAATTTGGATTTCGATAGAGCTTTGTATTGGCTGCAAACCGGTGCTCAACCCACCGATACCGCTCGCACAATTCTTTCGGCACAAGGTGTATTGTTAAAAAAGCACTTGCTTGGTGGTGTGAAAAAAGGAGCGTTTTCTGCCGAAGAGGCTGAAGTTCGTTTCAATGCTTGGTTGACAAAAAAACAATCTGCAACAGATGCTGTAAAGGCAAAAATCAATGATGCAAAAGTTGCTGATGCAAAAAAACGTCTTGAGGCCGAAAAAGAGGTGAATAAGACTATTGCAGAAGCTGTTGCAAAGAAAAAAGCAGAAAAAGCTGCTGCTGAGGCTGCCGCGGCTGCCGAAGTTGCTCCTGCAGAAGATCCTGCTGAAGTTTCTGCAGAACAAAGTGCTGAATAATTATAATTGTACAGCATATTTGGCGCGATATTCTATTGAGTATCGCGCTTTTTATGTCTATTTTTCCGCTAATCATGTAGTTTTTATAATTTTTTATTGAGTATATGTCATCAAATATTCGTATATGATTGAAATGTAAATCGACAAAAAATCTAAGTATCAATATTTGGAATTATCGATAAAGATATGTATTTTAGTATCCATTAAATTTTATATATATGAAACGAACAACTTTCTATCTGTTATTTACTTGTTTCGTAGTGGCGATGCAGGCGCAAAATGATGAATGGCTCAATCCGGAGGTAAATGCGATAAATCGAGCTCCGATGCATGCAAATTATTTTGCTTATGAGTCCTTTGATGCTGCACAAATCGGTATTAAAGAGTATTCAGAAAATTTTATGTCTCTCAATGGAGAATGGAATTTCAATTGGGTGGAAAATGCCAACCAGCGTCCAACGGATTTTTGGAAAAAAGATTTCAACGACAAAGGTTGGGGTAAAATGTTCATTCCTGGTATTTGGGAACTTAATGGCTACGGAGATCCTCAGTATCTAAATATAGGATATGCCTGGCGTGAGCAATTCAAAAATAATCCGCCAGAGATACCCATCGAGAATAACCATGTTGGTTCTTATCGTAAAGAAATAGAAGTCCCTGCCGATTGGAAAGGCAAGAGTATTATTGCTCATTTCGGCTCGGTAACATCAAATATTTATTTGTGGGTAAACGGGCGTTTTGTTGGGTATAGCGAGGATAGTAAATTAGAGGCGGAATTTGATCTTACGTCGTATTTGAAACCTGGAGCTAAAAACCTTATTGCCTTTCAAGTTTTTCGTTGGTGTGATGGTACCTATCTCGAAGATCAGGATTTTTTCAGATTTTGTGGAGTAGGCCGTGATTGTTATCTTTATACTCGTAATAAGAAACGCATTGATGATATACATATTACACCCGATCTTGATAGTGAATATCGTAATGCGACTCTTACCATCGAAACACAGGGAAAAGGTGGTTCTGTTTCATACTCTTTGGTCGATGCGCAGGGTAATGTAGTGGCGGAATCCGAAGCACCGAATGGGAAAAAAGTTGTATTGGAGATAGAAAATCCTCATAAGTGGACTGCCGAAACGTCCTATCTTTACACGTTGTATGCAACACTCGGAGATAATGGAAAAGTAGTGGAAGTCATACCTCAGAAAGTTGGATTCCGCAAGGTGGAAATGAAGAACGGACAATTCTGTGTAAATGGTCAGCCGGTACTTATAAAAGGAGCCAATCGTCATGAAATGGATCCCGATTACGGATATGCTGTATCGTTGGAACGAATGAAACAAGATATACAAATAATGAAACGCTTTAATATCAATGCCGTGCGTACATGTCATTATCCCGATGATAATCGTTGGTATGAATTATGCGATAAATATGGTTTGTATGTTGTTGCAGAAGCAAATATAGAATCGCATGGTATGGGTTATGGTAAAGAGACTCTTGCCGCACGTGCCGATTATGCAACTGCGCACATGGAACGTAATCAACGTAATGTGTATCGTGGTTATAATCATCCAAGTATCGTTATTTGGTCTATGGGTAATGAAGCTGGTTTTGGAGAGAATTTCAAGCAAGTATATACTTGGATAAAAAAATATGATCCGTCTCGTCCTGTACAATATGAACAATCGGGAAAAAATGAGTACACCGATATATATTGTCCTATGTATTGTGACTACTATAATAGTGATAAATATTGTAAAGGGAATCCATCAAAGCCCCTTATACAATGTGAATATGCTCACGCCATGGGTAATTCTCAGGGTGGATTCAAAGAATATTGGGATCTTGTAAGAAAATATCCGAGTTATCAAGGTGGATTTATTTGGGATTTTGTTGACCAATCAATTCGTTGGAAAAACAAAAACGGAGTAGAAATTTATGGCTATGGAGGAGACTTTAATCCCTATGATGCTTCCGATTTCAATTTCTGTGATAATGGGCTTATAAGTCCTGATCGTATACCCAATCCGCACATGTATGAGGTAGGTTATTACTATCAAAATATATGGACTACATTGAAAGATGCAAAAAGCGGAATAGTCAATATTTATAACGAGAATTTTTTCAAAGATTTGTCAGACTATGAAATGGCGTGGCAATTGCTTGCCGACGGCATTGTAGTACGTACCGGACGAATTTCTGATTTAGATATTGAACCTCAGCAGAATAAAGATTTTACAATCAATTACGGCCAGATTGATAATCAGCATGAGTGGTTACTCAATGTTACATATATGAGTCGCAATCGTGAGGGACTGCTTCCAGCCGGACATATTGTTGCCTATGACCAGTTGTGTTTGACGCCACCTGTCCCGATGTCGATGGAGCAATCGGTATACAAGCAAAAACATCTTCAGATAGAGAACCTTGTAATTCGTGATAACGATCGAAACTATTTGATAGTAGAAGGCGCTGATTTTTCAGTAGAGTTTCGTCGTCGTGATGGTTTCATGAATAAATATAACGTTGGCGGATCGGACTTATTGAAAGATGGTGAATTATTTAAACCTAATTTTTGGCGTGCTCCGACCGATAATGATTTTGGAGCCGATTTACAGAAAAAATTACGCGTTTGGCGAGCACCTGAGTTCAAATTGAAAACCTTTAATTCCAAATCTGAGAACAATACAGTAGTGGTAACAGCAGAGTATGAAATGAGACAAGTAAAAGCTTCGCTCTTCATGACCTATGTTATTGCGGCCGATGGCAGTGTGAAAGTGACACAAAGCCTGAAAACAACACCCGAAACAAAAGTTCCTGAGATGTTGCGATATGGTATGCAGTTACCAATGCCCCGAAAATATGAAACTGTGGAATATTATGGTCGTGGCCCGATAGAGAATTATGCCGATAGAAAATATAGTATGCCTATTGGTATTTATCGTCAGAGTGTTGATGAACAATTTTATTCATATATACGTCCTCAAGAAAATGGAACTAAAAGCGATGTTCGTTGGTGGAAGATGCTCGATGTTGCAGGAAATGGTTTGATTTTTGTAGCCGAATCTCCTTTCTCAGCATCGGCATTACATTATACAATAGAGTCGCTTGACGAGGGAATTGAAAAGCATCAGATGCATTCGCAAGAGGTCGCTCCATCGGATATCACTAATGTGTGTATAGATTTGGTGCAATCCGGACTTGGTTGTCGCAATAGTTGGGGCGCAAGACCTATTGACGAATATAGGGTATTTTACAAAGATTATACATTTACATTCTTGATGAAACCTGTTTATCATCAACTCGATGTAAAATAGATTGATTATCATTAAAGAGAAAGCGTCACCGATCTTATATTTCGGTGACGCTTTCTCTTTATTATTAATTATCTGTGAAGTAAAAAACGTTTGAAATGTGTGAAATCCGCCGGTAATTCAATTGTCTGTTTTACGCCTTGCATGAAACGTTGCAAAGTCGCAGGAATTTCTATTTTTTCATTTATTATAGGTTCTACAGTATCGAGGAATTTCGCCGGGTGTGCAGTCTCAAGGAAAATGCCGGTTTCTCCGGGTTGTAAATTTTCAACTAATGCCCGATATCCACATGTTCCATGTGGATCGAGTAAGTATTTGTGCGTACGATATACATTTGCGAGTGTTTCACGAATCTGTTCGTCGGTATATGACGCGCCACTGATGTCGGCACAAATCATTTCGTGCGAATGGTTATATAATTCGACAATACGGGCAAAATTGCTTGGTGCACCTACATCCATAGCATTCGCGATGGTCTGTATCGATGGACGAGGTTCATATTTTCCTGTTAAAAGATATTGTAAAAAAATGTCATTCTTGTTGTTTGCCGCAATAAATCGTTTTATAGGCAATCCCATGTGTCGGGCAAATAGTCCGGCAGTAATATTCCCAAAATTGCCACTTGGAACGCTTATGACAATATCATCGGAAATATCATGACGTAAGAGTTGTGCATAAGCATAGAAATAGTAGAATGCCTGAGGTAAAAAACGAGCGACATTAATAGAATTTGCCGATGTTAATTTCAGGGAATTATTGAGGTCTGCATCAATAAAAGCGTTTTTGACTAAGGCTTGACAATCATCAAAAGTGCCATCTATTTCGAGGGCGGTAATATTACGACCAAGGGTAGTGAATTGTTTTTCTTGTATTTCACTTACTTTACCTTTAGGGTATAGCACATATACATGTATGCCGGGAACATCAAGAAATCCATTGGCGACGGCACTGCCGGTATCTCCTGAAGTAGCAACCAAAACATTGACCTCTTGTTTGCCCTCTTTGTTGATAAAATGGCCTAATAGACGAGCCATAAATCGGGCTCCGACATCTTTGAATGCAGCTGTGGGCCCATGAAAAAGTTCGAGACTATATATAGATTCGCAAACTTTAACAATAGGGGTGTCAAAGTTTAACGTATCATAAACTATTTTTTTTAGTACATCGGCTTCGATCTCTTCTCCAAAAAATGCTTCGGCGACAATAAATGATATTTCTTGAAAAGACATTTCTCCCATATTGTGATAGAATGCCGGTGGAAGTTTTTTGATTCGCTCGGGCATATATAACCCTTTATCGGGAGCAAGTCCTTTGACAACAGCCTCTGCCAATGAGACTGGTTCGGATTGTCTGTTGGTACTGAAATATTGCATAATAAATTATTTTTCTATATTACATACTCTTATTATATAAATAGAGTATTCATTGACCGATACAAAGGTATTGTTTTTTATCGGGATTTATTGTCGGAAAGTGCTCTTTTTCTATGCCTTTTCTCTGAATGCTTGTTGTTCGTTTTTTTTAGTTTTATAAATGATTATCAAACAATACTTGTATAAATTGATCTCCCGACAATGTACCATAGTAACCATTTTTTACGCTATATTCATCATACTTTGTTACAGTATCAGGGGTAGTGCCCGGTTTGTAGATAACAAATGGTATCGGACTTGTTGTGTGAGTCTTAATACGGCAAGGAGTAGGGTGATCGGGTAATAATGCGATAGTTAGAGGTTCTTCCATATCTTCCGCGGCTTTGAGTAGAGGTTGAAGTACTCGATGGTCGAGGTATTCGATAGTCTTTTTTTTCAATTGCGCATTTCCTTCGTGCCCGGCTTCATCGCTTGCTTCAATATGCAAATAGACAAAATCGTTTGTGCTGAGTGCGTCGATAGCTGCGCTTATTTTACCTTCGTAATTGGTGTTGTGCAATCCGGTAGCCCCCGGAACATCTATTGGATGTAAACCTGCATATATTCCTATCCCTTTAATAAGATCGACAGCCGATATAACTGCCCCGCTTTTTATTCCGTAACGAGCCGAAAGAGTTGCCATACGAGGTTTGTAGCCCGGAGACCAAGGCCATATACTGTTGGCCATATCTTTTCCTTCGGCCCTGCGACGTAAATTTACGGGATGGAGGGGGAGTATAGCTTGTGAACGTGTTATCAGAGAGTTTATACAATCTGCTGTGACTGTTGCAAATGAATCGATAGGTCTCACAAGAACATCTGCAAATAATGTACCGGGAACATCATGAGGAGGAGTGCATTTTATTAATTTATTTCCACCTTTTATTTTTAGTAAATGGCGATATGAAACTCCCGGATAAAAACTGATTATATCGTTACCCAGTTCTTGTTGCAGGTAGGTTATTAGTTCTGTTGCTTCTTCGTTACTAATGTGCCCGGCAGAATGGTTTTTGATTTTTCCATTTTCAATGCATATGAGGTTACAACGCATAGCCATTTCTCCTGGCATTATATCTATACCCATGCTTGCGGCTTCAAGCGATCCTCTTCCTTCAAAAACTGTGGGAAGGTCATATCCAAGAATAGACATGTTGGCAATTTCACTCCCCGGTTCATATCCTACGGGTACTGTATGTAGCAGTCCGCAACGTCCGTGGCTTGCCAACCAGTCCATCGCAGGGGTATCAGCAGCTTGTATAGGGGTGAGATTTCCCAATGATTCTATTGGCTCATCGGCCATTCCATCACCGAGTATTATTATATATTTCATATTATATATTTATTTGTTTAGTAGTATTATAAAAACACTAAAAAATAAATGTTTAGATATATACTAACGGATATTGGCGATGCTTATAATGTCGGCAAATACACCGGCGGCAGTAACCGGAGCTCCGGCACCATATCCCTTGATAATCATAGGATATTCATTATATCTATCTGTGGTGATAAGTATCACATTGTTGCTACCTTCTAATTCATAGAAAGGATGTTCTCGACCGATGGCTACAAGTCCAATACGAGCTTTGCCGTTTCGTAAAGATGCAACAAATCTGTAACGTTTTCCCTGAACAGCAATTTCACGACGACGCTGTTCAAATTCGGCATCTAATTCCGCAATGTGAAGCCAAAAGTCCTCGAGTGTGCCAGAAAAGAATTTGTCCGGTATGAAAAGGTCTTTTTCTACATCTGATTGTTCTATGCGATAACCTGCTTCACGAGTGAGAATCACTAATTTTCGTAATACATCTTGTCCGCATAAATCGATTCGTGGATCTGGTTCGCTATATCCTGCTTCTTTGGCCATACGAATAGCTTGGCTCAAAGGTACATCTTCACTGAGAACATTAAAGATGTAATTGAGAGTTCCCGATACAACAGCTTCTATTTTCAAGATTGTGTCTCCGCTATTTATGAGACTATTGATGGTATTGATAATAGGAAGACCTGCTCCAACGTTTGTTTCAAAAAGGAATTTTACGTCTCTTCGGCGAGCTGTTTGTTTCAGTAGAGCATAATCTTCGTAGTCGGCAGAGGCTGCAACTTTATTTGCTGCAACAACCGATACGTTATGATCAAGTAATTTTTGATATATTGCTGCAATTTCAGGGCTGGCTGTGCAATCGACAAATACAGAATTGAATATGTTCATCTTGATGATGGCGTCACGAATGATCTCAGGAGAACTTTTTATTGTTGATTTTTTTAGTTCTTCTTCATAATTGTCGAGTGAAATACCCTCTCTATCAAATAACGATTGACGAGAATTTGATAATCCTACAATATTGATCTTCAATGATTTCTCTTTTAGTAGGCGTGGCTGTTGGTGCCGTATTTGATCGAGAAGATTTCGCCCTACTAAGCCTATGCCGGCAATGAATACGTTAAGGACCTGAGTGTCTGATAAGAAGAATGAATCGTGAATTACATTGAGAGCTTTGCGCAAACTGTCAAGTGCAATAACAAACGAAATATTTGTTTCGGAAGCACCCTGTGCGCATGCTATTACATTGATACCGTTACGGCCTAAAGTGTTGAATAATTTTCCTGCTATACCGGGTGTGTGTTTCATATTCTCACCCACAATAGCAACGGTGGCAAGGTCGCGCTCTGCATGGGTTTCACTCATTTCTCCCATTTCTATTTCATGGGCAAACTCTTTGTTCAAGACAGCGATGGCCTTATCTGCGTCGGCATTCCGTACGGCAAATGAAGTATTATTTTCCGAAGATGCTTGTGATACAAGGAATACACTTACTCCCGACTGAGCCAGAGCTCTGAATATACGATGATTTACTCCGATAACGCCCACCATGCCGAGTCCCGAAACAGTGATAAGGCATGTATCGTTTATCGACGAGATACCTTTGATGGCTTTACCATCACCACTATGTGTGTCTTCAGTAATCAGTGTGCCGGGTGCATTCGGATTGAATGTATTCTTTATAACGATAGGTATATTTTTATGGTATACTGGATATATAGTCGGAGGATATATTACTTTGGCTCCAAAATTACACAACTCCATGGCTTCGATAAACGAGAGTTGTTCTATGACGTATGTATTGTTGATAACACGAGGATCGGCAGTCATAAATCCATCGACATCGGTCCATATTTCAAGTTTATTGGCATCGAGAGCAGCCGCAAGTATGGCTGCCGTGTAATCAGAGCCTCCGCGACCAAGATTGGTTACTTCTCCTGTATGACTATCAGAAGAAATAAAACCGGGAACGAGAGCAACTTGTGGTAATGTCGAAAAAGTTTTGTGTATAAGAGAGTTGGTCGTGTCAAAATCTACAACATTTTTGTCGAACTGTGAATTGGTTTTAATGAACGAACGAGAATCGTAATGCTCTGCACCATCAATTACACGACTGATTATAAATGATGATAAGCGTTCACCATAACTGACAATTATATTTTGGGTTTTGGATGATAAATCGCGTATAAGCGATACACCTTTGTATATATTGGATAATTCGTCAAGTAGAGTATCGGTTTGTGCTTTCACCTCGGCACGACGACTCTCAGGAACAATTCCTGCAATTATATCGTGATGTCGAGCCACAATCTCTCGCATATTTTCTTCATATGCCGATGTTCCTAAAGCTGCAATACGAGCAGTTTCTATCAATTTATCGGTAATACCTCCCAATGCCGATACGACGACGATTACCGGTTCTTGGCAGGATTCTACTATCTGTTTTACGTTTTTAAGACTTTTGACAGAACCTACTGAAGTTCCGCCGAATTTCATTACTTTCATGGGCTGTATATATTTATGGTAGCACCGTAATGTTAGTCGGTGTACCTATAAAAGTTAACTAAAAAAGGATTTGATATTCTCCTTATTGGAGTAAAAATACGCGGAAAAAGATAACTGACCCCCTAAGGGGTGGTCATTGTATTTTTTGTTGTCATATTCCGGTTTATCATATTTATGTAACCTATTCAATATAGATTGTTGTTTCGAGCGGCAATATTACACAAAATATCTCAAATAGCCTACTCTTTTGTCGTTTTTTATGAGATATTCATGCATTTTATCGCCGATATAGGGAGGTATGATGTACAAAAATATAATTATGA
>JAZURX010000014.1:0-2555 GCA_045606385.1 Bacteroidales bacterium | reverse complement strand
TACCCAGCACATTACACACCACCTTGGCATAAGCCTTATTGATGGCAGCAACATCGTTATACAATATAGTCAACGAGTTGTCGGCATCTCGATATTGGAGGGCCCACTTACCCTCGGAAACCGTGTAATCATCGGCAAATGTTGCAGTTGAGGTGGTCAAAGCCAACAAAAATACAATGATTATTTTCTTCATAACAGCACATATTATTTCTTCAATATCTTTGATATATGTATATATCCGTCAGCAGTTTGGCACTTAACAATACATACACCTATATGTTTATCAAGGGGTATTTCAACACTTGTATGAGCAAGTTCCTCTTTTCGAGCGAGACATATACCGGTAAGATTATACACCGATACCGATGTTATCTCAGTATCTGCTTTAATATGACAATATCCATTAACATCGACTGAAACTGTTATACATGGAGTTTCAGCCTCGCTATCGACTTCAATATTTTCCACACCCGAATAATCATTACGCGTGATACGATATACACGTGCATCTTTGGCCGGCACAAGGTAGGTAATGTCGTTGGCCGTAAAGGTCACCGGCTCATTGAGCCACAACTCTTTGATTTCACCCACTACCGAGGGGTCGATCCCCAATCGTTCATAAGAGACCGTACCTCTTTTATTTAACCGCGCGTCATAATTGAATACCGCAAAATAAGTATATTGGTCGGTATGGCGTATAAAAAGGCTCTCTGCACTTTTCGAAATTGTCGGCTCATCACCTTCTACCGGCATAAACGAACCGGTATTATTACGCACATACTCATTGATGTCGCGATTGGTCATTATCTCCATGGCACGTCTGCGCGACTCCGCGGGGTAGCCTCTCGACTCTCCACGATACAATGGCCGATCGCTGAAATTATCGCCAAAAATAAACGCTCCCGATACCATACCCGACGTGGCACGCGCACGATTCTCGCCAATGGTTTCACTCGCATTATTCCCCGTACCGCACATCACAAGATGGTCGGGGTCGTTAACGGTATAAAGACCATCAGTCCACCAGCCGTATGAAATAGAATTCATTACATATTCGGTATTACTGATACTACTCCAACTATCACAACAAGTACGACGACCATGCGCATATTGGTAAGGGAATAGCGGCGACATCGCCATTACAATATACATACCATATTCTTCGGCGCACTCCATAAGCACTTTCATGCCTTTATTATATGCTTGCATTCCGGTGGTTACATCAGGATCATAGTAACTATCACCTTCGGCAGCACCTTCGTTCAAGAAATCGACCTTAATATATTTTATACCCCACGATGCCCATTTTTTCATAGTGGCACGTATGTGTTCAGCGATAGCAGGATGCGTAGCATCTACGGCATTGGCCGATATTTTGTGTAATCCGCCATTTACTTTCAAAGCAATATCTCGGCCTTTATACTGAGTACCATATAGTGGAGAGTCGAGAGTCCAATCCCATTGTGCAAGAGGAGTCCAATAATAGCCTAAGATTTGTCGTGTTCCATGTTGCACCTTTCCTGCAAGGCCTATTTTATAAGTAGTATCCGACAAATATTTTGTACCTAAGTTGTACAATTGAGCATCGGAAACCTGATCACCACCGGCAAATGAGTCGAGGCTGACGGTTGTTTTTCCCTCACGATCATGAAACCCATATTGCTCGAGAGTATCGATAAACATGGCACAATCATACACTCCATTGTAGTTAACAAATTCGGCCTGCACTCCCCACGAATTCCACCCGAAGGGATTACCTTTGAGCCAAACCGGTCGTGGCGCGACCAAATTATTGGCTGCCGCAAAAGTTTCCATACCCTCGCGCCAATCATCGAAGAATCCCACCATATATCGAGCCGATTTCACTACCGTGCCTTTCACTTTTCCATGAGGAAGAGCATCTTCGGTAGTTCTGTTGGTCAAACCCGATAGACACTCAAACTTCGTGATTTTATACCCGCTTTCGCCTCCGATGGTAATACCGCTCTTCCAAGAATCATGGTCGACCGAACCGGCCACCATACCATAGCGACTTGCTGCATCAAATACCGCGGTCACCTCGTGAGAGGTAGTATCCGATTTCAAAGGGATACTTGCATAGGTGTTCCACCCATTGTTATAAGGCACCCACAAAAAACGATTGCTTGAGCCACGGAGCGGACGAGAAGACTCTCCGGCTGCCAATGCCACCATGTGACGCGACTGCATGGTCTCGCCTTTCTCTCCCTCTACTGTCACTCGCGCTATCATATAAGGGTGCGCATCATAAAAATTGAGTATATGTTTCATGACTACACCTTGCGTAGTGTAGGTAAAAATGTGACTGCGTCCTGCGCCAAACTCATCATCGACCGCTTCACTTGTAATCACCGGTTTCAAATCAGACCCCGTAGTAATGGTTATATCGGTATTGCTACCCAGCACATTACACACCACCTTGGCATAAGCCTTATTGATGGCAGCAACATCGTTATACAATATAGTCAACGAGTTGTCGGCATCTCGATATTGGAGGGCCCACTTACCCTCGGAAACCGTGTAATCATCGGCAAATG
>JAZURX010000013.1:0-21124 GCA_045606385.1 Bacteroidales bacterium | reverse complement strand
ATATTTGCGGTAAACATAATATATACTCGTTATAAAATATTAATAGAACGTTTATATATAATTTGTTTTACCTATATTAGTATTATTTGTTCTCGAATATTTTTGTAATTGTTACCTTTTTGGAATTGCAAAAATACTCTTTTTTTTGATACAGCCCTAATAAACATAAAAACACTATTAAACATTATAATTATGAAACATCTTGTTGCAATTCTTCTTGTAGGATTGATGTCGATGAATGTGTGGTCGCAGCAATCTTTTACAGTACAGGTATGGCCCAATGGGGCGACCGAGGATAATGGTATTATCGATGAAGAGAAAGTAGTAAAAAATCGACAACTCAATTCTCAAGTGGCTGAGCTTTATGTGTATTTACCTGAAAAGAAGATAAATACCGGCGCAGCTGTGGTGATATGTCCGGGCGGTGGATATGCGGCTCAGGCTATGCAACATGAAGGGACTCAATTTGCAGAACTTTTACAAAAAAAAGGTGTAGCAGGTATTATTCTCAAATATCGTCTGCCTAATGGTCATCATGCAATACCTCTTTCCGATGCACAAGAAACAATGCGTATCATTCGTGGTAATGCTGAAAAATGGGGTATAGACCCGCAAAAAGTCGGTATTGCCGGCTTTTCTGCTGGAGGTCATTTGGCATCGACTCTTGGTACTCACTTTGACAAGACTTCTCGTCCCGATTTTATGATTCTTTTCTATCCGGTTGTAACTATGGGTAAATATACTCATATCGGCTCTCGCGACAATCTCCTCGGTAAAGAAAAACAAAATCCGGCTTTGCTTTGGCTCTATTCCAATGAACAACAGGTTACACCACAAACACCTCCTGCACTTTTCTTACTCAGCGACGACGATACTGGAGTCCCTCCGGCAAATAGCGTACAGATGTATTTGAAGATGAAGGAACTTGCCATTCCGGCATCGATGTATATTTTCCCGAACGGCGGTCATGGTTGGGGTTGTCGTACATCGTTTGCTTATTATGATGAGTGGCAGATATTGATGTGGAATTGGCTTTCTGATATGAAATTTATTCCGTCATCAAAAAAATAATAACTTTTTGTCAAAAAAAATCATAAATTATGTAACGAGGAAAAAATCTTTCACTATATTTGTATTCAAATAACCATAACCAATAAAAATTTGTATTATGAAAAAGAAACTTTCTGTAGCTGTTGCCGTACTTTTGAGCGGTAGTTTATTGTTCTCTTCTTGTATCGGTTCTTTTGGATTGACCAGCCGTCTTTATGATTGGAATAATAATGTACATGAAAACAAGTGGGTAAACGAAATCGTTTTCTTCGCATTCTGTATACTTCCTGTTTATGAAATTTCACTCTTGGCCGATGGTATCGTTCTCAACTCTATCGAATTCTGGACCGGTAGCAATCCTTTGGCCGATAATGTGAAAAATATCAAAGGTGAAAATGGTGAATATACAGTAGCTTCTCACGAAAACGGATATACTATTACCGATACCGTTACTAATGAAACTGTAGAGTTTACATATAACAGCGAAGATAACTCTTGGGCTGTTGACGGTACAACATTCCTTACATTTGTTGACGACAACCACGTAAGTGTTCTTGCCGGTGACGGACAAATGGTAACTGTTGAAAATTCTCAAGCCGGTCTTATGGCTTACAAATCAATGGTTAGTGCTACAACTTTCATGGCAAGCAAATAATCATATTTTTAGATAATTGTAAGGGTGTCTTCGGCCGAAGACACCCTTATTTTATAATACAATATACAATGAAGAAGCCTATTTTTAGTAAGGTTGCTTTTGCGTAAAAAAGCCCTCTTATCGTACATAAGAAGGCTTATTATAATATGGAATATTCTTATAACAGATGTATTCCGTGTCGGGCACATTCGGCGATTTGCTCTTCGGGCCATATACTGGCTTGCACCTCTCCGATATGAGCCTTTTGCAGTAAGAACATACATAAACGTGACTGACCTATACCGCCGCCAATCGATACGGGAAGTTCGTCGTTGACAAGCAATTTGTGAAATTCAAGGTTGAGCCTATCGCTGCAATTGCAAAGTTCGAGTTGGTGTAGCAACGCCTTCTTGTCTACACGTATTCCCATGGAAGATATTTCGAAAGAACATTCGAGAATGGGATTCCACAAGAGTATGTCTCCATTCAGTCCGTTGTATCCGTCACTGTTGGGAGTCGTCCAGTCGTCATAGTCGGGGGCGCGACCATCATGAGGTTCGCCGTTCGATAATTTATCGCCTATACCTATAATAAATACAGCGCCATATTTGCGAGCGGCTTCGTATTCTCTTTCTTTGGGTGATAGGCCGGGAAACATTTGCAACAATTCTTCGGCATGTATGAATGCAATTTTGTCGGGGAGAATCGGTGTAATATGAGGGTGTATTTCGTACAATTCGGCCTCGGTATCCTTTAATGCTTTATATATTTTTCGCACGGTTTCTTTCAAGTAATCGAGATTGCGATTTTCTGCCGTAATACTTTTTTCCCAGTCCCATTGATCGACGTAGAGAGAGTGTAGATTGTCGAGCTCTTCGTCTGAACGTATAGCGTTCATATCGGTATATAGTCCATATCCCGGAGCGATATGGTATGCACCGAGTTTCATGCGTTTCCATTTTGCTAAGGAATGCACTACTTCGGCACGACGGTCGCCCATACATTTAATGGGAAAGTTTACAGCACGTTCCGTACCATTCAGGTCATCATTGATACCTGTGCCCGATAGTACAAATAGTGGTGCCGTAACTCTGCGGAGATTGAGATTTTTGGCCAATGCGCGTTGGAAACTTTCTTTCAACCCTTTAATGGCTTGTTCGGTGGTTTCCGGTAATAATTTAGGGGTGTAATGTTTGGGAATGATCAGTGCCATATATATGACTTGTTTTTTTTGTTGTATATCTTTGTTTTTTAGGACTTTGCTTGTTTTTGAAAAGAATAAAAACAAAAAATATCTGAAATATTGTCTTGTATTTCGGAGCAAATATAGCCAATTTGTTTTATATATTTGTGATTATTTGTGCTATTTGCTATGGAATTTCATTATTTTCTTCTTTTTTGTTTTGTTGTGCTTCTTTTTTTGTATGTGCATAAATTTCTATGTTCCATTTTTTTGTTCTACTTTTGTGATTCATAAAATTCACGATTATGCCATTAAATATTCCGGCCTCGTTGCCGGCTGTCGAGATACTGAAATCTGAAAATATTTTTGTGATGGACTCTCTCAGAGCTTCATCGCAGGATATACGTCCGTTGCGCATTATAATATTGAATCTCATGCCGTTGAAGATAACGACAGAGACTGATTTATTACGACTCCTTTCCAATACCCCGTTGCAAATAGAGATAGATTTTCTGAAAATTTCGGGACACGTGTCAAAGAATACGCCTATCGAGCATATGTTGGCTTTTTATAAAGAGTTTTCGGAGGTTTGTGATCATCGCTACGATGGAATGATTATTACCGGAGCTCCTGTAGAACAGATGTCGTTCGAGGAGGTGTCTTATTGGAACGAGGTAAAGAAAATATTCGAATGGTCGCGCACGCATGTTACCTCTACTATGTATATTTGTTGGGCGGCGCAAGCCGGATTGTATCATCATTATGGTATTCATAAATATGGGCTCGATAAGAAATTTTTCGGCGTGTTTTCGCATACCGTGATGTCCGACTGTCGCAGGGAACCTTTGTTTAGGGGGTTCGACGATGAATTTTATATCCCGCATAGCCGTCATACAGCTATTTCGGGTGATGATGTCCGTAAATGTCCCGACCTCACGATATTGGCAGAAGGAGAGGAAGCGGGGCCGGCAGTAATGATAGCCCGTGGTGGTCGCGAAATATATCTTACCGGTCATTCCGAATATGCGCCCGATACTTTGGCTAAAGAATATTTTAGAGATTTGGCAAAAGGATTGCCGATAGAGATTCCTCATAACTATTTTTATGAAGATACACCCGAAAAGGGCCCTGTTGTGCGATGGCGGGCTCATGCCAATCTTCTATTCGCTAATTGGCTCAATTACTATGTATATCAACAAACTCCATATAACATAGAAGATATCCGATGAGACAGTTGCGACGCATCGAGTTGTTGGCACCCGCTAAAACGTCCGAAATCGGTATGGAAGCTGTTCTTCACGGAGCCGATGCTATATATATTGGCGGACCGGCTTTTGGCGCACGCTCGGCTGCCCCCAACAGTGTCGATGATATTGCTCGTCTTGTCGATTTTGCGCATATGTATGATACCCGCGTTTATGTGGCGTTGAATACTATATTGTATGATAAAGAATTGCGTTCGGTCGAAAAACTTGTTTCGCAATTGTATAGTGTCGGGGTTGACGCATTGATAGTGCAAGATATGGGTGTGTTGCATCTCGATATACCGCCCATTGCTTTGCATGCAAGTACGCAATGCGATAATCGTACGATAGAAAAGGTGAAATTTTTGCATGATGCGGGTTTCTCTCGTGTGGTGTTGGCTCGTGAGCTGTCTGAGCGACAGATACGCGATATTTCAGCGGCAGTCCCTGTCGAACTCGAAGCATTTGTGCATGGTGCATTGTGCGTGTGTTACAGCGGGCAATGTTATCTTAGTCAAGCTCTTTCGGGACGAAGTGCCAATAGGGGAGAGTGCGCGCAATTTTGCAGATTGCCATATAATTTGCTCGATGCCGAAGGTAATGTCCTTATAAAGGATAAACATTTGCTCTCACTTAAGGATATGAATCGCAGTGAGCGCGTGGAACAGTTGCTTGATGCCGGTGTAACCTCGCTCAAAATAGAAGGTCGTCTCAAAGATATGACCTATGTCAAAAATGTAGTAGCTTATTACCGTCGTATACTCGATGATATATATCATCGTCGTCCCGAGTTTTGCTCACTCTCATCGGGGCGTAGTGAGTACACATTTATTCCCGATATGATGAAGAGCTTCAATCGAGGATTTACTCGCTATTTTATTGATGGTAAACCCGATGAAAATATGGGATCTCCATATACCCCAAAATCTCTTGGTGAGCCGATTGGAAAGGTCGTGGCAATGCGAGGAAATGCATTTGTTGTAGATGGCGATCATAAGCTCAGTAATGGTGACGGGTTCTGCTTTTTAACTCAAAAAGATACATTTGGAGGGTTTAGAGCCAATAAAATAGATGGTCGCACAATTTACCCGGCTGAACGCATAAATCTCTCTGTCGGTACAATGTTGTATCGCAATTACGATAAGGCTTTCGAACAATTGCTGACAAAAAAGAGTGCAGAACGTCGTATATCAATAGATATGTGCCTATATGAGATACCCGACGGTTGTGCTCTGAAAATTACAGATGATGCGGCAAATAAAGTAGTTCTTTCTCGCCGTTTTGAAAAACAGATTGCTCGTACACCCCAGTTCGATAATATTAGGGCGCAGCTTACTCGTATAGGTGACACCTGTTTCGAGGTGGAGCGTGTCGATATAAATTTTGATAACAATCTCTTTGTACCCAGTTCATTACTGTCATCGCTCCGTCGCGATGCTGTTGCAGAATTCTTGATGGTCCGAAGATTATCGTATAGACCGTCGCACCGTAAAAACGCGGAGAGTCCTGTATTCCCGCATACGTCGTTGACTTATTTGGGGAATGTTTCAAATGCTGCAGCCCGAAATTTTTATACCTCTCATGGAGTGCACCATGTAGCTCCGGCCTATGAATGTGCCCCGGTGGCAAAAGTTCCTCTCATGTTTACGCGTTTCTGCATAAAACGGCAGTGGGGGCAATGCAAAAAATACAGGTCGGGAGGAAATTCTGGCTCAAAATCGTGGAAAGAGCCACTTTTTTTGCAATATAGAGACAAAATGTTGAGGCTCGAATTTGATTGCTCGCGTTGTGAAATGCGTGTTTATAAAGAGGAATGATGAATTGTCATTTTTACGCCAATTCCTATCTTCTTGAATTTTAGATTGATGCTCCAATGTCGGATATTTGATTAAAAAAAATAAATTTCGTGCTATTTTTGTAGTGAAAAGCTTTGAGAATTAGCTGTAAAATTACTATTTTTGTAACTCCAAAAAATAGACAAAATCCAATACAAAATGGCAGATAATAAAAAAATAAAAACAGCATTAGTATCTGTTTTTTACAAAGATGGTTTGGATGAAATCCTTGCCAAATTGCATGCAGACGGTGTGCAATTTATCTCTACCGGAGGTACACAGTCGTTTATCGAATCTCTTGGTTTCCCGTGTAAAAGCGTTGAAAGTCTCACCGGTTATCCCTCAATTTTGGGCGGACGTGTAAAGACTTTGCATCCTAAAGTTTTTGGTGGAATACTCAATCGACGTGAGCATGAAGGCGACCGTCAGCAAATAGCTGAATATGAAATTCCGGAAATCGACCTTGTTATTGTCGATCTTTATCCCTTTGAGGAAACTGTTGCTTCGGGAGCCGATCAAGCTGCTATCATTGAAAAAATAGATATAGGCGGTATCTCGCTTATTCGCGCTGCTGCAAAAAATTTCAAAGATGTTGTAATTATAGCCTCAAAAGCGCAATATACTCCGTTGTTAAATCTTCTCAATGAAAAAGGCGCTCAATCATCTCTCGAAGACCGCTATTTCTTTGCCAAAGAGGCTTTTGCTGTGTCATCGGAATATGATAGTGCCATATTCAACTATTTCGATGGTGGAAATCTTACTGCGTTCCGTGCTGCGGCAGACGAGTCGAAGCTTCTTCGTTATGGTGAAAATCCACATCAAAAAGGGTTCTTCTTTGGTAAGTTCGACGATATGTTTGAGCAACTCCATGGAAAAGAAATTTCATACAATAATTTACTCGATATAGATGCTGCTGTATCGCTTATTTCTGAATATTCGGAATTGACATTCGCTATTCTTAAACATAATAACGCTTGTGGATTGGCTTCACGTCCGACCATGCTTGATGCTTGGAGTGCAGCTCTTGCCGGTGATCCTGTGTCGGCATTTGGCGGAGTGTTGGTTACAAATGCAGTAGTCGATGCCGCAACCGCCGAAGAAATTAACAAACTTTTCTTTGAAGTAATTATCGCGCCGGGATATGAACCTGCTGCACTCGATATTTTCTATCAAAAGAAAAATCGTATTGTACTCGTGCAGAAAAAGGCTGTCGATACCACAATGCAATATCGCTCGCTTCTCAATGGTGTATTGGTACAAGAGAAAGATTTGCACCAAGAATCTCCGGAGGAACTGAACCAAATTACCGATAAAGCGGTAACTCCTGAGGAGATTGAAGATTTGTTGTTCGCAAATAAAATTGTGAAGCATAGTAAATCCAATGCAATAGTCCTTGCTAAAGGTAAGCAATTATACGCCAGTGGTGTGGGACAGACCTCGCGTGTAGATTCATTGAGACACGCTATTGAGAAAGCCAAATCATTCAATTTCGACCTTAAAGGTGCGGTTATGGCTTCTGATGCCTTCTTCCCTTTCCCCGATTGCGTAGAAATCGCTCATGCCGAAGGTATCGATACCGTTATACAACCCGGTGGTTCGGTACGCGACGATTTGACCATCGAGTATTGTAACAAGAATGGTATTGCTATGGTCGCTACAGGTATTCGTCATTTCAAACATTAATCTTTCATTCGACACATACTATGGGACTTTTTTCTTTCAATCGGGAAATAGCCATGGACCTCGGTACGGCCAATACAATAATTATCTGTAATGGTAAGATTGTAGTTGATGCACCGTCGATGGTTGCTCTCGATAATCGTACCGGCAAGCTCAAAGCCGTAGGACATGAAGCTCAGGCAATGTATGGCCGTGCTCCCGAGAATATACGAGTTATACGCCCCTTGCAAAATGGTGTGATTGCCGACTTTAATGCTGCCGAGCAGATGATGCGCGGTATGATGAAAATGGTAACTATGCGTAGTTCGCTTTTTGCATCATCGATGCGTATGGTTGTATGTATCCCTTCGGGTAGTACCGAGGTGGAGATACGTGCTGTGCGCGACTCGTCCGAGCATGTCGGTGGACGTGATGTATATCTTATTTTCGAGCCGATGGCTGCTGCTATCGGTGTGGGTATCGATGTAGAGGCTCCCGAAGGCAATATGATTGTCGATATAGGTGGAGGTACTACCGAAATTGCTGTTATTTCATTGGGTGGTATTGTTACTAATAAGTCTATACGTGTAGCCGGTGATGAATTTAATGAAGATATTAAGGAGTACATGGGTCGCCAATATAATATAAAATTGGGTGAACGTACATCTGAACTTATCAAAATCAATGTAGGTTCTGCTCTTAATGAATTGGCTGACCCTCCTGAGGATTATATCGTTCATGGTCCCAATCGTATGACATCATTACCTATGGAACTTCCTGTTACATATCAAGATGTAGCTCATTGTATAGAAAAATCGCTCACTAAGATAGAAGCTGCGGTGCTTGCTGCGTTGGATTCCACTCCGCCGGAGTTATACTCCGATATTGTGCGCAACGGTATATATCTCACCGGAGGTGGTGCTTTGCTACGTGGTCTCGATAAGCGTCTTACCGATAAAATAGGTATTGCATTTCACGTGGCTGAAGACCCTTTGCATGCCGTGGCCCGTGGTACCGGCATTGCATTGAAAAATGTGGATAAGTTCTCATCGACCGTATTGATACGATAAATAAAGAACTCTGATAGTACGATGCGCAAACTGATAAAGTTTTTCATCTCTCACGGTTCGACATTTGTCTATCTCGGTTATGTTGTAATATGCCTTATTCTGCTGTTTACGTTCAATCCCTATCAGCAGAGCGTATATTTCAGTTCGGCCTCCCGCATGGCAGGTTCTCTATATAGTTTAGCGGGTAGCGTGACAGGATATTTCAATTTACAAGAGACAAATCAAGAGCTTTTAGCTCAGAACGGTAAGCTCATTGAAGAGCTTGCCGTTCTACGTAATACTCTTGCTTTGCATCAGGCCGAAGATACTTTATTCAGAGTGCCCAATCTACAGTCGATGGCATATTACAGACCTATTATTGCTAAAGTCGTTAACAACTCCGTTGCCAAAAAAAACAATTATATAACCATCGACAAAGGTAGTCGCAATGGAGTAGGTAGTGAAATGGGACTGGTCGACCATAATGGCGTTGTCGGGGTGGTTTCGGTTGTCTCTTCGGGATATGCGGTTGCACTATCATTGCTTAATCCTAATTTACGTATCAGTTGTAAAGTAAAGGGTAGTGAGAATATAGGTTCTTTGATATGGTCTGGTGACGATACACGATTTGCTATACTCGAAGAACTTACTACCAATACTGCAGTAGCAGTCGGCGATACAGTTGTGACTAGTGGTTATTCGAGTGCTTTCCCCGAAGGCTTAATTGTGGGGTATGTCGAAAATGCTTCAAAAGTCAAAAAAGAAAAATTCTATTCGGTAAAAGTGCGTCTTGCTACCGATTTTTCGACCATAAATTATGTGAGAGTAGTTGGCAACATACGCCCGCATGAGCAAATTATTCTCGAGAAGGAGGTGTTGCGGTATGAATAAGTCGCTTGTATATAAAATTATAGTGGTTGTTGTGCTGTTTTTGTTGCAAGTTCTGATTTGTAATCGCATAGCTCTATGGGGATATGCCACACTTTTCATTATGCTTTACCCTTTGCTTAAAATTCCTTCGGGTACATCACCATATTATGCAATGACATTGGCGTTTATATGGGGATTGCTGACCGACATTTTTACCAATACACTCGGTATGTATGCTCTCGCTTCGGTATCTGTGGCTTTTGTCCATTCCTTCCTTGTCAATCATATTCAGTATCGCGAGCGTTCCGATGAATCATTCACACCATCGGTCAAAACTTTGGGGTGGAGAGGATATTCATTGTATACAATTATTTTAGCGCTTATATTTTCTACAATACTTTTTTGTGTAGAGTCGTTTTCATTTTTCGAACCATCGGTTATCGTTGGGCGTATTTTTGCCAGTACGTTGTTTACTGCGGGTGTAATGATGATTGTGGAATGGATTTATAAGACAAGAGGGTGAGAAAAAATTATAATTTTGAACAGCGGAAATTTATAATCGGCGGATTTATGCTGCTTGTTATATTGTTTTACGTGGGCAAATTGTTCTCGCTTCAAGTACTCGATAGCGAGTATAATCGATTGGCCGACAGTAACGCTATTCTCACTCGTATCCAGTATCCTTCGCGTGGTCTTATTTATGATAGGGAAGGTCGATTGGTTGTTGATAATCAGCCTATATACGACCTTATGGTGGTGCCTCGTGAGGTGAATGCATTTGACACACTCGATTTGTGCAATACGTTAGGTATAACTATCGAACAATATCGTGAGCGTTGGCGTAATATGCGCAATCGACGTCTCAATCCCGGATACTCTTCGCATTCGCCTCAGCGATTTATAACTCGTCTTACCGTGGAAGAGTATGGACTTTTGCAGGAGAAATTGTATAAATTCCCCGGATTTTATATTCAAAACCAATCGGTTCGCCGCTATCTTTATGAAGCCGGTGCCAATGTGCTGGGGAATATTCGAGAAGTCTCGAAAGCAGAAATAGATGCAGACAATTACTACGGACAAGGTGATTTCACCGGAGATTTGGGCGTGGAAAAATTTTATGAAAATCTGTTGCGTGGAGAAAAAGGTCAAGAGGTGTTTCTCCGTAATGCCTATGGTCGTGTTCAAGGACGATATGAAGAAGGTGCACTCGATCGTGAACCTATACCCGGAAAAAATCTGAAACTTTCTATCGATATCGAACTGCAAAAGTATGGTGAGCAGTTGATGCAAAATAAATTAGGAGCGATTGTTGCAATAGAGCCGCAGACCGGCGAAATATTAGCTTTGGTGTCGAGTCCATCGTACAACCCATCTTTACTTACGGGACGAGATAGGGGCGATAATTATAAGGCCTTGGTTTCAAATGAGTACAAACCCCTTTTCGACAGATCCATAATGGGGGCGTATCCTCCCGGATCGACTTTCAAACCGACACAGGGGTTGATATTTTTACAAGAGCATGCGATTTCTCGTACTACAGCGTTCCCATGTAATGAAGGTTTCTTTGCTCGTGGAATAAAGGTGGGTTGCCATGCTCATTCTTCACCCACGGCTCTCATTCCGGCAATTGCCACATCATGTAATGCCTATTTCTGCTATGCGTTCCGTAATATGATTGACAATGTTGAAAAGTACGGTTCTCGAGCCGAAGCCTTTGAGTGTTGGAAGAACTATATAGTCGATATGGGGTATGGATATAAGTTGGGCGTGGACTTACCCGGTGAGTATCGAGGGTTTATCCCCAACAGTCAGTTTTATGGTCGCTATTATGGACCTAAGAGTTGGCAGGCGGTTACTGTCATATCAGTCTCGATAGGGCAAGGCGAGGTATTGGCTACCCCCTTGCAGATTGCAAACTTGTCGGCCACTATAGCCAATCGCGGATATTTTTTCACACCGCATGTAGTGAAATCTGTACAAGATACATATATAGGAGAGGACTACACCAAGCCTCATTATACAGGTATTGATCCGATACATTACGAAACAATTGTTGATGGTATGCGTAAGGCCGTTGTTGATGGTACATGTCGTATTGGAGCCATACCGGGTATTGAGGTTTGTGGAAAGACCGGTACTGCGCAAAACCCCCATGGACGAGACCATTCTGCATTTATCGGTTTTGCTCCTATGGACAATCCCCGTATCGCCATTGCCGTATATGTCGAAAATGCCGGTTGGGGGGCTTCATATGGTGTACCTATCGGCAGTCTTATGATGGAAAAGTATCTTACAGGCAATATTGCCAACTCTCGCAAGTGGCTCGAAGAGCGTATGATGAATGCAAATACTATCGTATTAAAAGATAATACCGACAATGACTCGACGCAATAATATATTATATTCACTCGATTGGTATACCGTAGCGCTCTATATTGTGTTGGTATTCTTTGGCTGGATAAGCATATATGCGGCCATTTACGATTTTGATAGTTCATCTTCTATCTTCAATCTGGATATGCGTTCGGGAAAACAGTTTTTGTGGATAGCATTATCTTTTGTTATAGCATTTCTGTTGTTGATGACCGAGCCACGCACATTTGTTTCTCTTGCATATCCGTCATATCTGGCGATGATTGTCATATTGATTATTACGATATTTGTCGCACCCGATATAAAGGGTTCTCATTCATGGTTGGTATTGGGCCCGTTACGATTACAGCCGGCCGAGTTTGCCAAATATACTACGGCACTTGCGTTGGCAAAGATGTTCGACGATTATGATTTTGATCTCAAACGTCCTGCACATTTTTTCAAGGTTTGCGCGATTATTTTCATGCCGGTTTTGTGTATACTCTTACAGCGTGAAACCGGTTCGGCTTTGGTCTTTTTGGCACTTATCGGTATATTATATCGTGAAGGTATGAGTAGCCTTTTCTTGTTTGCCGCATTTTGTGCTATACTATATTTCATTATTGCGGTGAAATATTCGTCAATCGTGTGGCTATCTACGCAAGTCGGAGAATGGATTGTACTTTGCTTTATATTGATAGTATTGGCATATATGGTATCTTCGTATTTGCGAAACTCCAAATTCTTCCGTTTCACACTCATAGCTTTATTACTTGTAGAGGTAGCGGCAATACTCATTTCGCGCTATTTATATCCTTTTGATATTACATACACCTTATGGGGTATGCTTGCTTTCGCTATAGTGACAACAATTGCTCTATACTTTAAGTATTTGGTTCGAAAATTATGGATCGCATTGGCATTTGCCGTGTGTTCATCATTTTTCCTTATGTCGGTCGACTATGCCTTTACCAATATACTCGAACCTCACCAGCGTACACGTATTGAAGTTACCTTAGGTATGAAAGAAGACCTTAAAGGGGTGGGATATAATGTAAATCAAGCCAAAATTGCGATAGGCTCCGGAGGAGTATGGGGAAAAGGTTTCTTAGATGGTACGCAGACCAAACTTCGTTACGTACCCGAGCAAGACACCGACTTTATATTTTGCACCGTAGGTGAGGAAGAAGGATTTTGGGGTACGACTTTGCTCCTTACTTTGTATGCGATGTTGCTGATACGTATATTGCAGCTTGCTGAGCGCCAGAGAGCTGTATTCGGACGTGTCTATGGATATAGTGTGGCGTGTATATTATTCTTTCACCTGGCTATAAATGTGGGTATGGTTATAGGTGTATTACCGGTAATTGGTATTCCGTTGCCGTTCTTCAGCTATGGCGGTTCTTCATTATGGGGATTTACCATATTGTTGTTTACTTTACTATGTATCGATGCTTCACGTGGTGATACCTATTAGGATATCGATTGCGAGTGATTATTGACTACTCGCTCTTTTCTGATATTCCAATCTCTTTTTTCGACATTTCGGGATTTATTATTACTTTTGTGGCATAACCCAAAATTTTTTGAAATGAAAACTCCCGACCAACTGATAGATGAACTTATCTCCCTGGCCTTTGCCGAGGATATTGGCGATGGTGATCATACTACACTCTGTTGTATTCCCGAAACAGAAATAGGACGTTCAAAACTCCTTATCAAAGAAGATGGTATACTTGCCGGTGTTGATATAGCACGTCGCGTATTTGCCGCATTTGACCCCACTTTGCAGATGGACGTATTTATCGAAGATGGATCACCTGTAAAACCCGGTGATGTGGCCTTTGTAGTCAGTGGTAAAGTGCAATCTCTATTGCAGACAGAGCGCCTTATGCTCAATATTATGCAACGTATGAGTGGTATAGCCACCGTTACACGCAAATACGCCGAAAGATTGGCCGGTTTAAACACCAAGGTGCTTGATACCCGTAAAACAACACCCGGTCTGCGTATGATTGAAAAAGAAGCTGTGCGTATAGGCGGTGGTGTAAATCATCGTATAGGTCTTTTTGATATGATTTTGCTCAAAGACAATCATGTCGATTTTGCCGGAGGTATCGAGGCCGCTATCTCTCGTTGTCATAACTACCTTGCAGAAAAAGGAAAAGATCTCAAAATAGAAATAGAAGTACGCAATATGCAAGAACTCGAAGAGGTCATGCGTGTTGGTGGAGTAGATCGTATCATGTTCGATAATTTTACGCCTGAACTTACTCGTGAAGCGGTAAAACGCATCGATGGAAAATACGAAACAGAGTCGTCGGGCGGTATTACGATAGATACCATGCGCGACTATGCCGAGTGTGGTGTCGACTTTGTCTCGGTGGGAGCTCTTACCCATTCGGTCAAAGGTCTTGATATGAGTTTTAAGGCTTGCTGATACGTAATACGCGATGGCTGACGATACGTTTCTTACCATATCCCGCACCTCCGAAGGACTATATAAAGAGAAAATGAGTAAATTTATCTCTTTTGCTATTCCTGTATCTACGGCCGAAGAGGCTAAAATCGCTATTGCGCAATACCAAAAAGAGTACTACGACGCTCGTCATGTATGCTGGGCATATATGGTGGGCGCCGCTCGTACCGAATATCGTTCGAATGATAATGGTGAACCATCAGGAACTGCCGGTAAACCGATTCTCGGACAGATAAATTCTTTCGGGATTACCGATGTGCTGATAGTAGTTGTGCGCTATTTTGGCGGGATTAAATTGGGTACAAGCGGTCTTATCGAGGCCTATCGTGAGGCTGCCGCCGAGGCTATTCGTGCTAATGAAATTGTAGAACGACTTGTCGAGGACGACGTTCATATCATTTTTGAATACCCCTTTATGAACGATGTTATGCGTATAGTCAAAGAAGATGGCGTTACCATAATGGCTCAAATTTTTGAACTCGATTGCGAAATGACACTTCGTATTCGCCGTTCTCAAATGCCTCGATTACACGAACGCCTATCCAAGGTAGAGTCTCTACGTTTTCCCGATGAAATAACCTCTTGATTCTTGCATCGGTATATGGGTTTTATAAATTTTGTCTGTGGTCGTTTATACCTACACCGGATTGGTGTTAAGAATATCTTGTAATATTTCCATACCGTATTTCACGCTGTCGACTTGGGCTATGGCTATGGAGCGTTTCCCCTTTATTTCGCGCAACTGACATCGACGAGGATATTTCTGCAAATAGGCAAGTAGTTTTCCGAATACGGGTGATTGGAAATAGTAACTCTTATCATCACTTACGAAATACAACATCATTTTACCCTGTTTCAGCGCAACTTTTTCGAGTCCCAATTGCTTGGCCATGCGACGTAGCGATACCACGCGTATAAGTTCCTCTCCTTCATGAGGTATGCGACCGAATCGGTCGCGCAATCGTGTGGCAAATGTCTCTATATCGCTATCGCGCTCCATATTGTCGAGTTCTTGATAAAGAGATATGCGTTCGGCTGCCCCCGGTATGTATTCTTCGGGAAAGAGTAGCTCGAGGTCTGATTCTATTTGGCAATCGGTTACAAAATTTTCACTTTCGTTTTCATCTTGTTCTCCCGAATATAAATCGCCGAATTCTTCATTTTTCAGTTCCACCACCGCTTCTTTCAAAATCTTTTGATATGTTTCATAACCGAGGTCGGCTATGAAACCGCTTTGCTCAGCACCAAGCAGATTGCCGGCACCGCGTATATCGAGGTCTTGCATGGCGATATGTATACCGCTTCCCAGTTCCGAAAAACTCTCTATTGCCTGCAGACGGCGACGCGCATCAGCGGTAAGTTCGCGCATCGGCGGTGTGAGCAGATAGCAAAAGGCTTTTTTATTACTGCGACCTACACGCCCGCGTAGTTGATGCAATTCGCTCAGTCCGAAATTTTGTGCGTTGTTGATGATTATTGTATTGGTATTGGGCATGTCCACACCCGACTCTATAATGGTGGTGGCAATGAGTACATCGTATTCGTAGTCGGCAAATCCTAATATGGCACGTTCCAATTCTTCGGGGTCCATCTGTCCGTGCCCTACGATGGTGCGTGCTCCAGGGGCAAGCCTGTGGACGAGATGTTCGAGTTCATAAAGTTGCTGTATGCGATTGCTGATAATAAATACCTGCCCGTTACGGCTTAATTCGAAATTTACGGCTTCACGTATGATTTCTTCGTTGAAATTATGTACCTCTGTCTGTATAGGGTAGCGATTGGGTGGAGGAGTGGTGATGGCCGATAAGTCGCGTGCCCCCATCAGTGAAAATTGCAGAGTGCGTGGTATCGGTGTGGCCGACATGGTAAGTGTGTCGACATTTACCCGCAGCTGTTTCAACTTTTCCTTTACGGCTACTCCGAATTTTTGCTCCTCATCTATGATAAGAAGCCCGAGATCTTTGAATTTTACATCTTTTCCTATCAGTCGATGTGTGCCGATTATAATGTTTATACTTCCATCGGCCAGCCCCTTCAAAGTCTCTTTTATTTGTGCCGAAGAACGTGCTCGACTCAGATAGGATATTTTTACGGGAAACTCCTTGAGTCGCTCTTTGAAGGTTTGAAAGTGTTGGAATGCCAATACCGTAGTGGGTACAAGTACGGCAGTCTGTTTGTTGTCGCAGGCTGCTTTGAAGGCTGCGCGTATGGCTATTTCGGTTTTGCCAAATCCTACATCTCCGCATATCAATCTATCCATGGGACGGTCACGTTCCATGTCGGCTTTTACCTCGGCGGTCGATTTCAGCTGGTCGGGTGTATCTTCGTATATAAACGACGCTTCGAGTTCGTGTTGCAAGAAGGTGTCGTGTGAATAGGCAAAACCTTTCTCGTTACAACGTTGTGCGTAGAGTTTGATGAGGTCGCGAGCGATGTCCTTCATCTTACTCTTGGTCTTTTCTTTCATGTGCTCCCAGGCGCCTGTTCCCAATTTGTTGATACGAGGTGGTACACCTTCTTTGGCTCTGTATTTGGCAAGTTTATGCAAAGAGTGTATGCTTACAAATATCATGTCGTCGTTGGCATATACAAGTTTTATCACCTCTTGCATGGTACCATTGAGTTCGGTGCGAAACAATCCTCCAAATTTGCCTACGCCATGGTCGATATGTACGATATAGTCACCTACTTCGAATTGACGTAATTCCTTGAGCGATAAGGCTAATTTACCCGAACGGGCTTTCTCGTTGCGCAATCGGTATTTGTGGTATCTGTCAAATATTTGGTGGTCGGTAAAGAAACATATTTTCAACTCTTTGTCGATAAAACCTTCGTGCAGAGTAGGTGATACCGGTGTGAACGTGATGTTCTCGCCTCTGTCCTCGAAGATATTGGCAATACGTTGTGTCTGTTTCTCGCTGTCGCTCAGTATACAGATGGTGTATCCTTCTTGTTGTAATTTTGCGAAAGACTCACTTACTAAATCAAAATTTTTTCGATATATGGGTTGTGGTTGGCACGAAAATTCGATTTTGGCAGTAGTGTCATTTCCGAATGTTTTTGCTCCGTAATCGATACGTTTGAAGTCGAGAATTTTACGAGCAAACTCTTCTATGTCGATGAGACGTTCTTTTACGTGCATGTCGCCCTCTTCGGTGATGAGCAGTTGTTGGGCAAGTGAGTCACCGGCTATATGGCGCATACGTTCGAGTACCCACGCGAGGTCTTTCGTCGCTATCAAGGTATGAGGGGCGATAAACTGAAGGAGCGATATGCCGTTTTCGCTACAATGTTGCAGGTCGGGTATGATGGATATTTCATCAATGGGTTGTTGGGAAAGTTGGGTGTCGACATTGAATGCCCGTATGCTTTCGATGTCGTCGCCAAAAGTGTCGATGCGATAGGGAAGGTCCGATGAGTAGGAATATACATCGATGATACTTCCGCGTAGGGCAAATTGTCCCGGTTCGTATACATAATCGACTCGCTCGAAACCATATTCGGTCAGAAAATCGGCAATAGTGGTAATTTCGCATTTTTCACCTCGTTTTAGTCGTAAGGTGTTTTTGCTCAATTCCTCATTATCTGCAACTTTTTCGCAGAGTGCATCGGGATAACTCACAACCAGCATTTTACCTCCTTGTTGCAGGCGGTTTATGGTGTCGGTGCGTAATATCTCGGCAGCCGGGTCGGCTTGTCCGTACTTCAAGGCTCGTTTGTATCCCGAGGGGAAAAACAGAACTTGCTCGTCGCCACGTATCTGTGTAAGGTCGTGATAGAGATAACCGGCCTCTTCGGCATCGTTGGCTATGAGCAGTGCCGATATTTCACACTCGGGAAGTGTGGCGAGTAGCAGCGCGGCGGCACTGCCTTGCAGTCCGCTTATATGCAGGCGTTGTTGCTTATCGTCTTTGATAAACGATTTTAATGCTTGATGTCGTGCCGGCGTAAGAAACTTGTTATATAGTGATTTAAGCTCTATCATATTTTACTTCTGCTATAAGTAAGGTTGTGTAACGGTCTCTTATATTCAGCCCAAAAAGTTATAGGAATAGATTAGTTGCATTTATAGGTTTGTATGAGTCCTATTTATGTGATGTTATGCAAAAATAAAGTATTACATTCATTTGCACAAATATCAAACGTTTTTTCGGGAAAATGTATATTATTCTCACTCGATATATGTGCAGAAATAGAATTCTTCTTTACTTTTGTCGGTAAAATTATGTGATATGATACGAGTTGTCTCTCCCGCCGATGTCTCGGCAATAACAGATATATACAACGAATATGTGTTGCATAGTACGGCAACATTTGATGAGTCGCTACTGTCGATCGACGATATGCGCGAACACATATTGCATATTGCTGACGCTTTCCCCTATTTTGTATACGAGATAGATGGACGTGTCGTGGGCTATTGTTTTGCACATCGATGGAAACCGCGCTCGGCATACAATACCACACTCGAGACAACGGTGTATGTAGCACCCGATTCACAACGAAAAGGAGTGGGGCGTCAATTGATGGAGGTACTTATCGACGAGTGCCGAAGCCGTGGGTATAAAACGCTCATTGCCTGCATTACGGCAGGCAATGAGGTGAGTATTGCATTACATCGCAAGTTGGGATTTGTGTGCGTGTCACACTTCGAGAGGGTAGGCATAAAATTTGATACCTGGCTCGATGTCGAAGATTACCAATTACATTTATAAATTGACTACAAATCCTCCCCGTTGGCTTGGTTGAGGCCGTTGTCGTAATACATGAGTATTTTGTATTTTCCGTATTGTTCGTCTATCATAAACCATACCGAGCTGTTCATATTTATTGTCCCCGACTCTTTACGTTGACAAAAAGAGGCTTGGTATCGTTTATTGTTGACAGTTATGTTATACTCAATGTCTTCGCTATCGGAAATAGTTTGATCTCCAAGAGAAACATATTTTGAGTTGTTTTCAAATTGTTCACAAAGTTTGTTGAAGCGTATCTTTATATCTGTCTCACTCAGAGGAATGGCATCTGATATAAAGATGCGATATACTTTGTTGTTGTTTGTTACAACGCTTATCATCACATCTGTGCCGTTAAATTCACCCTCGAGCATGTCGGTATATTTATCGTATGTGTACCCTTTTGCTTTGAGCTTTTGTATCATATCTTGTTTGTATCCGTCGACGGGTATACCGAGAAATTTGGTGACATCGTTTTGCGCAATAACTGTTGTCGATAGCAGTGTGAGCACGATAAGAGCAAGTAGGTGTTTGATGTTTTTCATACAATTCCGATTTTATATTGTGATACAAAAGTATAAATTATATCATAATATAAAAAGCATTTTATTAAAAATCTTAACCAATTTTTCAGAACTCTTTTGTCGCGATTTGTCTCATCGGTAAATAATGAATATTTTTGTCGTACCAATTAAACAAGATATGATACGATTAGCCATATTCGACCTCGATGGTACGTTGCTCAATACGATCGGCGACTTGGCCCATGCAGCCAATTACGCATTGGCCTCTTGCGGGTATCCTACACATGAAATTGCCGACTATACCATGTTTGTGGGTAATGGAATAGCCAAACTCTTGGAACGTGCCTTGCCCGAAAGCGAGCGCACAGCGGATAATGTAGAGAGAATGAGGTCGTACTTTATACCCTATTATACACAACATAATACTGATTATACGTTGCCATACGTCGGCATTCCCCGCTTGTTGAATGATTTGCAATCTTGTGGCATACAGTTGGCGGTAGCTTCCAATAAGTATCAAGAGGCCACAGAAAAATTAATTGCGCACTATTTCCCTGATATTCGTTTTTGCGCTGTTTTGGGTCAGCGCGAAGGTATTCCCGTGAAACCCGATCCGGCTATTGTATATGATATATTGCAGCTATTTCCGGTTGCGTGCGAGGAGGTATTGTATATTGGTGATTCCGGCGTAGATATGTCTACGGCCGAAGCGGCAGGTATTGTATCGGTGGGGGTTACATGGGGATTTCGTTCGCGTGAGGAACTTCATGCGCATCATGCACGGTATTTGGTCGATACACCCTCACAAATCATCGATATTTTATCTTGTATATAGTAATATATGTTTTTACTATATTTTTAATAAAAAAAGACGGTCTGATGAACCGTCTGAAATTGATGCAATGATTTTGTGAATTTAATAAATTGAAGTTATGGATAGAATTTATGCGATTGATTTGTAACCTATATTCTCTTTTTTACCAGCGTCCGCCTAAAAATGTTTGTGCACGTTTTCTTGCGATGAAAATTCGGCTTTTTACCGTACCGAGAGGTATGCCCATTTTATCTGAAATCTCTTGATATTTGAATCCCGCTACGTACATGCGGAATGGAATACGATACTCTTCCGAAAGATTGTCGACGGCGCGCTTTATATCTTGGACGATGCATCGCGAGTCGGTCTGTTCTGATGTGCCGTAGTTGATGTCGTTGGGGGCTGTCTCGTATTCGGCTTCCGATCGTGAAATGCGCACACTGTCTGCGCTACGGCATTGATTTATAAATATGTTCCGCATGATGGTGTAGAGCCAACCTCCGAGATTGGTTGCGTCTGTAAATTTGTCGTAGTTGCTCAGTGCTTTTAGAAATACAGTCTGTACAAGATCCGATGCGTCGTCTTCGTTTTGTGTGAGGTAGAAGGCCGAGCGCCATAATGTTTTCTGGTTTGCGACTAAATAAGCCGACATTTCATCTTTTGTCATAATTCTGAGCTTTTAATGAATAAATTAATAC
>JAZURX010000012.1:0-3610 GCA_045606385.1 Bacteroidales bacterium | reverse complement strand
CTGTCAGAGAGGTGGGGGAGGGTGTGCCACTAAGGCACACCCTCCTTGATATTTTATTTCTCGAACAATCGTTGTATCTTCAGGATTTGATAGTCGTAGAAATTGCGAGTAGCGGTATCGCTTACAGCATTTCTTTGTTGGGTATAGAGACGTTCTATTTCACGCAGTTGTGCGGCCATCATCGGTGCCAATTGGTTGTTATTGGGCATGGTTTGTCCCAAATTGATGCGTACAAAAGAGGTCTCATCAGCATGTTGACATCTTGCGTGACTGCAAGGTAAGTCGATGCAATTGGCCAACGCTACAATATCTTCGTCGTCTGCAAATGATTTGGAAGATGATTTGGAAGATGCCGGTTGCAATTTGCTATATGAAATGATGACCTCGATGGCGGCAGCTTGCAGGTTTTGCTCTACATCGGAAAGTTTCTTGCCTTGATAGCTGGCTTTAAATATTTCTGCACACGCATCGCGTAGGTATGCAGCTCCGGTGTAGTTGCCTTTTGGGTTGAGTTTGTAACTTTCGTCCATACGGGCAAATGCGCTGGGTTTTATTACACTGTTTACAATTGTCGGTAAAATTTTGTCATTAAGGTTTGTGTTCATATCGCACTTTGCCATCAATACCGCCGGAGTAAGCCAATCATTGTAGGTACGGGCTTGGTTCAGCAGCCACATCATGGCTTTTTTCTGTTTGGCTTTGTTGAAGAATGTGCGATTTGTGTTGTTACCGCCTTGACGAGCATCTTGATAGTCAATAGCACCGATGTAGGGCATTACGTGACCTAAATGGCGGACATATTGTTTAACGATTTGGTCATAAACGAGGTATAATTCATCGTATGATTTGCCCGGTTCTCCAGCCCACTCTTCAATGTTTTTCATGATGATTTTGAGGTTGGAGATGGCGTAATCGCCGGCTTTTAAGTGGTCGTTACCGAGGTCTTCGGTTTGGTCTGTGGGGTCGACTGTGCCCAATATCTGTTGTGCGCCAAATGTATACATCGGATCGCTTGCTTTTTCTTCAATCCAAGCGTTCAGTGTCGCTTTTTCGGCACAAGGGGTTGCTGCATCGGGTATGATACGATAGCCCCAATTGATGGCATATATGTCGTACACACCGAGAATGGGGGGGGTGAGTTTTACACCGCGCTCCAAGTCTCCGGGTTGGGCTATATAGTTGTTGCGGGCATAGTCCATGATACTGGGAGTTGTGCCATATTTCTGAGTGAAAGTAGGGTTGCGTAACGAGTCTACGGGGAAAGCATAGCTGGCCCCCATGTTGTGCATGAGGCCGAGGGTGTGGCCTATTTCGTGAGAAGCGACGTAGCGCATTGATTCGCGCATTACTTCGTCGTCGAATATGGGTTTGCGTACGCGCGGGTCGACGGCGGCTGTTTGGCAGAATCTCCAATTGTGTAGCAGCGATACGATATTGTGATACCAAATCACGTCGGCGGTAAGAATTTCACCACTTCGAGGGTCGGTGTAGCTTGGACCCATGGCATTGGCGATGGTGGTTGTAGCGTATTTCACGCAGCTGTAACGCATATCATCGGGGTCAAAATCGGGATCGTTCTTTGGATAGTCGCGTGCTTGAATGGCATTTTTGAAACCGGCCGCTTCAAAGGCGATATTCCAATCTTCGATACCTTGTTTTACGATGTCGCGCCATTTATCGGGGAATGCACTATCGACATAAAAAATAATGGGTTTTACGGGTTCCACAAGTTCACCGGCGTGGTAGCGGGCAAGATCTTCCTCTTTGGGCTCGAGTCTCCAACGGTGAATAAAAGAATAGGAGTCTACTTTGTCTTTTTGTGTGGTGTACAGCGTTCTGTCACTCGAGAAGTAGCCCACGCGCATATCGTGCATACGCATTTTCATCGGCTCTTTGGGGAGCTGTACAATCGATCGGTGTACTTGCACGGTGTAGGGCTCACCTTGAGAGGTGTTGAAAGTTATATTACTTTTTATTTCTATATTTTGTGGGAATGTCTTTACCTCCGATATATATGAGGCATCGCTCGAGTATGTGCCTTTGATGCCGTCGCCATCACCCATTAATGCACCTAATGGATTGGACGGCTTGAGGGGGCTGATACATTTTTCGTTGCCGGCAAAGAAAGTTGTCATGTCTATTACGACACTGCTATCGGTGCGGGCTTCGATTTTGAAGGCTTTCAGCACGGGATTGAGGAAGTTGCGGTCGAATGACGCTTCGATCGATTCTCCTTTGGCAACAGTATTCGATACTTGTTCTTGATGCAGAAACACTTTTTCGTCGTTGCGACTAAGCGAAACCATGAATGGGCGAGTAATCATTTGACCTGCCACAAAATCTTTGTTGTTGCTGGTAGCTGCCATGCGGTTCGATATCAAATATTGACGATCGAAAGCGCAGAAAGGTATTTCTACATATAATTTGCTTTTTTTGTTGAGGTGTGTTGTAAAAAGGCCCTTTTTTGTTGTGGCGTCCTTAATGAGTTTTTTGTACTCGACGCTGTCTTTGTTCTCTTTTACTACCGAGGCGACAACCTCTGTTTTGTCTTTCTTTTTCGATTTTTTGCGTTTTGCAACGGCATCAGAAGGAAATCCTACAAGGAGACTCCCGATTAAGGTCAAGCTGATGAGACTTAAATTTCTTAATTTCATAATTGTGAAGATTAGGTAAAAATGAAAATAGATATAATTTTTGATAGAGAAATCGTCGGTTTTTTATGCGTTTTGCTATGCTTTTTGGCATTTTTATGCAAAAAAATCATGATTGTTCTTTTTTCTCTACAAAAATTTATATCTTTGCAAAGATAACAATAACAACCAAAAAACCAAAAGAACATGAAAAAAATTACGCTTTTTTTAGTATTCGCTCTTTGTGCGATTGTGGCAAAAGCGCAAACATCGGATCCGCTGATAACCATGACGGCGGAGACCGGTAAGTATCTCGATTTCGAGTTAATGTGTGCTACTGCCGGACAAACCTTATGGGTAGATTGGGGTGATGGCAACAAAGTACAATACGCCAATGTCGCTAATGCCATAGATGATTATTGGGGAACTGAAGTCGGTTCTACTGTACTTGGTGAAGGAAATATTACTATCTATGGCGATCCTGCCCAATTCTGCTATTTTTCTTCAATTTGGAGTGCCGCACGCGTAGAAGGAGAGGAGGATGGCTCGAAGATACTGAGTGCCGATGTAAGCAAGGCTACCGGGCTGACCGATCTTACCTTCCAAAGTCATGGCTTGACGACGCTTGATGTGTCGGCGTTGACCAAACTCTCTTCGTTGATAGTAATGTGCGATTTGACCGAGATAGATTTAACCAATAACACCGCTATCAAATCGCTCACTTTGTCGGAGAATGATTTGGCATCGTTGAATTTGTCGCACTTGTCGAATTTAAAAACTCTCAAATTGAATGAGAATAGAAGATTGACCAATGAGTCGTTGAAGTTGCCTGTCGAAACCGGTGTATTGACTTCGGTATATGCCTTAGGTCTCGGCCTTACCGGAAAAGTGGATTTCAGTATGTATCCCAAAATCACGACATTGTCGTTGAACGATAACCCCGGTATTACAAGTGTAGATGCTCGCGGAAAGATATTGAC
>JAZURX010000011.1:0-105116 GCA_045606385.1 Bacteroidales bacterium | reverse complement strand
AATACAGCAATTTTCATATCCTTATCGGCTTTGTCGAGACCGTATGCCAATGCTGCTGCCGTAGGCTCGTTTATGATACGACGCACGTTGAGACCTGCGATTTCTCCGGCTTCTTTAGTGGCTTGACGTTGCGAGTCGTTGAAGTATGCCGGTACGGTGATTACGGCTTCGGTTACCTCTTGTCCGATGTAGTCTTCGGCAGTCTTTTTCATCTTTTGCAGAATCATGGCCGAGATTTCTTGCGGTGAGTAGAGGCGACCATCGATGTCGACACGAGGCATGTTGTTGTCGCTACGCACTACCTTGTAAGGTACGCGAGATATTTCATTCTGTATTTGATCATATCGTTCACCCATGAAACGTTTTATAGAGAAAATCGTACGGGTGGGGTTGGTGATGGCTTGACGTTTGGCGGGGTCGCCTACTTTACGTTCGCCACCATCTACAAATGCTACAATCGAAGGGGTTGTTCTACGACCTTCACTGTTGGCAATAACTACAGGGTCGTTACCTTCCATTACAGATACACAAGAGTTGGTTGTACCTAAGTCGATACCAATAATTTTTCCCATTGTATTTTAATTTTATGTATTAATATTCTTTTTTCTCCGACGTAATCCATCGTCGGTCGTCGCATTTGTTTTATATTCATCGGTGCGACACCCAATATGGTATCAAACCTTGTGCCAAAACTTTTGTTTGCCTGTTTTTCTATTTTTGGCAGATATAGCCTTTTTTTTATTTAAAAAATGACATAATCGTCTGCCGAATTGTCAGTATGTGTGCCATTATCTGACCGACAGAAAGCAGTGTTTGTTTGCATTTACGTTACCTTGTGCAATTTTCTTGAAAAAAGATTGATTTTTAATAATTATTTCTATCTTTGCAACAAATGCCCGAACTCATTTTTACGGCATTAAATATGTGATAATAACCGGCAACTCGTCGGAAAACGAAGAGTTGCGAAAAAACAATAACTATGAACCTTTCACACATCGAACACCTGGGTATTGCTGTAAAAAGCATTGCCGACTCGTTGCCTTACTATGAAAATATTTTAGGCTTGAAGTGTTATTCAATTGAAGAAGTTGCTGACCAAAAAGTAAAAACAGCTTTCTTCAAAATCGGTCAAACAAAAATAGAATTGCTCGAACCTACCTCGGAAGACAGCGCTGTGGCTAAGTTTATCGAGAAACGTGGAGAGGGTATTCATCATATCGCCTTTGCTGTAGCCGATGGCGTGGCCAATGCTTTGAAAGAGGTAGAAGAAAAAGGCGTTAAGTTGATTGACGTTGCTCCCCGTCGCGGTGCCGAAGGTCTTAACATTGCCTTCCTGCACCCGAAATCGACATGTAGCGTATTGACAGAATTGTGTGAAAATCCTGCTGAAAAATAATCTATAATTAACTTATATTCGTATTATGAGTAACCAACTTGAAAAAGTAAGAGAACTGATTGCCATGCGCGAAGAGGCTCGTCTCGGTGGTGGCGAAAAAGCTATCGCTAAGCAGCATGACAAAGGCAAATATACTGCCCGTGAGCGTATTGCTATGCTTCTCGATGAAGGTAGCTTCGAAGAAATCGATATGTTTGTGACACATCGTTGTACCAACTTCGGAATGGAGAAGAAACACTATCTTGGTGATGGCGTTGTAACCGGTAGCGGTACAATCGATGGTCGTCTCGTATATATTTTTGCACAAGACTTTACGGTAAATGGCGGCTCGTTGTCGGAAACCATGGCACAAAAAATATGCAAAGTCATGGATCTCGCCATGAAAATGGGCGTGCCTTGTATAGGTATCAACGACTCGGGTGGTGCGCGTATACAAGAGGGTATCAATGCACTTGCCGGATATGCCGAAATTTTCCAAAGCAATATCTTGGCATCGGGTGTAATACCTCAGATTTCCGGAATTTTCGGCCCCTGCGCCGGTGGTGCTGTATATAGCCCCGCTCTTACCGACTTTACCCTTATGACCAAAGGTTCTTCATATATGTTCCTTACAGGTCCTGCAGTAGTGAAAACTGTGACAGGTGAAGATGTTACCGCCGAACAACTTGGTGGTGCCACCATACATACCGGCCGTTCGGGTGTAGCCCATTTTGCGGTAGATACCGAGGAAGACGGTCTCAAACTTATCCGTAATCTCCTCAGTTTTATTCCGCAAAACAATCTCGAAGAGGCACCTATCGTTCCTTGCGACGACCCCATCGACCGCCTCGAAGATTCTCTCAACGACATTATCCCCGACTCGCCCAATAAGGCTTATGATATGTATGAGGTCATCGGTGCTATTATCGATAATGGAGAGTTCCTCGAAGTGCATCGCGACTTTGCTCGTAACGTTATTATCGGTTTTGCTCGTTTCAATGGACAGTCGGTAGGTATCGTTGCCAATCAACCTTCGCAAATGGCCGGAGTACTCGATAGTAATGCCTCACGTAAAGCAGCTCGTTTTGTACGTTTCTGTGATGCCTTCAATATTCCTATCGTGTCGCTTGTTGATGTACCCGGTTTCTTACCCGGTACAGGACAAGAATACAATGCTGTGATTTCGCACGGTGCCAAATTGCTCTATGCTTATGGCGAAGCCACTGTTCCCAAAGTGACTGTTACATTGCGTAAATCGTATGGCGGTTCGCACATTGTAATGAGTTGTAAACAACTTCGTGGTGATGTCAATTTTGCATGGCCTACTGCCGAAATTGCAGTGATGGGTGCCAGTGGTGCCGTTGCTGTACTCTATGCCCGCGAAGCAAAAGATCAAGAGGACCCCAAAGCATTCTTGGCCGAGAAAGAGGCCGAGTATACCAAACTTTTTGGCAACCCCTACAATGCTGCCAAGTATGGATATATCGACGATGTTATCGAGCCGCGTAATACTCGTTTCCGCATTTGTCGTGCTTTGGCGCAATTACAAACCAAGAAGGTGGTCAATCCAGCCAAAAAACATGGCAATATTCCTTTGTAATAACCCATAAAATCGTGACATTATGAATATACGTAAAATAGGGTTGCTATTGTTGCTGTGTTGCGTTGCAGGAATGGTCTCGGCTCAGTCTGCGACCGCATTGCGCATCAACGAGGTGCTTACCAATAACGTGAGCAACTATATCGACCCGTTCGGGAATCGTGGCGCATGGGTGGAAATATACAACAGTTCGGCAGCTACAGTGCAAATGGCCGGTTGTTATATCACAAATGACTCGACCAACCCCAAGAAATATATGATTTCAAAAGGTGACTTGAAGACCAAAATCGGCCCGCGACAAGTCGTTCTTATTTGGGTCGATGGTCATGCTCATCATGGAACTTTCCATACCAATTTTGAATTAGACCCTATCGGAGAAAATTATATTGCGCTGTACGATGCGAATGGTAAAACGCTTATCGATGAGGTAACAATACCGGTTTTGGCTCCCGATCAAAGTTGGGGCGCAGTGCGAGATGGTATGAAAGAGAGAAATGTATTGCAAAATCCCACGCCTGAGGCGGCAAATTATGTCGAAAATTCAAATCCAAAAGTCGACCGTTTTTCCGAGCATGACCCCGATGGAGTTTCTATGGCAATCACTGCGATGTCTGTAGTTTTTGTGGCATTAATACTCTTGTTCTTGGCGTTCAAAGGTGTCGGAAAAATATCTGTTTTTATTAGTGCGCGTCGTGCGATGCAATCCGGTGCGGCAACTACTATTTCCGAAGCTAAAGAAGCCGGAGTACCCGGAGAGGTATTGACTGCGATCTCTATGGCCTTGTACGAGCATCAAGGAGCCGATCATGATTATGAAGATACGATTCTCACCATGAAACAAGTAAAACGCAGTTACTCTCCATGGAGCTCCAAAATCTATGGTATGCGACAAATTCCTCAAAGAAAATAATCAAAAAAATAAGAACACATGAAAGAGTATAAATATAAAATCAATGGTAATCTCTATACCGTAAATATCAATCGGATAGAAGATAACATTGCTACTGTAGAGGTGAATGGAACGCCCTATAAAGTAGAACTTGATAAACCTGCAAAAAAACAAATTAAGCCACTTACTCGTCCGCAAGCTGCACCCGTTACGCCTATAGGTGCACCGGTGGTAAGTCGTCCGACTGTAGGCGCGACAGGTGCAGTACGTTCTCCGCTGCCCGGTGTAATTCTTGAAATCAATGTAAAAGTCGGCGATGTAGTGAAGTCCGGTCAAAAAGTAGCTGTGCTCGAAGCCATGAAGATGGAAAATACCATAGCTGCCACGCAAGATGGTACAGTAACCGAAATAAAAGTAAGCAAAGGCGATTCAGTTCTTGAAGGAGATGATATTGTAGTTATTGGATAATTAAATTATGGGTGACGTTTTAACATTCTTAGGCGAGAATATTCAGGAATTTCTTACCTATACAGGTTTTTATAATGTAGAGTTAGGAAACTTGTTGATGATAATAATCGGCTGTTTCTTTATCTATTTGGCTGTAGCCAAGGAGTTTGAGCCGATGTTGCTTATACCCATCGGATTTGGTATTCTTATAGGTAATATACCCTTCAAAGATGCAGGGTTGCAACTGGGTATATACGAAGAAGGCTCGGTGCTCAATATCCTATATCAAGGTGTGGTACAGGGTTGGTATCCTCCGCTCATTTTCCTGGGTATCGGAGCTATGACTGATTTCTCGGCGCTTATATCCAATCCTAAGTTGATGCTTATCGGTGCTGCAGCTCAATTTGGTATCTTTGGAGCATACGCCATTGCTTTGGCTATAGGTTTCGACCCCAGCCAGGCTGCCGCTACCGCTATTATCGGTGGCGCCGATGGCCCGACGGCAATATTCTTGTCGTCGAAATTGGCTCCGAACCTCATGGGTGCTATTGCCATATCGGCATACTCCTATATGGCTCTGGTACCGGTTATACAGCCGCCTATTATGCGATTGCTCACGACTAAGAAAGAACGTCTTATCCGTATGCGTCCTCCACGCGTTGTATCACAAACCGAAAAGATTATATTCCCTATCGTAGGTCTGTTACTTACTTGTTTCTTTGTTCCCTCCGGTCTTCCTTTATTGGGTATGCTGTTCTTTGGAAATCTCCTCAAAGAGAGTGGTGTTACCCGTCGTTTGGCCGAGACAGCCCGTGGCCCGCTTATCGATGTCATCACCATTTTGTTGGGAGTTACTGTTGGCGCATCGACACAAGCTTCACAGTTCCTTACTGCCAATTCGGTGAAGATATTTATACTTGGTGCCGTCTCGTTTGTAATTGCGACAGCTACCGGTGTATTGTTTGTTAAGATATTTAATATCTTCTTGAAGAAAGATAACAAAATCAATCCGCTTATTGGTAATGCAGGTGTATCGGCAGTACCCGATTCGGCTCGTATTTCACAAACAGTAGGTCTTGAATACGACTCGTCTAATTATCTGTTGATGCACGCCATGGGGCCCAATGTGGCCGGTGTTATTGGCTCGGCTGTCGCTGCCGGTATCTTGCTCGGATTCCTCGGATAATATCTCTTGTATCATATATGCCCGCCCGTATCATACACGATTGATTGGGCGGGTATATTTTTATCATAATCTATCATAACTTATGGGTGAGAATAACCTATCATCTCGTCGTCAAGGATTTTTAGCTCTTGTGCCGTTGTTTGTATTTCTAAGCGTATATCTTATCGTTTCGATATAGGTAAATGATTTCTATGCCGTGCCTATCACTGTGGCCTTTGTGGTGGCTTCGATTGTAGCGGTATGTATGACACGCGGTATATCTTTGAGCGAACGTATTGCTCGATTTTCGATTGGAGCTTCAGATAAAAATATCCTTACGATGATATGGATATTTGTGCTCGCAGGCGCATTTGCCAGTTCGGCCAAAGCGATGGGGGCTATCGATGCAACGGTAAATCTTACGCTTATGTTGTTGCCCGACCATTTTTTGCTTGTCGGTATATTTGTGGCTTCATGTTTTATTTCGCTTTCGGTAGGAACATCAGTCGGTACTATTGTGGCTCTTGTCCCGGTAGCTGTTGGCATTTCCGAAACGGTGGGAGTAGAGTTGGCATACACTGTGGCGATTGTTGTCGGAGGTGCGTTTTTCGGAGATAATTTGTCTTTTATCTCTGATACTACAATTGCTGCCACACGTACTCAGATGTGTGAAATGAAGGATAAATTCAGGGTAAATGTGCGTATCGTTCTCCCCGCGACTCTCATTTTGCTTGTCTATTATACTGTAGTAGGTTATAGGCTCGATACTATTGCCGTTCCCGACAATGTGGAGTGGTTTAAAGTAATTCCCTATGTTGTGGTATTAGCAACGGCTGTGATGGGTGTTAATGTAATGGTTGTACTCACCTTGGGTATTGTTACGGCTATGATTGTAGGTATGCTTAGCGGTGCATATGATTTCTTACAGTGTCTGTCTGCCATGGGTGAGGGTATTACCGGCATGGGTGAACTCATTATTGTTACTCTGCTCGCCGGTGGTTTGCTCGAACTCATACGATACAATGGAGGAATCGACTTTATCATATCTCGGCTTACGGCTCGTGTTGGCAGTAAACGTTGGGCCGAATTGAGTATAGCGAGCCTCGTCTCGTTGGCTAATCTCTGCACGGCCAATAATACCATAGCTATCATCACGACCGGCCCTATAGCGCGTGACATAACTCGCAAATATCAACTCGACGCACGTAAGACGGCTTCGATACTCGACACCTTCTCATGTATGGTGCAAGGTCTTATACCTTATGGCGCTCAGTTGCTTATTGCTGCGGGACTTACGCATCTCTCACCGCTTTCTATTATGTCGTATCTATACTATCCGTTGTTGTTGGGGGTATCTGCTTTATTGGCTATTCTTTTGAGATTGCCTCGTCGCTATTCTTAGAAGATCTGTATGTGTATGGTTTTTAGTTCTCGCTTTCTTTTTCCATTAGCCTCCTATGTTTTCTTTATCGAAAGGATAGTTATACTATCACCAATTGGTGAAAAGTTAGTAGCTCTTGATAAAATAGAGATTGGAGCAAGATAAAAACGCCGAGGATTTGAAAAATTCCCGACGTTCTTTGTCATGTTAAATTTAAAAATTATCACGATACGTATGCAGTGTAACGTGCTATAAAGCGACGGAATGAGGGTATGTGCATAAGCCCTTGCTCGAATAGTAGTATGCCGGCTCCGGCGCATACTATGCCCAGCAATACATCTATTACGTAGTGATGCCCTGAATATACAGCGGTAAACCATATTCCCACCATGATGATACTGAACAGTGTAATAACCCATTTCTTACAACCGCCTATCAATGCGTAGGTGAATGCTACCGGCATATAGGCCGAGTGGAGCGAAGGGACGGCAGCAAATACATTGGCATTACGACCGTACATGGGGGCGAAAATATCCATTCCCACCATGGCATCAAATCTACCCAATCCTGCTACATTGCCGGGTGTTCCAAGTATCGGTTCGAAACCATATTGTATAGCATACCAAGGCGGAGCAGCCGGGTATATATAGTATCCGGCAAATCCTATGAGGTTGACAAGCAAGAATACAATGGCAAAACGTAGTGCCAATTCCTTACGCCCTTGTATATATAGTGCTACTCCGAACAACACGGGAACGGGTACCCAGCATAGGTAGAATATACCGGCAAAGAAATCGGCAACAGACCAATGATGGTTGGCAAAATACTCGCAAAGCGTCTGTTTTATGCCATCTATGGTTATTCCAAAGTAGCTTATTTCGGCATTGTACAGTCCGGCAACATCTATGTCGTTTACCATATAATTGGGTACGATACGCATCCAGTCATACGATACGGCAAAGATGGTGAATGGTAGTAGGGCAATCGATAGTTTGCGAGTATATGACGAGGCATAGAATAGTACTATATAGAGTGCTGCCAAAAATATATGCTCGGGGCGGAAACCTATAAATATGCCTGTAAGCAGTAAAAATGTGGCTACACAGCCGAACATTACTATCGATTCGCGACGAGAGGGTAGGGTGTATGCCATGACAAGTGTATATCTTATTTCAATTTTTTATAGCAGTGGGCAATGCGTATAAATGCCGTGTAATTGGCAAGTACGGCAATAATGGCCTGCGGTATGGTAAGTATTAATACGGGATCGAAGAGGGTTATGTCGGCAAACACGCCGCAGAATATGGCGCCGAGAGCTGTGAGAACTACGCGCTCGGGGCGTTGCATGAGCCCTACTTTACACTCTATGTCGAGGCCTTCGGCACGAGCTCGCACGTAGCTTACCATGATAGAACCTATCAGAGCAACAAAGGTGACAATAGCCCATGCCATATACCCTTTGAGTATGAGAAAAAAGAATATGCCGAATAAAGTAAACAACTCGCTGTATCGGTCGAGAACCGAGTCGTAGAATGCTCCGAATCGCGATACTTTACCGCCTACACGGGCTACACGGCCATCGAGCATATCAAACAATCCGGCAAAAAGCACGACGCCTCCACCGATACCCACATACATCAAAGTGTCGCAACTCTGGTATCCGGCATAGATGAAGATGGCTGCTGCCGCAATATTGAGTATTAAACCTGTGGTTGTAATGAAATTGGGTGTAATCCCTATTTTTATCATTCCGTTTACCAATGGGTTGATAATCTTATAGATTACTTGTTGTAGAAAGTCTCTGTAATGCATGGTAGTATATGATTATTTGTGGTGACGATGGAATATGTGCATTTCGTCGATGTGGCAATCTCGATACACAAAATTTTTATGTAATAGAAAATTCCAAAATATCGATACAAATATAGCGACAATAATTTTGGGTATAAGGAAAAGGTTTATGGCAAAAAGTCCGCTCAGTTGCGAGGCCCATTCCATATCAAGAATGCTCTCGGTAAGCATGTAGGTGCCGTAAGTGTTGAGAAAGATACTCCCTGTCCATACCAATAGGTATTTTATAGCGATGTTGCGTTTGGAGCAGTCGGTCGAGTTGAATACCCATTTATAGTTGATGCAACAATTGACTACACCTCCTGTCAATGCTCCGCAGAATGTTGATGCCACATAGTACAATCCGCAGTTGGCGAGCAATAGGGCGGTGAGAAAATCGATAATCCCCGCCAGTTGTGCCGAGAAGAGCGATTTAATTAGTTGCTTGAATGTTTTTTTCGACATCGGTTTATACAATTATAAAGTGAGCTGCTACAAGTAACAGCGCACTATATGTTCCGGCCAATATATCGTCCATCATGATGCCCAATCCTCCGCCTAATTTTTCCATCTTTCTCACTCCTAAGGGTTTTACAATGTCGAAGAATCGAAATAGAATAAGGGCGGCCAATGCATACCACAAATTACCTTCAGGTACTACTATAAGAGGTATCCATACACCCACCATCTCGTCTACTACCACTCGCGACGGGTCTTCTCCCCAATATCGCTCCGCCACACTACTTGACCATACCCCGAGTATGGTGAAAAGGAATATGGCAGCGGCAAGAGCTAATTGTAATGCGTCGAACGGGAGCAAATAATACCCTCCCAGCCACATAAGCGTTGCAAGTATAGCTCCTGCTGTCCCCGGCGCTATGGGCGAATAGCCCGAGCCAAAACCGGTAGAGATAAATGATACAATAAAAGGGGGACGAGCGTTGTGTGTTTTTTTCATAACGATGTATCGTGACCATAAAAAGTCGTGCAAAGGTATAAAATATGATTCGCATGGCAAAATACGTAATGCCTTATTTGCACTTTCATAACCTTTTGGATAAATTTGTGCGACAAAATTCAAATTAAAATTCAATATATTTTCGATGAGAAATCTTTTTTCTTTTCTAATCCGTTCTCGTAAACGTGAAGAGTGTGATGCTTTAGCTATTACGGGTTGTATACCGTTGTCGTTTGGTGTGATGTTTAGGTGTGAGGTGTTGTGTGATACCGAGATAGTTGCCGGTAAAACACTGACTCTTGTCAATGGTGAAAAACGGTGTGAAACGACTTGTATTAATGTGGAAAAAGACAACGTAGTATCAACCAAGAAAGTGCCGTGTAAAGTAGGTGATGTGGTATGTATTGTGGTAGAGTATACCGATGTGCTTCGAAAATTTCCCTTGAAAGATACTCATATAGTGATAGGTTAGGCACTATTGAGCACTCTCTATAAATACATCAAACTCTTATTTATTTAGACTATGAATATCCGAAAATTAATTGTCCAGCTTTTTATCGTGGTTATATTTACTGTTTGCATTTCTGCTTGTAATCGGGCATCAGACAAAGTCGAGACTGCAGAATCGATTACATTGGGGGGAGAACTTACTCTTTTGGATCATATATCCGATGTGACGATAAAATACAACGATGATTATATTGCGTGGGACTTAAGAGAGTTAATGATTGCCAACTATGTCGAAATGGTTACCGAACATATTACAACTACCCCTGAACCTCAAAGTATTATCGATTATTTGGTGATGTTTCCGATTATTATATAGCCGAGGAAGGGTGGGATTATATGAGTGAAGATGCCGACAGTGAAAAAACTCGAAGAAAGTGTATCGATGATTATCATAATGCCATATGGCAATTGCAACGTTATGTCGATGGGGATATAAATGTGTATCCGACCGAGGAGCTTCTTGCCGGATTAGAGAATTTTCATTCGAAATATACTCGAAATTATTCCGAAGGATATTTCGGCGGAGATCAATATCGTTTGATCTGTTTCCGCTTGTTGCAGCAGATGGTACGATTTGTTCCTGATATAAAGATGCTCGCTCATGTGGTATCGCCCGATGGTCGTGTGGCCATCATGAATATGGGTAGTATTCAAAGCGTATATTATCCTTGTTCCAATCCTGTATTTTTTTGTGACGATGAGGGGCGTTGGCAAGTATATATGCGCGAGGGTTTTATGCCTACAAAAATATATCCCATCGAGCGCAACAACATACAATACTATCTCCTATCGCATCATGGAGAATTGGGGGGCAGCTATTCTAAAAGTTTTACGGCAGGGTTGTTTTATTGTGCAGGAACAACTATTGTCAAGGCTGCAATATATGATAACGAGTTGGAAAGTGATTTCCATTCTGCACCTTCCGACATCTGTTTTTATCACAATTATATATATAATGCGCGCAAGTTTTGTTGGAATATCTGTGAAAAACGTGGCGAATATTTTTATCCCGTCGAAGGTTCCAAAACCCTATACATCAGATTCGATGAGAATCCGCGGTTTGTCGTAGAATAATCTTATCGTAAGTAGCGACCTTTATCTGCAGACAAGTAGTATGCCTATGTCGAGGAACAATTATTTGGGGTAAATCATCTTTTTGGTTGCACCTCCATCGACGGTGATACACTGCCCGTTGATGAAGTCGTTGCCTGTTTCGCATAGGAACATGCAGATGCGAGCAATATCTTCGGGAGTACCTACGCGCCCCGAGAGATGGAATGTTTTATCTTCGCTTCGTATAATTTCGTCTTCGTTTACACTTATCCACCCCGGTGCTATACAGTTTACCGTGATATGGTAGGGGGCAAGCGAAACAGCTAAGGCATGTGTGAGCGACCATATACCCCCTTTCGATGCAGCGTATGCCTCTGTACCGGCTTCGCTTTGCAAGTAGCGGGTGGAGCATAAGTTGATAATACGGCCGTATGGATTGATTTCGTTTTGTTTACTGCGATGTATGGCTAGCAGGCGTGAGGTAATAAATGCACTGCGCAGATTGGTGTTGAGTACTTGTTCGAAGTGCTCTACCGAACCATCGATTATCGATTCGAAACCGCCGATACCTACGTTGTTTACAATTATATCGATGTCGCCCCACTCGTCGAGTAGAGATTCTATACATTGTTCCAAAGCCTTCTTGTTGCACACATCTATATTGTAGAATCGTGCTCCTGTGGCATGTGCGGTCTCCGAGCCGTAGTTGGTGTTGATGTCGCAGAATGCCACGCAATCTCCGATTCCAACAAATGCTTCGACTATGGCGCGGCCTATGCCGTGACCTCCTCCGGTAATAAATATGCGTCTTTTCATATATAATTAATTATTTTGTTCGGATTTTGCATTGCATGTGCCACATGGGTATGCCGAGAAATGTCGTGGCATTTACACGTTCGAAACCGATAGTGCGGTATAGAGCCTCGGCGCGATTGTTTTCGGTATCGACAAGTAATCCCACGTATTTATGACCTTCGGAAAAAGCCTTGTCGCGTAGCGTTGTGAGTAGGGCTGCTCCTATACCTTTGTTACGGTACTCGGGCAGTACAGCCACAGAGTCGAGGTAAAATTCTCCGGCACTTATTTCTTCTTCTATGACGATGTCTTGTCCCAACTGTTGCTGTATAAGCGCATATATCGGTTCACGCAGTTCATGCAGACGGGCGCCATCGTAGCCTACTATGCCGCCGGCACGCCGACCATCGACTTCGGCTATTAGGGCATTTCGGTAGCTATATTGCGCCTTATCTCTGCCGGCAAGTTCTCTGAATACCGGATATAATGGATGTTCTTCGGGAGTGCTATCGAGTGCCATGCACACGACAGTGGCTATAAATTCTGCATCATCTCTCTGTCCCGCTCTTATTGTTATCTCATCACTATGCATAGTGCAAAGATAGTGAAAGACGAGAGTAGAAATACAAATTTATTTAATTTTTATACTAAGTCATGCTTGCTTTCTGTTATTGGTGTATAATATAATCATGTCGAGATTTAAGAACAGCAGTTTATGGTTTTGTGTGTCCGCAGGTCTATAAATATGTATTATTATAAAAACAAAGAGTTCGACAAATAGCCGAACTCTTTACTTCCAAATCTGATAGATGATTTGCCGTCTTATTTGTCTGTGGCAATTAATTGTTTTCGGGGCGAAGTTTGCGAACTACAGCTCCGGTACGCCACATTTCGCTTTCGCGCAGTGCGGCCAATTCTTTTTCCAGACCTTCGCGATAGTCTGGCTTACTGTTTGTGTCGATAGAACGTTGAGCTTCATTACCACATGCTACCTCTTGGTAGAGTTTCTCGAATACAGGTTTTACGGCATCGTGGAACGGCCCCATCCAATCGAGTGCACCGCGTTGAGCTGTGGTAGAGCAATTGGCATACATCCAATCCATGCCATTTTCGGCGAAGAGAGGCATGAGTGATTGGGTGAGTTCCTCAACCGTTTCGTTGAAAGCTTCAGATGGCTCATGACCATTTTCGCGCAGCACTTCGTATTGTGCCAGCAACAAGCCTTGTATAGCTCCCATAAGTGTACCGCGTTCACCGGTAAGGTCGGAATATACCTCTTTTTTGAATGTGGTTTCAAAGAGATAACCCGAACCAACACCTATACCAAGGGCAATAACACGCTCTTTGGCACGACCGGTGGCATCTTGGAATATGGCGTAGCTCGAGTTGAGACCGCGACCTTGTAAAAACATACGGCGCAGACTTGTTCCCGAACCTTTGGGAGCGATGAGTATAACATCGACATCGGCGGGTGGTATGATGTTGGTGCGCTCTTTGTATGTAATGGCAAAACCGTGCGAGAAGTAGAGAGCTTTGCCCGGTGTAAGATATGGTTTTATGCGTGGCCATACCTCGATTTGTGCGGCATCGGAGAGCAAATATTGTATAATAGTCGCACGTTGACATGCTTCTTCGATTTCGAACAAGGTTTCGCCGGGAACCCAACCGTCGGCAACAGCTTTTTCCCATGTTTTGCCGCCTTTGCGTTGACCGACTATTACATTGAAACCGTTGTCGCGGAGGTTGAGGCTCTGACCGGGGCCTTGTACTCCATATCCGATTACGGCTATAATTTCGTCTTTGAGTACTTCTCTTGCTTTTTCCAAAGGAAATTCTTCGCGGGTAACGACATTTTCGTCAACACCGCCAAAATTGATAACTGCCATTGTTCTTGTTTTTTATAAGTTTGACTTACTAAATAAATAACACTTTACTGCGGCAAATAATATCGCCGTTCTCTTTTTTCTTTACTTCTATTTGGTATTCTCCACAACCTTTGTCGTCGAGGTAGAATGTCAAGGTATCGCCATAGTAACTCTCGTTTACATAAGCTATTTCGAATCGTTTTATACGCTTTTCTTTGTATAAATCGAGGGGAAACAAGTCGAGTATATGATCAATATGTCTGATACTGTTTACATGCCCGTTGATGTCGATATCGCTGAAAAGCATTTGTATCTCTCGCGCAGGTTCTGTACTGTTTATTCTCACCTTTCCTATCCCTTCTATGGGGCACTCTTTGTCGCATATGTAGTCGCTAATTCCACCTCCGTATACGCTCAGTAGGTCGACCGGCTTACGGGTTTCGAGGTCGATCATGGCCCATACCGAACGAGCATAACCGATAGCTCTTTCCTCCTTGTTGATGATGGCGAAGTTACGTGCTGTGAAGAGTTTGTACACATTTTCTACCCATGTATGTATGGCAAATGGCTCGGTCTGACGAGGCATCTCGTCGAACTCTAATGCCAGTCGTGAGAGTACCCATGTGTGTGCTCCTTGATTGATGTCGATGATGCCAAAACCGCGGTCTGAAGCATGAAACTCGGCTACATTGAGCAACATTTCACCTAATGTGCTGAGCGACATGTGCCCGGTAAAATCGGAGCAGAATGGTTCAGCGACAAAATTATATTTCCCGACCAATTCTTTATTGCTTGTCATATTAATCCTTTTTTTGATTAAGATGCCTTGCCTCGCGTTCGGCAAGAAATTCGTTCACACGTTCTACACAACTCTTGGTAAGTGCTATACGTCCCGAACGTACAAATTGCAAGACGCAGTCGAGAGCTTTCAATTCGTCATAGAAGGCGGTAATATCTTCGGTTGAACCGTCTTTTTCCATGGCCGAATAGGTGGGATTTATCTCTACCACACGGGCGTTGTACTTACGAATAAGAGCCGATACTCGCGGGTCTTTTTCGAGTATGGAAGTTGATAGTTTATAGAGCGCTATTTCATGCGAAAATATTTCATTATCGGTAAAATAATGGGCTTGTAATACATCTATTTTCTTCTCTATCTGTCGTACTATAATCTTGATAGTCTCCTCGTCGGTCCATGCAGTAATGGTGTATTTATGCACACCCTTTATCGACGATGCCGATACGTTGAGACTTTCAATATTGATTTGGCGACGTGTAAATACGGCGGTAATCTGATTGAGAAGACCTGCTATGTTTTCGGAGTATACGATGAGTGTATATAATATTTTATCCATAACTTCAATCAATTAACATTCGAGTAACATTGTATCGACCGTGCCCCCGGGAGGTGTCATGGGCAATACATTACCTTCTTCTATCACGCAGGCTTCCATCAAGAACGGCCCATCGGTAGTAAGCATTTCTTCGATGGCCGATGCAAGTTCGCTACGCTCGATGACACGCCGAGACGGTATACCATAGGCCTCGGCCACTTTCATGTAGTCGGGATTTACCATAGGGGTGAATGAATACTTGCGATTGAAGAACATTGCTTGCCATTGACGTACATTCCCCAAATAATTATTGTTGAGCAATATCATTTTTACGGGGGCTTTTTGTTCCATGATCGTGCCCAATTCTTGTATATTCATCTGTATACCGCCATCGCCCATAAACACACATACGGTACGATCGGGTACGGCAAATGTGGCACCGATGGCTGCCGGCATACCAAATCCCATAGTTCCTAATCCTCCCGAAGTAATGATACTGCGCTTGTGAGTGTACTTGAAGTAGCGTGCCGACATAATTTGGTTTTGACCTACGTCGGTGACCAATACCGCATTGTTGTGTGTAGCTTCGCTCACGGCCCTTACCACTTCACCCATATTGAGCGCGCTATCTGTGGGGTGTATTTCGGGTTCTATTACCTTGCATATCTCTTCTTCTCTGTATGGGGCAAAAGATGCAATCCACTCTTTGTGTGTAGCGGGAAGAAGTAACTCTGTGACTGCTTGCAGGGTATTTTTACAATTACCCAGAACTGCGATATCTGCTTTTACATTTTTATTTATCTCGGCCGGGTCTATGTCGAAATGTATTACTTTTGCCTGACGTGCATATGTGGCTAAATTGCCGGTGACACGATCATCGAATCGCATACCTACAGCGATGAGTACATCGCATTCGTTGGTTTTTACATTGGGCGCGAGATTTCCGTGCATGCCGAGCATACCCATATTGAGGGGGTGCTCCGAAGGTAAAACCGAAAGACCGAGTAGAGTTGATGCTGTTGGCAATTGGGCCTTTTCGATAAAGATGCGTAATTGCTCTTGCGCATTACCGAGTTCTATGCCTTGTCCTGCAAGAACAAGAGGCCGTTCGGCCTTGTTGATACATTCGGCCGCGCGTATTATAGACATTTTATCGGTATCGGGTTCGGGAATATAACTGCGTACAAAATCGAGGGTTACAGGCTCATAATCGAGTGTGTCGACTTGTGTGTTTTTTGCAAAGTCGAGTACTACCGGGCCGGGCCGGCCACTTGAAGCAATGTAGAATGCACGTGCTATGGCCCAAGGAACATCTTCGGCTCGACGTATCTGATAGCTCCACTTCGAAATAGGTTGTGTAATACCTACTAAATCGACCTCTTGGAATGCATCAGAACCTAAAAAAGATGTAGCTACCTGCCCCGCAATCACTACAATCGGAGTACTGTCTATCATAGCGTCGGCAATGCCGGTGATGGTGTTGGTTGCTCCCGGTCCGCTGGTTACGAGACATACCCCGACACTTCCCGATGCTCGGGCATATCCCTGAGCTGCGTGTGTCGCTCCTTGTTCGTGACGTACCAATATATGTTGTAATCTGTCGCGGTGGTCATAGAGCGCATCAAATACCGGCATAATAGAGCCTCCCGGGTATCCGAAGAGTGTTTTTACTCCTTGATGCTCGAGCGATCGCATCAGTGCTTCCGCGCCTGTTATTCTTTCTTTATTCATCAGAATTTTCTCTAGCTTTGAATGATTATAGAAATTATCGCTTTATATAATTCCTGAACGATTTTATTCGATAATACGAGTAGCTCCTTTATCGGCAGAACTTACCATAGCCGCATAGGCTCGAAGCGCTTTTGATATTTTGCGGTCGCGATGATATGGCGTGAATGCTTGTTTCCCTCGTGCACTTTCTTTGTCCCGACGAACGGCAAGTTCTTCATCGCTCACCAATACATTGATACTGCGAGAGGGTATATCTATTTCTATCATATCGCCGTCGCATACCAATCCGATATTGCCTCCGGCTGCTGCTTCTGGCGATATGTGTCCGATTGACAATCCCGATGTGCCTCCGGAGAAACGACCGTCTGTGATGAGTGCGCACTCCTTACCGAGGTGGCGAGATTTGATGTACGAAGTGGGATATAACATTTCTTGCATACCGGGACCGCCTTTAGGCCCTTCGTATGTAATGACCACGACATCACCGCTTTCTACTTTGCCGCCGAGGATACCATCACAGGCATCTTCTTGCGATTCAAAGACCTTGGCTTTTCCGCAAAAATGAAAGATACTTTTGTCAACACCTGCCGTCTTTACTACGCAACCATCGAGTGCTATATTACCTCGCAGTACGGCAAGACCGCCATCTTTTACGTATGCATGCTCGAAATCTCGTATGCAACCCGATTCTCTATCGGTATCTAATGTGTCGTAGTAGCTATCTTGTGAGCCGAGTTGTATATTGAAACGATTGGCAGGTGCGCTTTTCCACAGATTCTCTGCTTCATTGCTGAAGGCGGTTCCTTCGATAGCATATTGCTCTATTACTTCTCCCAGCGTTTTGCGATCGACACGACGCACAGAGGTATCGATGAGTCCTTGCCTTGCAAGTTGATACATAATAGAAATAATACCTCCTGCGCGATTTACGTCTTGCATATGGTACGATGAGTTGGGAGCAACTTTGCATAGTACGGGAGATTTGCGTGACAAGCGATCAATGTCGTCCATTGTAAAATCTACGCCGGCTTCCTGAGCTATTGCCAAGAGGTGCAGAACAGTATTTGTAGACCCGCCCATGGCGATATCGAGTGTCATGGCATTGAGAAGTGCCGCGCGAGTAGCTATACAGCGAGGCAGTACGCTCTCATCACCATCACGATAGTAGGCGTAGCAATTATCGACTATCTGTCGTGCCGCTTTTTCGAACAAACGGCGACGATTTACATGAGTAGCCACGATAGATCCGTTGCCCGGTAAAGCCATGCCGATAGACTCATTAAGACTATTCATCGAATTGGCTGTAAACATTCCCGAGCAAGAGCCGCAACCGGGACATGCATATCGTTCGATAGCAGCGACTTGCTCGTCGCTTACTGTATTGTCTGCGCCCTCTATCATGGCATCGATGAGGTCGAGCGAACGGCTGCCGAGATGCCCAGCTTCCATAGGTCCGCCCGATACAAAAATTGTTGGAATGTTCAATCGCATCGATGCCATCAACATACCCGGAGTTATCTTGTCGCAATTGCTGATACATACCATAGCATCGGCCTTATGTGCGTTTACCATATATTCTACGCTATCGGCTATAAGGTCGCGTGAAGGCAAAGAATAGAGCATACCGTTGTGCCCCATGGCTATACCATCATCGATGGCTATTGTATTGAATTCGGCTGCAAAACAACCAAGTTTCTCAATTTCTGATTTTACCAGCTGTCCTATCTCATGCAGGTGCACATGACCGGGGACAAACTGCGTAAATGAATTGACGACAGCGATTATCGGACGGCCTATTTGTTCCTCTTTCATACCGTTGGCACGCCATAAGGCTCTGGCACCAGCCATACGTCGACCCTCGGTGCAGGTCGCGCTTCGTAATTCGTGTTTCATATTTATTATATTAATAAGGAAAACCTTCCTTCAATAGTGAGAAGAAAGGTTTTTATTATGGTTTATGTTTTTATACACAAATATATGCATACGCCTTTCTTCTCTTATCATGCCACGACGACGATAATAATAGATAGTAGGCTAATAATATGCAATAATGTGCTTATCATACTCTTTTTTACCAATTCTTGTGAGATAATGGCACAAAGGTAATGCTTTATGCGAAACAACCAAAAGAATTTATAGAAAATAATGTTCAAAATAGAAAAAATATCATCTTACCATACTTTTTCTGACAATTTGTCAAATAAGAGACGATATATTTTTATTGTAAAATAATATCTATGTAATGTTAATAACTGAATACAACCCGATGGCGATGTGGTAAGACTTATAATTGGATGGTTATGAGACGGGAGGAGTCGGGTTGTTCTACGATAGTGACATCTATTACGTCATCGGGAAGCAGTGTCGCGATATTTTCGGGCCATTCCATGAGGCAGAGATTGCCACTATATACATAATCGTCGTAACCAAAGTCAAGAGCTTCTTCGGACCGATTTATGCGGTAGAAATCGAAATGGTATATAATATCGCCTGTGGTTGCCGACTCATATTCATTGACAATGGCAAACGTGGGACTGTTTATTGAATTTTTTACACCGAGTTTCTCGCATAGGGCTTTGATAAATGTCGTTTTTCCTGCACCCATGGAACCATGGAATGCGAGTATCTTGTGGTTGCCTATAGCCTGTATAAATTGTTGAGCTACCACACCGATTTCGTCGAGATTATGTATTAAAAATTCCATACTTATTTGCGTGTAAGGGTAATAAGGGGTATGAGCATCTCTTCCATCGATATGCCGCCGTGTTGGAAAGTGTCTTTATAGTAACTTACGTAGTGGTTGTAGTTATTGGGGTAGGCAAAAAAATCGTGGTTGGTTGCAAATATGTATGCCGAACTTACATTGGGTGAAGGTAATCCATAGCGAGCCGGCGTTTTTATTTCGAATACCTGTTTTGGATTGTATGACATATTTTTACCTACTTTGTATCGCAGATTTGTGTTTGTGGCGCGATCGGATATTACTTTTATGGGATTGTCGACATGTATGGTGCCATGGTCGGTGGTAATGATGACTTTGTAGTTTTTCTCGGCAATCTTCTTGAATAAATCGAAAGCCGGAGAGTGCTTGAACCAAGACTCGGTGAGTGAGCGGTAGGCGGCATCGGTACCGGCCAGTTCGCGTATCATTTTGGAATCGGTGCGTGCGTGAGAGAGCATATCCACAAAGTTGAGTACACATACATTGAGATCATATTTCTCCATTTGAGCAAAATCGCGTATGACGCGTTCTCCGTAGGCCGATTCGTTGATTTTTGTATAGGAGTATGTATAGCGTTTGCGATAACGTTCGAGTAATGTCCCGATAAGGGGCGATTCGTTGATATTCTTACCTTCTTCCGAGTCTTCATCGACCCAAAGGTCGGGAAACATTGAGGCTATTTTGTCGGGTAATAATCCCGAGAATATCGCATTGCGGGCATATTGTGTGGCAGTGGGCAATATACTGCAGTATAGTTCCTCATCGATAGTGAAATAGTCGCTTAGTAGTGGCATGATGACACGCCATTGGTCGAGGCGAAAATTGTCAATGAGAATAACAAATACTCTTTCTCCGTTATCGAGCAAGGGAAAAACACGTTGCTTGAATAGCTCGTGGCTCATGAGCGGGTGATTATCCTCGGTAAGCCATTTTTCGTAATTGCGTTTTACATATTTGACAAAGGCTCCGTTCGCCTCATCTTTTTGCATGAGGAGCATCTCTTTGAAGTGTCCTTCGGTTTGCTCGAGAGCAAGTTCCCAATAGACTAATTTGCGATATACTTCGTACCAATCGTTCCACGATGAGGCATCGTTGATAAGCATGCTGATACGATTGAATTCTTGCTGATAGTCGGTAGAGGTCTGCTCCGAAATCATATCTTTGCGATAGAGGTTTTTCTTTATGGAGAGAAGTATCTGATTGGGATTTACAGGCTTTATGAGGTAGTCGGCAATTTTGTTGCCGATAGCTTGGTTCATGATGTCTTCTTCCTCACTCTTGGTAATCATTACTACCGGTGTGTGTGGAGCTATCTCTTTGATACGTGAAAGTGTTTCGAGACCGCTGAGCCCGGGCATGTTTTCATCGAGAATTATGAGGTCGAAGTGGTTTGCGACAACATGTTCGAGTGCGTCGCGCCCATTGGTAACGGTCACTACTTCATAGCCTTTCTGACGTAGAAAGAGTATATGAGGCTTGAGTAAATCTATTTCATCATCGGCCCAAAGTACAATTTCACTCTTCATACTGCAATATTTGATTTTCTTCGACAAATCGGAAATACTCCTCAAAGGAATGTCCTTCGACAAGGAGTTTGAAATTTTGCTCGCTAATCATAACCGGACGTACGGCGTCGGGGAATGTCACCCCGTCAGATGCGCTGAGCATACGACGGTATTGCGATAATTCGTCAAAGGTATAAAAACCTTTGACAACAAGCATGCTTATTTCGTTAAAACTCATTATTTCGAGGTCGAAATCGCGAATTATGAAGTGTGCAAAGTTGTATTTTGCGATATTGAATAGTAAAAGATTGGCGTTGATACGGTCCGTCGGATATACCAAAACAAGCAGGTGCGGCACATCTTTATCAGCGACAAAGGGCGATGTTTGTTGTGCCGTATCGGTAGGTGTTGTCGATTCGCCGTCATCGGAGCCGATGCGTACGTTCCAAATATCATTGCGCGCAGCTCCGGCTACTATTTCACGACCTTGTGCAACACCACGTAACATGTCGGCAGCCAATGTACTTACATCTTCTTGAGGATAAGTGTCGAGAAGTAATTTCAGCCCCGCTTTGAAATCTTCTATTTTCCCTTCATTGACATATGCTAAAGCATCGACCAACATAAATTTGGGCATGAGTTTCGATAGCGGATATGTATCGCGAGTATATTCATAAAGGGCATGTACTCGCTCATTTTCACCGGATACATAAGCATCGTAGGTCGTCATGTAGAGAGAGTCTTGAACAACGTCCATGCGGCGCAGATTGTAGAGGTAGTTGGGGTCGGATAGTGCTATGGCATATTTGCTGTCGGAGAACTCTGTCAGAATACGGTTGCGATACATTTCGGCCATGGTTTTGTCTCCTATGCGCATACCTATAAGGTAACAATTGTAATAGGCTTCGAGACGATAATCGTTTTGCGGGAAACGTCGTTCGAGCTCGTTGAAATTTGCCATTGCTGCGGTCATGTCTTCGAGCTTATCTTTCAATATAAGAGCCATATTGAAAAGGCCATCGGAAATTATTTCGTTAGATGCGGTTATATCTTCTTCAGTAAATGGCAATTGTTGCAAGTAGAATTTCGGGTCTTTGGGGTCATTGCTAAATTCCGGTTCGGTAGCTATTGCAATGGTATCGCCTTCTGCGGTAATATCCATACCTTCGGTATCGGTTATTTCTTCTCCTTCGGACAAATCTGTGTTATCGCTTTCTTCGGTAATATCTTCTTGCGAGAAAGAGGCTTTGTTGCGTCGTCGCCAATCGTCTTCGAGTTTTCTGCGACCCCATTTGCGTTGGAATTCGGATTTACCGGCTGTGATGAGTGATGAATTGTAGAAATACCACGAAGTACTTGCTCCTCCAGGTATAGTGGGTGTATTTACCGGTTTTATACGATCGAGTTGAGGAGCATTTGCCTCCTGTTCGGCGAGCATTTCGGCTCGTCGGGCCTCTTCTGCGGCGGCTTCTTCGGCGGCTATAAGGTCGTCTATGATTTTTTGTATATGTTTTGTTCGTTCCTCTTCGCTCATGCCGGCAACCCATTGCAAACTGTCTTGTAGCTCTACATTCTCGGCATATACAGCAAGCTCGTCGAGTACGGTCGAACGTCGTTTGAGATTTTCGTAGTCGGGATAATTCTCATCGATAAGGGGTATCGCTTCGGCATAACAAGGCTGTGCTTTGGTGTACTCTCTTCGCTCGAAATAGAGGGCTCCCAATGTGAGCTGACTGATAGCTCTTTCCACACCTTTACGGGTGCTTTTCTCAGCTGCCAATACGTAATTTTCGATGGCTTGTGTCGTATCACCGCGCGAAAGTGATATATTGCCCAAAGCGTAGTATATTTGGTCGAGGTAGTCTCGGTTTTTATAGTTGCGGGCCATACGGCGAAGTCGTTTTTCGGCTTTAGAAGCATCTCCACCGGTGAATACTTCGGTCTGATTGATGCGGGCATTCATTTCGGTTCGAAAGTCGGGGTTGCGTTTCAGTACCTTTTTGTATGATTGAAATGCACCTGCTTTGTCTCCAACTTTTGATTGCAACTGAGCCAAGAGAAAGGTCATGCGTATTTCTTGAGCTCTGCCATCAGCATCTTTTATTGCCTCTTGAAGGTGGGGTATGGCTCCGGCATATTCGCCACGACGTATCATCAGGTCGGCCACTACAGTAGAGTACCATCGTTTCTGTGAGGTTGTGAGATTAGGTTCTTTCGATACTTTATTTAAGGCATCTTCTGCTTCATATAACCAGCCAAGTTCGAGGTAGCAACGTGCAATCCACACCCGGGTATCGATAAGCAGTTCGGTTTTCCACGGGAAATGTCGGGTTATGTAAATAAAAGTAGCTAAGGCTCCTAAAAAGTCGCCTTGGTAGAATTGTGATTGTCCCATAAGTGTCCATGCGTTGTGGATAAATGGGTTGAACTCGGTGCGCTTTACAAATGCTCGATATTCAGGATCGTCCATTTTTTTTGCGTTACGTTTGGGCGATTTCTGTATGGAGTGTGTACGTATAGCTTTTTTGCTCTTGTCCATAGCTCGAGAAAAGTCTCCTTTCGGCTTGGGATCGGTGGGTACGCCATAGGCTGATACCGGATGCATATGCAGTAAATGAGTGAAATTATCCTCGTAGTCGTTCTGCATGGCACGAAGCTGTTCTTTATAACTTTCTATCCCATTGAAATAAACATTGTACTTAGTCGTAAATGAATGATAAAAACGTGTTCCGCGCGTATTCTTTTGAGTAGAACACGCCACCAAAAACAATACCGATATAAGCGGTATCAATATTCGGAGTCGGGAAATGGGCATAACAGGCAACTTCTTTATCTTATATATAAACTGCAAAAAGGTTTTTTTATTGCCTTATTGAGCCTTTTAGGATGATAACTTTATTGTATTGCCATGTGGCAATTCGCATTATGGTGTAGAACAATATGGAGATAAAGACGATGCAGGCCCCGGCCGGTACATCGAGCCAATAAGCCAAAAATAAACCAGTCACACCCGATACACCGGTAATCAGTCCTGAAAGAATTTGCAGCATATGGTAGCGTCGGGTGAATAATTCGGCGGTCATCTGCGGTATGGTGAGCATCGACAGTAGAAGCATAATTCCTATCAATCTGATAGTTAGTACCACGCAGAGCGATACCATAATTATCATTGTGTAGTCGATAAACTTTACGGGTAATTTTCGGGTAATAGCAAAATCGGTATCAAAAGCTACCGCTACCATTTGTCTATAAAACAATGATGTCGCTACTATGAGCAGCATTGTATATAATGCAAACCATAATAAATCGGTTGTTGTAATGGTGAGTATATTGCCAAATAGAAATTCATTGAGACCGGGAGTGTAACCGGGTGTCTTGAATATGCATATAATACCTATTGCCATACCTAACGCCCACAAAGTGGCTATGGCCGAATCTTCACGTACCTTCCCTTTGCGGGACAACCGAACTACCCCTATAGCCGAGCCTATGGCAAACAACATCGCACTAATCGTGGGGTTTATTCCGAGATAGAGGCCTATGCCCAATCCTCCAAATGATGCATGGGTGATACCTCCGGCAATAAATATCATGCGTCGAGTCACAATATAAGTGCCGATTATACCACCGACGATACTTATAAGTAGCAGTGCCCACAATGCGTTTTGAAAAAATGTGTATTGTAATATTTCGAACATAGTATAATTCTATTTCGATGACTGGTTACGGCGTTCACCGACTATAAGTAGTACCTCGTCGGTAATTGCCGATGGCAATTCTATGCCTCGCAGATGTAAACTGCGTACCCAACCTGCCACCTCATCGGCAGCTAATGTATAAAACACCTCTTCAAACTCTGTTGTTTCGTCTGAAGTGTATTCACAGGGTGTTTTACCCTTGAAGCGGTCGAGTTCTTCATCGTCGTAGTAAACAATTTCTTTACTCACAGCAGCCAGCAGACTCTCTTTTTCACATACGGCATGTTGTCCGCAACACTCTTCCTCGAATGGGGTATCGTTTGTACTTTCGTTGGGCCATATGCGATTTTTACGTCGGCGATAATCCCATGTGTAACATGCGATACCGAGCAATATTATAGATAGAAAAATATAGAACAATCCCATACTTATACTTTATCTATGATTTTGAATCCTGCACTCGATAAGTGTTGCCAATACGAAGGGTACGATTTAGAAACAACTTCGGAATGGGCAATTTCAATTCCCGGAATAAAACGAGCCACCGGCGCAAATGCCATAGCCATGCGATGGTCGTCGTATGTGGCGATGCGTGGATTCGATTGTGCTTTACATCGAGCACCGTCCCATTCCAATATCGAGTCGGCTCTATTTGATATTTTATAACCCAATTTCTCCAATTCGCATTCCAGTGCCGATATGCGATCGGTCTCTTTTATGCGCAAAGTCTGTAATCCTGTGAAACAAAATCTGCGTCCAAGCATGGCGCAAGTGACTGCCAATGTCTGAGCCAAATCGGGTTGGTCGGAAAGGTCGAGATGTAGTGGTGAAGTCTCGCTCATGCCTACATGTTGTAATATTATCCCCATATCTGTGTATTCGGTCACTACCCCCAAATGTTTGAAAAATTCTGACACACGGCTGTCGCCTTGAGTGCTTTCGCAATATAGTGCAGGCAATATTACCCGTGAACCGGGAGTAAATGCTACTATTTCATACCAATAAGAGGCGGCCGACCAATCACCCTCTATAGTGAATGGCGCGGGAGTGTATGGGGTATGAGGTACTTTTATTACGTTGTCGACCCAATCGCATTTTACACCCCATTGCCGCATTATCTGCAGTGTCATGGATATATAGGGACGTGATATAAGTTCTCCGGTAAGGCAGAGCGTAAGTCCGTTGTTCATATGCGGTGCTATCATAAGCAGAGCCGAAATATATTGTGAGCTTACTCCTGCACTCATAGATAACGCCCCACCTTGCAATCGGCGACCTATAATACGTAGAGGAGGGAATCCTTCATTGCCCATGTATTCGATATGCGCGCCCAATGAGCGTAGTGCATCAACCAATAGGTGTATGGGACGATGACACATGCGTTCGGTACCGGTAATCGTCCACTCTCCGGGCGTTTGCGCCAAGTAAGCAGTGAGAAAACGCATAGCCGTACCTGCAGCCATGATGTCGAAGTGTGGCCCACCCTCGGCAAAAGCTTTTATCAGTACTCGGGTGTCGTCGCAATCGGACAGATTGTGTAGTGGTGACTCTTCGCCCGAAAGTGCCCGTATTATGAGTGCTCTGTTGCAAATGCTTTTTGACGATGGAAGCTTTATCTGTGCCTCTATTTGCGATGGTGCTGTGAGAGTTATATTCATAAGAATTTATTGAACGGTGCATGACAAAAATGGGTTGTTTATTCGAAGAAATTTTTCATCATAACCTATTTTGTCTTATTGTCGGCAAAAATAATTATTTTTCGATAATCAGAGGGCGTTTTCGTCAAATTTGTAATATGTGTTTCCATAGTCAATACTCAAGCCATTGAATGATACATCTATTGTATCGATAATCGATTTATATTTATCAAAAATCAAATAAAAATTCAATTTTAGATGCTTTTTGCCATAGAAATAAGAAAAAATACGCTTTTTGTCAATTTTCTTGTAAAAATATTTGATTTTTTTCATTTGATTGTTTTATCTTTGCAGACGTAATCTAAAAACAAAGGTAAAAAAGAAGCTGTTTTTGAAATTTCTTGTAATAAAAACACAACTTCAACATCAACTTCTAAAAGTATTAACATTTAATTATAAGTTACTATTATGAATGCCCAAAAAGTACTGAGCGATTTGAAAAGACGCTTCCCCAACGAACCCGAGTATCACCAAGCCGTGGCCGAGGTATTAGGAACTATAGAAGAAGCGTATAACGAACATCCCGAATTTGATAGATATAATCTGATAGAGAGATTGTGTATACCCGATAGAATATTCTCATTCCGTGTGACATGGGTCGACGACAAAGGTCAAGTGCAAACCAATATGGGATACCGTATTCAGCACAACAATGCCATCGGTCCGTACAAAGGCGGTATTCGTTTTCACTCATCGGTGAACCTCTCAATTCTGAAATTCTTGGCTTTCGAACAAACATTCAAAAACTCACTCACAACTCTCCCTATGGGTGGAGGAAAAGGAGGCTCGGACTTCAGCCCTCGTGGAAAATCCGATGGTGAAATTATGCGTTTTTGCCAAGCTTTCATCACAGAATTATGGCGTCACATCGGTCCACAAACCGACGTTCCTGCCGGAGATATAGGTGTAGGCGGTCGCGAAGTAGGCTACATGTATGGTATGTACAAGAAAATGGCACTCGAAAATACAGGAACTTTTACGGGTAAAGGTCTCGAATTTGGTGGCTCTCTCATTCGCCCCGAAGCTACCGGTTATGGAAACGTATATTTCTTGCTCGAAATGCTGAAAACTCGCAATATCGATATAAAAGGAAAAGTTGTAGCCGTATCGGGCTCGGGTAATGTGGCACAATACACAGTTCAGAAGTTGATTAGCCTCGGAGCGAAAGTTATTACCATGTCTGACAGTAACGGATACATCTATGATCCCGATGGTATCGACGAAGAGAAACTTGCCTACATATTCGAGTTGAAAAACCTCTACCGCGGTCGTATACGTGAGTATGCCGAAAAATATGGCTGTAAATATGTCGAAGGTGCGCGTCCTTGGAACGAAAAATGCGACATTGCCATGCCGTCGGCAACCCAAAACGAAATCGATGGCGATGATGCACGTGCACTCCTTGCCAATGGTTGTTTTGCTGTGTCAGAAGGTGCAAACATGCCCTCTACTCCCGAAGCTATCGAAGAGTTTCTCAATGCAAAAATACTCTACGCTCCGGGTAAAGCAGCCAATGCCGGTGGAGTATCGGTGAGCGGTCTCGAAATGACTCAAAATTCGATAAAATTGAGTTGGACAAAAGAGGAAGTTGATGCCCGTTTGAAACAAATCATGTTTGATATACACACACAATGCGTCAAATATGGTACACAGGCCGATGGCTATGTCAACTATGTAAAAGGCGCAAACGTAGCAGGATTTATGAAAGTTGCCAAAGCTATGATGGCGCAAGGTATACTTTAGTCACGTACGTTTTCCACTTATCGACACGAGACAGCGCATTGCACGTTGTCTCGTGTCGTTTTTACGTAAATCCGGTTATTCCTTTTCGATTTCGGGCAGACTATTTATGCTGCGTCGATTTTATAGAAAAACATTCTCTTCTATTGAAAATCTCCTATTGCTTGCATCATACGTTCACAGTGATAAATAAAAAAGCCACACAATGTATGGCTTTTTGTATATGTGAATGAACTGATTATTTCACGATGCTTTTGAGCTCGATGTCAAAAATCATAACGGCATTTGAAGGAATCTGACCACGGCCGCGCACACCGTAACCGAGATCGGCAGGTATGTATACGGTATATTTAGCACCGGGAGCCATCAACATGAGTGCTTCGTTGAAACCGGGAACCATCTGGCCAATAACCATTTGTACGTCATCATTAGCATCAAATTGAGTACCATCGACTAGAGTACCTTTGTAGTTTACTTTTACTTTGTCTCCGACTTTAGGCGATGCGCCTTTACCTGCTTTTATAACTTTATAGAGAAGTCCGCTTTCGGTTTTTACGATACCTTCTTCTTTTGCTTTCTCGGCCATATATGCATCAGCGTCGGCTTTATTTTGGCGTGATTCTTCTGAGTTGGCAAGTTTTTTCTCTTCGGCAGCCATAGCTTTGGTGCGGAATGTCATTTGAGCCTGCATTTGGTTCATCAACATATTGGTGTCGTTGTTCAGAACAGAGTAGATGGCGGCAATCAATATGTCGTTGTTTACTTCTACATCGAGTTGTTCACTCATTTGTTTCAGTTGTTGTTTGAGACCCGATCCAAAAGAGTAACCTACTTCATATGAGAATGCAGCAGAATCTGATTTCAATGATTCACACAAGCCTTTGAGAAATTGATCTGTGTCGACAGGCTGGTCGAGGCGTTGTATGCCACCGGCAACGTCAGAGCCTGTAAGTACACCAAATGCGTATACGAGAGAGTCAGCATCGGTATTTAATTCTTTTACTGATTGGCAACAGTTGTTGCATGATGTGAATGTAACAGCGGCCAATGAAAGCGCTGCAACAAAGCTAAGAGTTGATTTTTTCATTACATGTTATTTTTAGATGATTTTTATAAGTTCTACTTCGAATATGAGCGCTGTATTAGGCCCGATTGCATTACCGGCACCACGTTTGCCATAGGCAAGATTCGACGGGATATATAATTTCCATTTCGAACCTTCGGTCATTAGTTGCAAAGCTTCTACCCATCCGGCAATTACTTGGTTTACCCCAAAAACGGCAGGTGTGCCTCGTTGTACCGAACTATCGAATACAGTACCATCGATAAGCGTACCATGGTAGTGGCACTGCACTTGGTCGGTAGCCGACGGGCGACGACCTTTACCATCTGTTATGATTTCATATTGCAATCCGCTAGGTAATGTTACTACGCCTTCGCGTTTTTTGTTTTCTTCGAGGAAAGCTTCGCCTATTTTTAAGTTGCGTTCCTCTGCCTCAGTTTGCAAACGGGTGAAATAATCGTTGATTATTTGCTTGGCTTCGTCGTAAGTCATTTCGGGTTTTGTTCCTTCAAATACGGCTTGGACACCGCGTGTGAAATCTTCGACGTTGATTTTATCTATGCCCGATGATTTGAAATTATTACCCATGCTCAAACCTAAGGCGTAACTCAATTTGTCCATATTGTTATTTTTTGTAATGACTTATTACAGTCGTAAATGCTATTTTAGATAAATTCGTGCGAAGATAAGCCTTTTATTGCATAGTTTGCCGATATAATTCCAAAAAAAATATAATTAAAGGGATTATTCTCCGTAAATTGATGAGAAGTAAGGTAGATAGAAAGAATTTTATAGTAATTAGGTTGTGATATTCTCTCTATTTTATACCTTTGCTTGAGAAAATTAATCGCTTGCAAATGTTTATATATTGATATGCCAAATACCTTTTTTATGAAAAGTATCAAAGAACTATATCGCATAGGCACGGGCCCATCGAGCAGCCATACCATGGGACCTCGCAAGGCTGCCGAAATATTCCTTTTTCGTCACCCCGAATCTGTTGGTTTCGAAGTTGTCTTATATGGTAGTCTTGCTGCAACAGGTAGAGGTCATATGACCGATATTGCATTGCTTGATACGTTGCAACCTCATGCTCCTACGCATATTGTATGGGAGCCTCATATGTTTCTGCCATATCATCCCAATGGTATGACATTCCGATCGAAAAATTCTGCCGGAAATATCACCGATGAGTGGACTGTATATAGTGTGGGTGGTGGAGCTTTGCACGAAGAGGGTTGCATAGGTGCAATATCGCCTGATATTTATGAAATGACAACTATGGGCGATATATTACCATGGTGTGAGCGCACCGGACGCAGTTACTGGGAGTACGTCCAAGAATGTGAAGATACAGATATATGGGATTATTTGGCCGAGGTGTGGAAAACCATGCGTGATGCTGTGGAGCGAGGTCTTGACCAAGAGGGCGTATTGCCGGGACCACTCAATTTGAGACGTAAAGCTTCGACCTATTATATCAAAGCCAAAGGCTATAAAGATAATTTGCGTTCGCGCGGATTGGTATTTGCATATGCACTTGCTGTGTGTGAAGAAAATGCCTCGGGAGGTAAAATTGTTACGGCACCGACCTGTGGTTCATGCGGAGTTGTGCCGGCGGTACTCTATCACCTGCAAGAGAGTCGCGATTTCAGTCAGATGCGCATATTGAGAGCTCTGGCTACAGCCGGATTGATAGGAAATATAGTGAAGCATAACGCATCAATATCGGGAGCCGAGGCCGGTTGTCAAGCCGAGGTAGGAGTTGCGTGTTCGATGGCATCGGCGGCGGCCAGCCAGCTCTTTGGTGGTAGTCCGGCGCAGATAGAGTATGCTGCCGAGATGGGTCTTGAGCATCATTTGGGTATGACATGTGACCCGGTATGCGGATTGGTGCAGATACCATGTATTGAGCGTAACGCGTATGCTGCAGCGCGTGCTCTCGATTCCAATATATACGCAGCCTTTACCGATGGTACACATCGAGTATCGTTTGATAAGGTGGTAGAGGTAATGATGCAAACCGGCCACGACCTGCCGTCGCTTTACAAGGAGACCGGAGAAGGTGGGCTGGCCAAGGATTATAAGCAAATGGAATAAATACGCGGATATGAAAGAGAAGAAACGGTTGGTCGTACTTACCGGTGCAGGAATGAGTGCAGAGAGTGGGTTGGCCGTATTTCGTGGTAGTAATGGATTGTGGTCGGGCTACAAGATAAAAGAAGTGGCAACCCCCGAAGGTTGGGTACTTGACCCGCAGCAAGTACTCGACTTCTATAATGCACGAAGACGCGAACTCCTCGGTGTGAAACCCAATGATGGACATACAGGACTTGCGGCTCTCGAAAAGGAATATGATGTATGCATTATTACGCAGAATGTAGATAATTTACATGAACAAGCCGGAAGCAGTCGGGTAATACACCTGCATGGTGAGTTAATGAAAGTTCGCTCCTCGCGGTATGATTATCTGGTGTACGATGTTTCTCCCGAACACCTCGATACATGCTTAGGCGATATGTGTGAGAAGGGGTATCAACTACGCCCACACATTGTGTGGTTTGGTGAGGCTGTACCTATGATAGAGCCGGCCATAGAGGAAACTCAACAAGCCGATATATATGTAGTTATAGGTACATCTCTCAATGTGTATCCTGCTGCCGGTCTTTTGCGATATGTGCGCCAAGGTGTACCGGTGTATCTTATCGATCCCAACCCGGTAAACGATGCGAGCGGACGTGTGTCGCATGTTATAGCCCAAGGTGCTTCGGCTGGTGTGCAAGAACTTACCCGCTTACTCTGCACGAGCGATGTATAGGATAAGAATTTCCTTGTGTGACGGATTTATTCCCATAATTTAGCGAATAGACTCTTTCTTACTTGTGTATGCGGAGCAAAATGTGTACGTTTGTATGCCGAAAAATCTATTCGCATCTTTTTTGATACGCTATTTATGAAAAGACTCTGTCGCTTGCTGATGTTGATTATTGTTCCGTTACTGTTTTCGTGTCGGACCACAAAACACGTGGGCGATGGAGAGTATTTGCTCAACAAGGTCTCACTATCGACCGATAATAAAAATATCAAGAATAGTGAACTCAAATCGTATATACGACAGGAACCCAATCACAAGACATTTGGTATCATAGGTTTGCCTCTCTTCTTCTATAATCTGTCGGGGACAAAAGACAATGGTTGGAATCGATGGTTGCAACGTATAGGTACCCCTCCGGTTATATACGATGGCGATCTCACAGAGAGGTCGCGTAGCCAGATACAAAAAGCATTGAATAATAAGGGGTATGCCGATGCCGTGGTAACGGTCGATACGATAAAGAGCAAGAAACGCATTAAGGTGAAGTATCAAGTGCAGACGGGAGAACCCTATTATATCGATAAACTGACTTATCGTATTCCCGATGACTCGGTGAGGCGGATTGTGATGAGTGATTCGGCAGAATTTTTGATAAAGAAAGGAATCCTTTTCGATAGAAATGTGTTGGAGCAGGAGCGTCAGCGGATAGCCACGCAATTGCGGGCTCATGGATATTATGCTTTCAATAAGGAGTATATCACATTTATGGCCGATACCACCATTGGCAACAAAGGAGTCGATTTGGAATTGAATTTATCGGATATACCGGTTACCGAGGAAAACAAGTTGATTACATATCGAGCGCACGATACCTATACGATAAGCAAAGTATATTTTGTTACAGACTACGACCCGATGAATCGTGATATGGCCGCAATGACGAAAGATACGATTCTCTATAAGGGGTATTATATTCTTAATGGAGAGAAAGAGTACTTGCGTCCATCGACGTTGGTCGAGAATTGTTATATCGTACCCGGTCAACTCTATTCCACTCGCATGGTCGATAATACCTATTCGGCATTCTCTCGACTCAAAGTGTTGAAATATGTAAATATAGTATTCAGAGAAGCATCAAACGGAGACCCTTGTCAACTCGATTGTTATGTAATGCTTACCGAGGGTAAAACTCAATTGGTGACAACCGAACTCGAAGGAACAAATTCGGCCGGTAATTTCGGATTCTCTTTGGGACTTACATACCAACATCGAAATATATTTAGGGGCTCTCAGACTTTCAGTGCCAAATTCCGTGCTGCGTATGAAAATATGACCGGAGATATAGGCGGCCTATTGTCAAATAATTATCTCGAGCTCAGCGGTGAACTTGGTGTATCGTTTCCAAAGTTTCTTTTCCCGTTTACTAAAACATCGTTTCTGCGTCGTAAAAGTGCTACTACGCAGTTTACCATGAATATGGACTATCAGAAGCGTCCCGAATATGTGCGCCTTATATCGGGCGTGGGTTGGAATTACAAGTGGTATAGCAACAACAATCGCTTTCGTCATCATTTCGATCTTATAGATGTAAGCTATGTCTATCTTCCGCAAATGACAGCCGCGTTTAAAAATAATCTTGATAGTATAGCTGCCGATAATCCCTTGCTGCGGTATAGTTACGAAGACCACTTCATCATGCGTATGTCATATGTGTTTTATATGACAAATCTGCGTTATGGAAAGTCGTCGGCAGCTAAGCATAAACAACGCACATTCTACACTTTGCGTGCTGCCGGAGAGATTGCCGGAAATATGTTGTATGCTATATCGTCTCTCTCGAAAATGCAACGTTCGAGCAATGGCGAATATGAGATACTTGGTATCGGTTATTCGCAGTATGCTAAACTTGATTTTGATTATACCCGAGTCATCAATTTCAATGAAAAAAATGCTTTGGCATTACATGCCGGTGCAGGTATTATATATCCTTATGGAAATTCAGATATGGTTCCTTTTGAGAAACGCTATTATTCCGGAGGTGCCAATAGTGTGCGTGGTTGGTCGGTTCGAACGTTGGGCCCGGGTACTTATCGGGGTACAGATCCGATGATAGACTTTATGAATCAATGTGGTGATATTCGTCTTGACCTCAATGCAGAATACAGAAGCAAACTAATCTGGAAATTGGAGTTGGCTTTATTTCTCGATGCCGGTAATATATGGACTATCAAAGATTATTCGTCGCAACCGGGTGGACAATTCAAATTTAATTCATTCTATAAGCAGATTGCTTTGGCTTATGGGCTTGGAGTGCGTCTCGACTTCAATTATTTCTTATTACGTGTTGATATGGGTATGAAGATGTATGACCCTTCACTCATCGGTAACAGACCATGGGTGATTGCTCATCATCGATTCAATCGTGACTCTTCGTTCCATTTTGCAGTAGGTTATCCATTCTAACCTGCTCATAATATTAGAAAACCAAAAACATACTTTTTTTGTTGGGAAAATAGAACAAAACTTTCGGATAAATAGATTAGTGTAAAGTCCGATTTATTTGTAATTTCGCACGCTATAAAAGTTCATGATTTATCGTATTCTTAAATATTTGTCAATTTCATTGGCGCTCTTTGTCGGATTGCTTTTTTCATTGGTGGCATTGTTTTATGTGCCTCCTATGCAAAAAGCCTTTGTACAATGGGCGTGCATTGCATTTTCCGATGATTCTACGCATATATCGGTAGGCGATTTCAGCCTTCGATTTCCTTTGCATCTCAACGTTTTAGACGCTGTTGTTGTTTGTTCCGGTGATACTATGTGTGCGGTTGGTCGATTTCATATAGATGTTTCTCTTATGCCTTTGGTGCGAATGCAGGCCTTTGCCCCCGAATTGTCGGCACAAAATGTACTGTTCAATATGGACGATAGTACGGGGTTTGCGATGAATATATCTGTGCGAGATGCGTCAATTCATAATGCATTTGCCAATCTTTCGAGAGAAGAGGTAACCATATCCTCGTTGCAATTATCGGGGGGCAAGATCTATATGCGGCAGGGTAGGCAATCCGATGTTGATGTATTACCATCAGATACAACACTTTCTGTTCCGTTGGCATGGACGATAGGTGTCGATACGGTGACTATTGATGATGTCGTATATGAATTACAAGGTACATATGCCGAATCGTTCTTTACAGCGCAGGTGTCGGTAGCAGGTATAGAACATACATCTGTAGACCTCGCACGACAAGATGTCGATGTCGATAATGTAATGTTGCGGGCAGTTTCAGTAGCATATCTTACCGATTCTATGGTTGTTGTTCCACCGACAAGCAACGCAATTATATGTGATACGCTCCCTCTTATACCATCGATGCCTTGGACTGTATCGGTGCAAAGAATAGACCTCGATGACAGTGAGGTGTTATATGGCGAGTCTCGTCATGAACCTTTACCGGGCTTCGATACTGAATTCATTCAACTCTCTAATGTAAATATTTCGCTCGATACACTTTATAATAGAGGTACAGAAGTGTCGGCGCATCTTACGCGATTGTCATTACAAGAACGTTCCGGGCTTGCGATACGTAGGGGTGAAGTCGATTTTATGATGGATTCTGTGGTTGTACAAGCCCGAAATTTAATTGTAGAAACAGATAATTCCTCTATCTCTGCCGATATATATGCCGATGCTTCATTGCTATCTATGGATAGTAAGGCTGCAATATCGGCCGATATAGATATGATTGCCGGTCTTGCCGATTTGCTTATATATGACCCTGATATTTCGTGTATTATCGATAAATTGCCTTTTGATACGGTATTGTTCGATACTCATATAGGTGGAACATTAGACACACTCTCTTTGCATAGGTTATATGCCGAAATGCCACATTATGCCGATATGTTATTGCAGGGTATGGTGCAGTCTTCGGTCGTGACCGATAGCTTGTCGGCTTCGCTCGATATTGCAGCACATCTTCATCGATTAGGATTTGTTGCTGAGATGTTGCCTGATTCCTTAGCGGGCAGTATAGCCATTCCCGATTCGATACAACTGACGGCTTCGGCCGATTTTGTGAACAACTGCAATGCCGAGGCACAACTATTGCTCTCATTGCCCGATGGAGATTTGTCACTTGTCGGGGCATATTTGTTCCCTGATACTTCATATAGTGTAGAATTGGATATAAATCGATTTCCCTTGTGTAGATTCCTGCCCCGTCAGACATTGGGAATGCTTTCGATGAGTTTATTGACCGCAGGCACAGGTTACAATCCATATTCTACTGCAACATCTATGCGTGCCGATATATGCATTGATACACTCGAATATGCGTCGCATACTTACCGCAATATACACCTCGATGCCGTTCTCGACAACGGTAATGTTACAGGACGTATCGCAAGTAACGACGATGCTGTCATGTTAGATATAAATTTGTCGGGTACGATTTCCGCCGATAAGTATGCTGCGGTACTGACCGGGGTGATAGAGCAAGTCGACCTCAAAACTCTTCATTTTGCCGATGACTCTATTACGATTGCTTCACAAGTCGATATACGTGCTACGGCCGACACATCGGCTCAATATACTTTTACATCGAATTTTGATGATGTGCGATTGCACCTACTCGATGCCGATGCGCGGTATGATAGTATATGCCTTGCCGCGGTCATGAAATATGACTCTCTCGATGCTCGTCTGCAGATGCCGGGAGTAGGCTTCTCGTTCTCTTCGTCGGTCGGTGTCGATACCTTTTTGGCGCGAGTAGCAGTCGTATCAGATACATTGCAATATGCGGTCGATCATAAAAAGATTGCCCCGCAAGCGTTATGTGATGCCCTACCACCATACAAAATGCGACTGTCGATTGTCCCTGAGCAATTGGTGGAAAAATTTCTTGCCGACAACGGCGTAAAAATTGATGCGTTACATATGTTGTCGTACAAAGGCCGCAATGAGCCATTCTTATTTATGACGGAATTACAGCATATCGATGTGTCATCGATGCTTATCGATACATTACGATTCGATGTCGCGCAGAGTAACGATAGTGTAGTGTACGCATTAAAAATAGAGAATACACCCGAGACCTCTGATATTTTAGCATCCGCATCGGTATCGGGGTACATTGCTTCACAAGAAGTGGCAGTCATGTTGCAGCAACAAAATCAAGGCCGTGAGCAGAGTTTGCAACTGGGATTAGATGCGTTTTTATATGATAGCTTGGTGCACGTTGCTTTTGTTCCTGAAAATCCGACTTTAGGTACCCCCGGCTGGTCGCTTAACAAACATAATTTTGTCGATTACTATTTCGATGGTCGTTTGGCGGCTGATTTATTGATGAAACATGGTTCGCAATCGGTATCATTACAGTCGGGGGCTGTGCCCGGTGCCGATACGGTATATCTTGATATACGAAATCTCAATCTCAATTCTATTTTGCAGACCTTTCCCGGCATGCCTCCATTGAAATCGAGACTCTCGACCCATGTGGCAGCTGATTTTTCAGGTCGTTACCCGAGTGTCGATGGGTATATATCGCTCGATTCTATGGTGTACAACAGAGGTTATGTGGGAGATATTCGTTTGGCAATGAAGTATAGTCAGCCATCATCGACACTATTGAAAATAGCCTCGACACTCTCTATCGATTCACTTGAAGCAGTATCTCTCGCACTCGGTTACGATACCGATACGTTGGTTTCTCAGCCTATCAATGCTTCGGTATATATCCCGGGAATTCCGTTACGGATTGCCAACGCGTTTGCCGGTGATGACGTGTTGCAAATGTCGGGTATGCTTACCGGTGATGTACAAGTTAAAGGTCGCATGGAAAAACCTCAAATCGAGGGTGTCATTAAAATTACAGATAGTGATATAACGGTGCCGATGATAGGTGCCAAATATACGTTGTCTTCCCCATCTGTGTTGTCGATGCATGGCGATAAGGCATGTATCGATACATTTGCGATATGTGGACCTAACATGCAACCATTATCTATCACGGGCAATATTAACCTCTCTGATTTTGCGCGGCCATACGTCGATGCTGCGGTTCATGCCCGTGATTTTCAGTTGTTCGACGTAAAAAAGAATAAGACATCAATACTCTATGGCGAAGCGTTGGCCGATATCGACCTTTCTGCCCGAGGTTATACCGATGACTTGTTGTTGCGTGGCGATGTAGAACTGCTGAATGGAACAGAGGCGACCTATGTGTTGCGCGATAACAACTCTTTACCGGGGGTAAGCGACTATGGCGATATGGTCACTTTTACATCGTTTGCCGATACGTTGACCGACGACAATGTGCTACCGATGAGACGTGTCGCCGGTATGGATATGCTGGTCAATGTTGACGTAGGTAATGCGGTGGATCTATCGGTAGAACTTACCCCCGATGGTAATAGTTATATCGATCTCCAAGGCGGAGGAAGCCTTACGTACGCTATGAATAATTTGGGGGATAATCGATTTACAGGTCGATACGAACTTTCGGGTGGAACGGTGTGTTACACTCCTCCACTCATCGGAGAAAAACTTTTTACTATCAAGGAGGGTAGTTCGGTTGTTTGGAAAAGCGATATAGCCAATCCTACAATAGATATTACAGCTATCGACAAACTCGATATCGTTGTAACCTCGGGCAATGCGTCGCGCAACGTGCAATTTAATGTCTCTATTGCGATTGTGGGCAATCTCGAGCATCTGTCAATTGTATTCGATGCAGAGGCTCCGGGTGATATGGCTATACAGAACGAATTGTCGGCGATGACTGCCGAGCAACGTGCTTCACAGGCAATGAGTCTGCTCATATATAATATGTACACCGGGCCCGGAGCTTCGTCACAAGGCGATATCTTTTCGGGGAATCCCCTGAATCAGTTTTTACAAAACGAGCTTAATAAGTGGTCGAGAAACAATCTCAAAGGTGTCGATCTGTCTTTTGGTATTAGCAGTACCGATGAAGTTGATGGTACTACCCATACAGATTACTCATATAAGTTGTCAAAAAAATTATTCAACGACCGTATACGTATTGTGGTTGGCGGTAGTTATAGTCCCGATGACAACTCGGCCGAAGCATTGAAACAGAATCTTGTCGAGGATATAGCATTGGAATATTTCCTCGATAAACGCGATAATATGCTTTTGAAAATATTCCGTCATACAGGGCAGGAAAGTATTCTCGAAGGCGAAATCACCAAAACTGGTGTGGGTTTTGCGGTCCGCAAAAAACTCTCTCGTCTGGCCGACTTATTCCGCCGTTCATCTCGTAAAACAGATAAAAATAAATAGTACTCTGTGAAAAATATTTTATACATATTACCTCTATTGCTTTTGTTGCTTGGTTGCGATACAACGAGTCGTATCGGAAACGGTGAGGTATTGTATACGGGCGTAAAAAAGATGTCGATAGAGCCGCAAGTAGAAGGCGTAAAATTGGATAGTGAAGCCGAAAGCGCTGTGCGCGAAGCTCTATCGGTAAAACCCAACAATGCACTTTACAGTCCCTATTGGCGTTGGCCGTTCCCATTCGGATTATGGGTGTACAATCATGTAGTGCCTACCAAAGAAAAGGGTTTCAAGCATTGGTTTTATGATAAATTTTCCAAAACACCGGTATTGATTTCTTCCGTACAACCCTCGTTGCGAGTGGCTGTGGTTCCCGATATATTGGCCAATTATGGCTATTTCGGTTCTTCTGCGTCGTATGAATTGCTGTACAATAAGAAAAATGACAAGAAGGCTCGTATCAATTACAATGTCGTATATGGAAAACCTTATATATATTCATCTATAGAATATCCAAGACCTGTCGATTGTCTTACAACGCTTGTAGATTCGGCGCAAGAGGCATCATTGTTGCATGTCGGCGATATATATAATGCCGAGACTCTATCGTCGGAGCGCTCACGTATTGCGACTTTATTGCGCAATAACGGATACTATTTTTTCAGACCCGATTATGTATCCTATCAGGTCGACACCACTATATCTCCCTATAACGCTGCTGTACGGGTGCAAATTCGTCCCAATACTCCCATTGAAGCATTGCGTACCTACAAGGTGGGCGATATAACCGTAAATATCGCAAGTGAATCGGGTAAGGGAAGTTTTGATACAACGTACCTATCTGGTATTAAACTTGTTTATCAGCGCCCTCTGAAGGTGCGTCGTAAGATACTCGAACGTAATATCTCTTTGCATACAGGCGACCTATTCACACTCGACCACCAGACCGAGTCTCTCAACAGTCTTGTACGTATGGGTATTTTCAGATATGTCAATTTAGATGTTGCTTCGCCCGATACAGCAGGGTTTGATGATAAACTCGATATTACCATCGATGCGGCGATGGATACTCCTATGGAGGCATGGTTCGAAGCAAATGTGACCTCTTCGACCAATAGCTTTATCGGCCCCGGTGCAATTTTCGGTGTGGCGCATAAAAATATTTTTGGCGGCGGCGAACGTCTTTCTCTCGAATTATCGGGCTCGTATGAGTGGCAGACCGGTCGCAAAAACAATAATAAAAAAAGTTCGCTTCTCAACTCCTATGAGTTTGGTATAAAAACCTCTCTTGTTTTTCCGCGATTATTGCCTATGCGTTGGTTTTGGAATACTCATGTCGAACGCAGATATGGCGGTAAATCTACATTTCAATTGGGAGCGGAGTTGCTCAATCGTCCCGAATATTTCCGTATGTTATCGCTCAATTTGTCGGCAGCGTTTGACTTTCAGACCTCAAAATCGAGTTTTCATACCATACAATTGCCTCGTATAGGGTATAATTATCTGTTCAATTCTACACCCTCTTTCGATAGTACCTTGGCTGAGAATCCTGCCATAGCATTGAGTTTCGAAAATCAATTGATACCGGTTATAGGATATACATATAGGTATGATAACTATTTCGGTCGCCATGAGTCAAATCATATTTATTGGCAAACATCGCTCTCGACGGCAGGTAATATCTTGGGTTCGCTTATATCGGGCAGTAAAGGGCATAAAAAATTCCTTAATATACCGTTTTCACAATTTTCTAAAGTTACAACAGATTTCCGTTATTATCGGCAATTGTGGGGTGACGCTTGGTTGGCCACACGTCTGTCTGTGGGTGCCGGCTGGGCCTATGGCAATTCTTTGGTATTGCCTTATAGTGAGCAATTCTACATAGGTGGCGCTAACAGTATTCGAGCTTTTACCATTCGCTCGGTAGGCCCCGGTAGTTATGCTCCTAAATCTGATGATACCGATGCCTATCTCGACCAAACGGGAAATTTCAAACTCGAAGCTAATATAGAGTTGCGTATTCCCATATTGGGCGGGTTACAGGGAGCTGTTTTCCTCGATGCCGGCAATATATGGTTGCTCAAAGCCGAGGAGGGGCGCCCCGGTGGAACGCTCAATCGTACCACCTTTTTCAAAGATATTGCGCTCGGAACAGGTGTCGGTCTGAGGTATGATATTACCTTCCTCATCATTCGTGCCGACTTGGGTATAGGGTTACATGCACCCTATAACAACGATAAACCTCATTATTACAATATGGAAAGTTTCGGACGAAGTCTTGCTTTCCATCTCGCAATTGGTTATCCGTTTTGATATATGCGAGCTTTTGCGGAATATATCTATCTAAAATAAAGACCCACCTACACGATGTCTTCGATATGTATCTCTTATTGAAGACATGACATTGCGCTAATACGACGATTATTGGCATGAAAAAATAAGAGGCGTATAGGGGTTTATACCTTGATACGTGCCTCTTATTTATTTCGATAAAATTATAATTTAAGACTTAGCTGAAAACTCCGCTCAGATATTGTTTGGTAAGTTCGTGTTTCGGATTTTTGAAGAGTTCTTCGGCAGTACCTTGTTCTATAACCTCGCCCATATACATAAATACCACATAATCGGCTATACGCAATGCTTGGCGCAGTGTGTGTGTAACCATGATGATGCCGTATTGCTCGCGCAATTTGGCAAAGAGGTCTTCTATATGTTTGCTTGATATGGGGTCGAGGGCCGAAGTCGATTCGTCGGCCAGAATAAATTGCGGCTCTACCGCCAGTCCGCGAGCAAGACACAGACGCTGTTGCTGACCGATGGAGAGAACTGAGGCAGGGCTGTGCAGACGATCCTTCACTTCTTCCCACAAATTTACAGCACGCAGATACTTTTCTACAATGGCGTCGAGCACTTTGCGATTGCGTGTGCCATGTATGCGGCAACCGTATGTTACGTTGTCGTATATCGACATGGGAAGCGGAGTGGGACGTTGAGAGAGCAAACCTATTTTTTTGCGTATATGGGTTATTTCGGCTTTGTTGTCATATATATCCTCACCATCAACCATTACACCTCCTTCGACTCTAAGATATTCTGTAGTATCTATCATGCGGTTGATGCTGCGCAACAAAGTCGTTTTGCCACAACCCGATGGTCCGATGATACATGTTATCTTTTTGTCGTGTAGAGTGAGATTTACGTTTTTCAGAATATGGTTGTTGCGGATATAAATATTCAAATCTTTGATGTCGATAACGGCGTTTCCGCTTCGCATATTCTCGTTTTCAAGCGAAAATGCGCTTTCTTCCTCTCTGCCCTTTCGGAATGTGAGTTTGTCGAGTAAACGGGCGGTGCGTGATTTTTTATCCATTATTTTATTTTATTTTTTGAGAATCGGTGGGTAATCATACGACCAATGATGCTTAGAATCAATACGATAAGGGTGAGTAACATTGCGGCGGCATAAGCGCGTTCTCGTACCTCGGGGACGGGGCTGCTTAGTTGGAAAAATATTGCCAATGGCAAGGTTGCTGCCGGCTGGTTGAGCGAGGTAGGTATACTATCGGTAAATCCGGCAGTGAACATCACTCCCGCAGCATCTCCTATGGCGCGTCCTATCGACAAAAGTGTCGCGGTGGCTATACCGGGAGCTATTTGACGTATAGCTACTTTTATGGTTTCGAGTCGTGTAGCTCCCAACGAGTAAGTGGCATCGAGCAAATTCTTGGGTAATTGCCGTGCAACTTCGTCCATAGAGCGAACAAAGATGGGTATGATAAGCAGTGTGATTACTATAATACCTCCCAATAATGAGGTACGGAGCCCGAGAAATATCATGATGGCAAATCCGAACGCGCCATATACTATTGATGGAATACCATAGAGAACATCGGATGACAGGCGTGTGAGATTGGCCAACTTTGAATCGTTTTTGATATATATATTAATGAAAAACACAATAGGAATGCTTATGAGCAACCCGAGTAATGTAGAGGCTCCTACGATATAGAGTGAGCCTACGATGGCATTGAGTACGCCACCTTCTTTCCCTATATAGAATCCGCCTCCGGGGAGTTTGGTTATCATATCCCATGTCATGGCCGGCCAGCCGTTGCGTACAATGGTGATGAGGATACTGCCAAGAAACGCGAAAACTAAAATAACTGATATAATCATCAGCCCAAGGAAAATTTTTTCTGTTATGAATTTTGTCTTCATTGCCATCTCTCCTTTGTTACATTTTGAAGTTACGTTCTATTTTTCGCAATATCCATCGAGAGAATATATTGAAAACCAAAATAATGAAAAACAATATGAACGCGGCAAACATCAAGGCCGATTCGTACATGGGTAGCGACAGTATTTCTCCGTAAGCGTTGGCGATAAGTGCTGGTAGCGGGTAGCATGGGTCGAAAAGAGACCGTGGTATTGCTGCGTAGTTGCCACACACCATAAGTACGGCAATGGTCTCACCGAAAGCCTTGGAGATAGATAATACCACGGCAGCGATGATACCGGGCAGTGCCTTGCGTAAGATTACTTTCGAGCAGGTTTGCCATTTGGTGGCGCCTAACGATGCAGACGCTTCGCGGTAATCCTGCGGTACGATGGTGAAGATCTCAATAAGCAGACTTACCAATATGGGTAATATCATCACTCCGAGTACCACTCCACTTGCCAGTACGGTATAGCCGGTTGTAAATTCTACAAAACGAGGCCCGAAATGGTCGGCAATCCATGGTACAATGATGAGGGTTCCCCATACACCGTAAACCACCGATGGTATGCCGGCTAATATGTCAAAAATGGGAAATACTACGCGCTTTACCCATGAACTTGCGTATTCGGTGAGAAATATAGCCGATAAAAGTGATATGGGAAGGGCAATGGCTATCGACATGGCGGTGACAAATAGTGTGCCTACGATGAAGGGTAGAAATCCGAACTCTCCGCTCAATGGTTTCCACACCGAGCCAGATAGTAATTCCCAAAGTGAATTTTCGGAGAGTAATAATCGGCTTTTGTAGTACAATCCTATACCGATAGCCACCAGCATAAACAAAGATAGCCATGTAAGAACAAGCATCGTCGTACGAGCGGCTTTGTCTTTGAATATTCGGCGTTGGAGTAATGTTACTTTCATTGTTATTTACCCTCCAATTTAGCAAGTTCTTTTTCTACTGTTTCGGGCGACAAGGGTATAAAACCCGTTTCTACAGCATATTTTTGACCGTCTGTCAATATGTATCGAAGAAACTCTTTGACCACATATCTGTCGGGAAGACCGTTTGACACCAAATAGAGGTCACGCGCCGGAGGAAAAGGAAATTTCCCGGCACTGATAGCTGTTATCAAGTCGGTACTTGTTTCGTAGAATTGTTCTTCGGGATCGATTTGTCCGTTTTCATTAACATCGAGGGGCAATACAGCAAGTCCTATGTGTGGTTTTCGACTACGAAGGTCATATACGTAGGCTATGTTGTTATATCCGATTCCCACTTTATCTTTTTGTATGGCGCGAGCTACTCCGGGGTCGCTATATACTGCTGTGCCTTGGAGATCCTCTTGGCGACGATCAAACCATGCTCCCCATGTTTCGGCTGCACCGCATGCGTCACTTCGTGTATATATGCGTATAGGTATTTTACTGTTAGTGCCGAGAAATTGTCCGTAGGTTTTGTATTCATTGTTCCATAGGGCGGCTGCAGTGTGTTTGGTAATGCCCTTTTGGCATATTTCGTCGTAAAATGGATTCTCAGAGTTGATGGTAGGAACCACAGCGTCGATTACTACGGCAATTTCCATTGCGCCTTTTTCTTTTTCTACATCATATATTTCGCGAGATACCATGCCTAAGTCGACCATTTTGGCGAGTGCATCGGTCATGCCTTTTCCTGCCCCTCCGCCCGATATGTCAATGCGTACATTGGGGTGAAGTCTGCGAAATTCATCGGCCCACTTTACAACCATGGGGTATAGAGCAAACGCTCCCGAAAATGATATGTCTCCGGTAAGCGTATCTCCTATATTTGTTGTATTGGTATTGTCATATTCCGTCTGCGAAACCGCTTGTTTACATGCGGTGGTTGCAACAGCAGCGACTATACCCAATAAGATTAGTAATTTTTTCATACAGGTATATTATATACCGACTCCGAGGGTATTTCACAACGGCTCGGAGATTACGCAGTTACATTATTTATATTATTTTGCAAATATAGTGATAAATGTCGAAACAGAGCGTTTTTTTATGTTTTTATACATTTGCTCTGTTTCGACATCTATTTTGTATCTGTTATAGACCTTTCATTTTCCGTATTTGCGCCTCGGCCTCGTCGGCGAGTTTTGCCGCTTGCTTTTTAGCCTCATCTACCAATTTGGCTTTGGCGGCTTTTGCGGCTATTTTCCCGAGAGGATTCTCTGCCTTTTCTACCAATTTATTACCCTCTTTTTCGGCAATTTCCACCAACTTTCGACCGGCATCCTCGGCTTTTGACCTTATAGACGCGATTTGTTCCTCGGTAGTGCCTTCGCCGGCTATAGCCTCTACTATTTTATTGGTTACGGCTTCTTTTACAATGGATTTGGTGTCTATTCCTATTTTGGGACTGGTAAATGTTCCGCCGATAGTGGCATTTATTATGCCTACATATTCGCTTACCACTTTCTCTTTACTCAAGTCAATGGCAGCAATATAGTCGATTGTTTGATCCAAGCCTGTTGAACCGGACAAGGTAATGCCGATATTGCCGATTTTCAATGTGAAAGGAGCAGTTTTTACACGTCCGTTTTCAATGGTGAAGGCTATATCTATATCTTTGGTTTCGATATTGCGTAATTTGTCGTTTTTGAGTAGTGAGGCAAGTATATCAAATGCTTCTATGTTTTGTATCTGTATATCGTTCGATTTCAATCGACCTTTTGCCGAGATGGTTTCGAGCATGGGCGACATCTCATTGTCGAGGCGGCAATCCATGTCAAGTGATACCGAGTAGCTCCCGCCGGTTTTGGCAAAAAGTGGTACAAGTTGTTGTATCATATCGAGCTGCTTGAATGTCTCTTCGAAAGATGCCTTCTTTATATCGGCCGAGAAATTGATGACCGGTGATGTGGTCGATTGTGCAGTACTATACAAGCCATTTGCAGAGATGTTGCCACCAAGGGCCTCTACCGATATGGAATTGAGTCGTGCCGTGCCATTGTTGACAGTTACTTTACCCTTGAAGTCAGAGAGTGTCATATTTTGGAATAATATCTTCTCTATTTTCGTTTGCAACGATAAATTCAGATTTTCAGGTACAACAAAAACTGTAAGTGGTGCCGATTCTTCTTCGGTACTGTTCTCTTCTTCTTTTGCAGTGTCCGATTCGGTGGTCTCACCCATTAGCTCGTCAAGGTTGAGCATTGATGATGTGAGAGTGAGTGTGCCTGTGAGAGTTTCGTCGTTCAACACATAAGGCAGATAGTTGCTTATTTTCCCGTTGGCATGCAGGTCGCTATTTCCGACGGTAATATCAAATTTATCCAGCGAGAGATATTTTGGCGTAATCTCGGCTGATGCTTTAGAGAGTACAATAGGAGGGAGTCCTGTCATATCGAGTTTCATATCGGTAATGCCCAACGAACCGTTACCTTCGATATTTTGGTATGACTCTTTTTCTATATCGGACATTTTCCCTTTGAATGATAAAGCTGTGGTGACAATACCGTTAAGGCTTATGGAGTCGCCAAGCGGATATATTTCTTTTATAGCACCGAGATCGATGGTACCATTGGCGGTAGCACCAAATTGTAAGTCACTCATGGGGGTGGCGGCATGCAGTGTAAGTGCAAACGGATTACCTACAAAAGAGAATTTGAAGGGAGCAATATCGATGATTGTATTGTCGATGCTACCGCCGGTATTGGTTATGCGTAAGGCAATGTTTATATCATCGACCGACTTAGGCATGCCGGTATAGAATACCTTGGCACTGTTTACGTCGAGAGCTACGGTAAACGAGGGGAGTGATTCGCCCGCCAATTTACCTTTGGCTGAAGCTTGTAACGATACGTTTCCCGATGTTTGTAAGTCTGCGAAATTATTTTGATATATAGCCGGAATCATCGAAAGTATATCTTTGAAATTGATTTTGGGCGTATTGAGTTTTATATCCATATCTATATCTTCGCCGGGCATAGCCACCCAACCATCGAGTACCATTTCTATGGCATTGAGACGCAGGCGATTCTCATCGAGCGTAAATTTATAGTTGTCGAGGTCGGCGAGTAGTTTCATGTCGGCTTCGAGTTCTGCATTATTGAGATAGTCCACATTGTCCATGGAAAAATATATCTTCGATAGTTGGGTCTCGCACTTGAGTGCGGTCTGCATACCACTCATATCGCCCGAGAGGGTCAAATCCATGTCCTCTGTGCAAAAAGCCATTTTGCCTGCATCATCGATATAGGTAATAGAGGCATCTTTTATGCGGAATTTTTTTAATTGCAATTTAAATACCGATTCCTCTTCGGCTTCTTCTGTCGCAACCTCTTCTTCGCTATCACTACCGGTTGTCTTTATGATATCCCAGTTTACAGTACCGCCTTCATGTATCAATGCATTTATCACCGGACGGTCGAGCAATGCGTAGGTGATTTCGTAACCGCTATCGCTGAAAAGGCTCATTACATCGACGGCTATGGCTATTTTCTTTGCAGCCACCAAAGTGTCGCCTTCAAAATGATCGATTCCTACTACACTGAGCCCGTATAGAGATATGGTGGCTTTGGGGAAATTGCGAATGAGACTTATGTCTAATGTCTCAAAGTCAAGCTTGGCATTGAGCATTTTATTGGCTTCTGTTTTTACAATTTCTGTTACTTTTCCTTTGAGCAAGAATGGGAGCGTAATAAGCAACACCAAAACGACACATGTCAAAATGCCGATGATTTTCAAAAACTTTTTCATTGTTGAATATTTTTTATTTTGTATTCGGTTGTCGATTCTAAGCCTCTGGCAGGTTTCAAGACGAAACAAAGTTAATGAAAACTTTGAAATATCAACAAGATTTTTATTTCATTAAATATTCACTGTTATCACATATTTATATAAAATCATCGATTTCCTTTGTACTATCGGCAGATATGTGTTATTTTTGTAGTGGCGAAGCATGAGCTTGCTGTGTGTGTTGTACTAAAAAATGTTATAATGAGTATTTTGAAATCGAATCTTCCGGTGGGATTAGCCAGTGACCACGCAGGGTATGAATTGAAACAATATGTGAAAACTTTGCTCGATGAAATGGGAGTGCCGTATATAGATTTTGGTACAAATTCTGTAGCAAGTTGCGATTATCCCGATTTTGCGCACCCTCTTGCTATGGCGGTGGAGACCGGAGAGTGTTATCCCGGTATTGCTGTGTGCGGCAGTGGTAACGGTATAAATATGACGCTCAATAAGCATCAAGGTATTCGATCGGCACTATGCTGGATAGAGGAGATTGCCTTATTGGCTCGCCTGCATAATGATGCAAATGTTTGTGTGATGCCGGGACGTTTCATTTCTAATGATACGGCAAAGGCCATAATAGCGGCATTTCTCAGTACCGAATTTGAAGGTGGTCGTCATCAAAATCGCGTTGATAAAATTCCTTTGAAATAGCATGCGACGCAGATCTTGTTCAAGCGATATGTTATAATAACCCATAATAAGTCTTTCGACGTGCTTTTGTCACGGACGTGCAATAGCACTCATAGGGAAACCGATCGCCTCTATAGATGAATACGATAAGAATAATAATTGGGTGAAGAAAATACTCTATCGAAGTGAGGTAAAAGAGTTTGTGCCAGTCGTATATCGCAATCACTTGCTATTAAAATTGTAACCCGATAAAGATTTCCTTGAAAAAATTATATACATTTACATAAGAAATACGGCGACGTGTTTCTCTTCAGAGACGCGCCGCTGTATTCTTAAGAGTTCCTTTATATAAAATTCAGGTAATTGCTTAATTCTTGTGTAATATTTTGTAACTGTTTACGCCCGATCTGCGAGTCTCTTTTATAATATATACGCCATCGCTTAATCCATTGAGATTGTTTGTGTTACGCACAAGTGTGCCGTTGATGGTGTATATTTCGCTACTTACCAATTCGTCGTTGACTGTTGTCGATTCTACCGATGAAATTTCTGTGTCGGCGTAGAAATTGAGCGTACGTGTCATTGTGCCTACATTATCGGCATCGTTGGCTGTAACCTTTACTGAGTAAAGAGCATTCACTCCGGTTGTGGGGGTGATTTTGAGTGTAGTACCATTTACAGTGGCTGTAATCTTACCTTCGGTGACTACTTCGAATGTGGGGGCATTGTCGAATCCTGCGAACAATGTGGTAAGGTCGATTTCCTTGGTGGCATTAGCTGATATTGTGTAGTGGGGTACCGAAATCCAGTGCAGATATTCTTCAAGTTCGGTGTATCCATTGCGATCGGTATCATCGTTATTATTGGTTACTTTGGGGTCGAGATCGTTTATCTTTTCCCACCAATCGGGCATACCATCTTGGTCACTATCCCAGTCGGCAGTACGATATTCCTCAACGATGTTGAGACCATCGAAGCCTTCTGCGTCGCTCTCTTTATCGATGATTCCATGTAGTTTGCTGCGACTTCCTTGGGTACTTGTAGTTCCGGTCAGTGTCTCTTTTACCATACGGGTGTCATGATTGTCAAAGAATGGTTGATTACAGCCTACGTCCGACAATACGGTTTTGAAAGCCAATTTGGCAGGCTCTATCGTAGCATACGATTCAAAAAATGGCTGGTCTACAAATACATCCCAGTTGACAACTTGACCATTTGTGGCTCTCTGGCGATAAGTGACATTCAATGCGTCGCCGGTGAGTGTGCCGTTGATGTTTTCTCTGATATTGCCCTTTACATAGTACGATTGTGTGCCGGTACCTGTCCCTTCAAGGTCGGCAGTGAGTAAGTAAGTATGGGTCGTGGCCGGACCTGCCTTATAATAGTTGTTTACAAACTGACCTTGGTGAGTACCTCCATCGGTGGTACGATTGCCCCAGTTATAGCATACGTTGTTGAACATATCGTGGTGTCCGGCATAAGCTCCCGAACCATCAAGGCCTCCCGACATACTCCAATTGCGACCTTCGTTATGTGCCAATAAATTGTGGTGGTATGTGCCGTAATTACCACCTATCGTGGCGGCATATCCGTGCCCTTTGCCTGCTTCGTAGTTGGCATGACCGGCAATATTCAATGCCTCGCTGATGAGTGTGCGTTGCAGGGTTACATTTTTGGCGTTTCGCGAACTGAATGCTTCGTCGATGGTCCAGCCCACTGAGCAGTGGTCGATAATGGAATGGTCGTTACCGGCCATACCTAATCCGTCAGCGGTATTGGGGTTGGGCGAGACTCCGTCCCAATCGTCGGCTCCTCCCAATCGCATACGTATAAATTGTGTGATACTTTCGTTGGCAACACCGAATGGCTTACCGCGTAGCATGATGCCGGTACCCGGAGCTGTCTGTCCTGCAATTGTTACATAGGGATCGGATACTGCAAGTCGTGCTTGTAATGTGATGACACCGGCTACATCGAATACGATGGTACGAGGCCCGCTCAACTGTGTTATACCATATCGTAAAGTACCCGGTTGGGGATTGTCGGCGTCATCGTCGAGTGAGGTTACGTGGTATACAATACCTCCACGACCTCCGGTGGCAAATCTACCATATCCCTCTGCTCCGGGAAATGCTAATTGGCGAGGACGGAATTTCCATATCTCTCCTTGGTAGACATTCCCTTCGGCATCTTCTTGGTCAACTCGCCAATAGTATGTATTCATCGAGTACACATCGTTGAGAGTGTATTTGCTATCGGTCGTTACGCTTACCTCTTGCATATTTTCTTCTGATGTGCCGATGTAGAGGTGATTTTTGACTGCTGATGTAGCCATGACCCACGATAATTGTAGTGTGCCATTGTCGGCATCGACATGCATATCGTTGGTGGCAGGCGAGGGATCGAGCGCTGTTGTTTTTGGGTTGGGCTGATCAAAGATAAGCGCATTTATAAATACGCAAGTTGTGGTGTACGATGAGCCTGATTCCGGAACTGTCGAGTAGGTTATTGTTACATTTTCTCCCTCTGTTACGGTGAATTTTATGTATGATTGCCCGCTGTTTGAAGGTTGTAATTCTCGTGATGTTTGAGCGACTCCGTGTAATAATGTGTTGCCATTTACTGCCACATTTATTGGCGCAACTGATGTTTGAGCGCCATCAGTTACGTTGTGATATGCGAGAATTGAGTGCTCTCCGGCCGATAGTCCTTTGAGAGTAAGGGTGATGGCGGTGCTTTTATCGGTATAATGGTATGTATTATTTTCGGCATCGAGACCATATACTGCTACGCAGTCGCCTATTATTTTTGAATTATTGCTTGTTACTGCTTGTTTCCACCAATTCGATCTCAGTGTCATACTTTGTGTGGCATCGCAACTCAGTGTCGCAATTACTCCGTTGCTTAATGTGAGTGAGGCATTTGACCCTTGTACTACTGCCCAAGGTGTGTATCCCGGTTCTGTTCCTTCGTTTTCGTTGCGTCCGTAGAGATTAAAATCAATTTTTTGTGCATATATGTTGCTACACAATATGTACAAAACAGTGTAAAGTAATATTCTTTTATTCATGGTGATAATAATGTATGATTGTAATGAACAAAGATATATATATTTTTTGTTGGGTAAATTTTTTTTTCGAAAAATATGGTTTTTGTGATTACATACAAATTTCAATTAAATCTATATGCCTGTTGTTGCAGTGCTGAGTTTCTCTTCGAATATTTACTTTTATTCCGGATTTAACCTGAAAAGCCCCGAATTTATTTCGGGGCTTTTTATCGTAATTATATGTTATTATTTTAGAGTATCTGTCACACTTCTTTTAATTAATAGTTGTTTTTCTTGCGTTCGAAGTATGCTTTAGGGTGTTGGCATGCCGGGCATGTTTCGGGAGCTTTTTTCCCTTTGTGCACGTATCCGCAGTTGCGGCATTGCCATTCGATTTCGTCTTCATCGACAAACACCGAGCCGTTTACCACGCGGTCGTAAAGTTTGCGGTAGCGTATTTCGTGTTCTTCTTCTACCATGGCTACGCGACGAAATGTCTCAGCGATTGCGGGAAAGCCTTCTTCGTCGGCGATTTTGGCAAATTCGGGATAGAGGTCTACCCATTCTTCGTTTTCACCTTCAGCTGCGGCTTTTAAGTTCTCGGCAGTTGTTGAAAGTATGCCGGCGGGATATGTAGCGGTGATTTCTACCATTCCTCCCTCGAGGTATTTGAAGAATTTTTTTGCGTGTTCCTTTTCTTGTTCGGCTGTTTCCATGAATATGGCGGCTATTTGCTCATATCCTTCTTTTTTTGCGATGCTTGCAAAGTATGTGTAACGGCCTCGGGCTTGTGATTCGCCTGCGAATGATTTCAACAAATTTTGTTCTGTGCGGGTTCCTTTTACGCTTTTCATAATAGTAAGTTTTATTGTGGTTGATTTTTTATTTTGTTTTCTCTTCCTGTGAGATGTAATTTTATTTCATGTATAGTGTATCTGCTAAGTAGCTCATTTTTTTTCAGATGGTCTGTAATTATATTATGTAACTCATTGTCGTGTATATCGATTATGCGATGATTGTCGGTGTCGTGCAGATGCTGGTGCGGTCGAGTATCGGCATCGAAATACATCTTATTGTCGGGCGAAAATACTTTCGTTACCAATCCTGCATTGACGAGACATTCGAGCGTGTTGTATACCGTGGCAACCGTGATAGCCGGAATGCGATTACGAACTTCTTCTATCACTTTTTCGGCTGAAGGGTGTTGCATATCGTATAGTGTGCGGTATGTTACGAGTCTTTGGGGGGTCACCCGAAGCCCTTTTGCACGAAACATTTCAGATATTCTTTTTTCGTCTATCATCGTATAAAATTTTCTACTGCAAATATGGTAGAATAATTCTAAAATAAAAAATATTTTAATAAAATAGTTGGTTAAAATATTTTAAAATACATCTTGAAAATGTGGTATTCGAAATATATAGTCTATTTTATCTTATAATATGCAGAAAATTAGGGTAATATCTACAGTAAAGATATTGCCCTAAAAGTATATATACTTAAATATTCAGTTCGGTTACATAATTCCTTTTTTACGAAGATGCTGTTGCCATTTCCAAGCAGAGCATAATGTGTCGGCAAGAGTTTCTGTAGCTGTCCACCCCAGAACTTTGTTGGCCTTTTCTGGATCTGCCCATACTTTGGTGATGTCGCCTTCGCGACGGCCTACGATTTCATAATTGAGTTTTACGCCGGTCGATTCTTCAAATGTCTTTATCAATTCAAGTACAGATACGCCTTTTCCTGTACCAAGATTGAAAATCTCAACATTATCGGCACTTTCACCATTGAGCATACGGTCAACAGCTTTTACGTGAGCTTTGGCAAGGTCTACAACGTGTATGTAATCTCGTATGCATGAGCCATCGGGAGTGTCGTAGTCATCACCGAATACGCTGAGTTTTTCACGTATACCCATGGCAGCTTGGGTGACGTAGGGAAGAAGGTTTTGTGGTACTCCGAGAGGCAATTCGCCGATTTCGGCTGTGGGGTGTGCGCCTACGGGGTTGAAGTAGCGAAGCAGTATCGATTTAAATGGCGCTCCGGCATGTATGGTATCGGTAATGATTTCTTCACATATCTGTTTGGTGTTGCCGTATGGAGAGAGAGCAGGTTTTATGGGTGCTTCTTCTGTTACAGGCAATATGTCGGGTTGACCATATACGGTGCATGACGACGAGAATACAAGAGCTTCTACTCCATATTCGGGCATAAGGTCGAGCAGATTGAGAATTGTTACCAGATTATTTCGATAGTATAGCAAAGGTTTTTTTACCGATTCGCCTACAGCTTTACTGGCTGCAAAGTTTATTACTCCTTTGATACCGGGATATTCTTCAAATAATTGACGCAAAGCCTCTTTGTCTTGAAGGTCCATCTTTATAAAAGCAGGACGAGTACCCGTGATACGTTCTATGCCATCAATTACTTCTGCATTGGAATTTGAGAGATTGTCGAGTATTATTACTTCGTAGCCCGCATTTTGTAACTCTACGGCTGTATGCGAACCGATATATCCGGCACCTCCTGTTACTAATATTCTTCCTTTCATGATAAGTATATATATGTATTGTGTATTTTCACGACAAATATAGCATATCGTTGTAGTTGTATCTATAAAATTTCATTCTTTTTTTATCGCTTTTGCGCCGTTTTTATTTGTTTTGCCGCAGTGTGAGGTTTTATGAGGTTAATACCACTTCAGACGGTTATATGAGTTGCCGCTTTTGTCATATTTCAAGTCGCTCAGCATCGACGATTTTACTCTTATACTGAAATTATAAGATTTGTATGGCCCTACTGGAATGAAACTTGCAGTCATCGACCAACAATGTAGGTCGCGTGATATGTTACAATTCATATAGGCAATACGTTTGGTGGCAAAGTTGTAACTGGCAGAAAAATTGAATGACCAGTTTTTTGTTGGTTGAAGAGAACCCGATATGCTGAGATTTTGGTTTATCTTTCCATCGTATTCCATCTTTTTTTTGTTGAATGTACCGTACCCGTAATTGACTGAGTAGTTTATAGACAAACTCCATGGCACTGTCCATACCATGTATCCGTCTTTCATTTTTACCTCGTCTTTGTTATTTTCCCCGCTGTCGTTACTGTTTATATCTTCGGCATTTGACATGATTTCATCTTCGAGAGCCATATTATCACCTCCTTCCTCTTGCGCAGAGACTGATCCTTTCTTGTCTTTTCGCTTGAATGTGCTGTTGTTGAAAGTGTATGAGAATGATGTTCCGGCACTTGATAGTCGGGCGAAGCCTTTGCCTGCCTTCCAGCGAGGCACGTTTACGCGTACAGGATTTCCGCTCGAATTGAGTTGGTATGTGTATGGGTCAAACACTGCGCTTACTTGCAGATTGAACTGTTTGGTGAGTTTGATGAGTATCGAGGTGTTGAGGTTGCTCCAATTGAGCGAGTCGGCTGCGAGATTGTAACTCATGCTGGCCGATAAGTTCTCAATAAGGCTTACTTTTCGTACACCGGTTGTATCTTTGTCGGTGTTGACTTTCATTTCGAGGTTGTTGGCAAGTGAAAGCGATATGCTTCCGGTTTTCCCGCGCGATGGTACTCCGTAAAGACTGCCTGTAAAGGGTGAGTAATGTACAATATCCGTTGTGCCGTCTTTATTAACCTTGGTATAACGTTGCCAATATCCATAACGAGAACTTCCAAAGTCGGGTGCGCCCGAGAATCGTACCGATGGTGTGAGTACGTGGCGTATCATCGGTATTTTTTTCCCGATAAATGGTAATGGACGATAGTAGCCGTAAAGTTTCGTTTGCGCACTTACGCTGAAATTGTAATTATATACATTGTAGAAACCGTATGTCGTGTCGCGTACGACGGCCGCGCTGCGAGGATCCCATTCCTGCATGATGCGATGTGTGTACATGCGGTCGGTAAAGCTGAATGAGGGCGTGATGTTGATATACTTGAATAGCGTGAAGGTGGCTGAGATAGGTACATTGTGTTGCATACCATTGTTCCAGTCGCGAATGAGATTCTTTTTGAAGAATTCGTTTTGCTTGCTTTGCAATGAGTTTTTGAAATATCCCGTATAGCTGAGGCTTATTTTTTCGTACCATTTTTCTTTTCCAACCCGTTTTTTTCGCTTGAATGGATATATACGACTCATATTGAGGGTAAGGTTGGGGAATGATACATTGAGTGTAGAGTCGGAGTTGCGTTGTGTGACATTGGCTGTCATGGAGAGGCTGAACGGTGTGTTGGGTATATTGTACGACATACTTATTGTAGAACTTGTGGTGTTCTGTGTGAATGCCGTTGCGTTACCATAGTTGGTGAGGTTGTTGTGGCTATATCCGCTTGTCGCAAAGTTTACGCTTGCCGAGAACGATAGGTTGGGGTTGGCTTTGCGGTCTTGTGAGTGCGACCATGTGAGCTTGAAATTGGTTTGTTTCGAATAGTCGGGCATGCCTTTATCGCCTAATACAGTGGCGAGGTAGCTGAAATGAAAATTTCCTGAAAATTTGTAGCGTTTTGCATAAACCGATTGAGCATTTACACCCCATGAACCTTTGGTATATATTTCTCCGGTAAGAGCCAAATCGATGTAGTCGCTTATGGCAAAATAATAACCTCCGTCGCGTAAATAAAATCCGCGTGCCGTTTCGTCACCGAATGATGGAAAAATGATACCCGAACTATATTTCTTTGTGAAAGGGAAATATCCGAAAGGAAGCGCGATCGGTAAGGGTATACCACCGAGTACCATGTAGGCCGGACCGCTTACCACATCTTTGTCGGGGCGCATTTTACCTTTGGTGAGTTTCATATAGAAGTGTGGTTCATCGTGCTTGTCGCAAGTTGTGTACATTCCGTCGCGCAGATAGTATGAGCCATCGGGATTTTTCTTGGTTTTCCCTCCTGTGAGGTAGCCTTCGCCTTGTTGCGTTACGACATCGGTGATAAATGCCTTTTGCGATTTGAAGTTGTACTTCATATTCTTGGTGTGGTATTCACCACTGGGGTCTTTGAATATCGGTTTGCCTATCACATCGCCTATGGAGTCGAGTCGGCCTGTGGCGTATATCTGGCTGCTATCCATGTCCATATGCATCTCGTCGGCGGTGAGTTCCATATTCTGGTATGTTACTACTCCTTCGCCGTAGAGAAAACCTGTATTGGTGTTGGTAAATACCGCCGAGTCGGTGGCGTGGTATTTAATGATGTCTTCGAATGCCTCTTTTCGAGCGGGCTTGTGGTTTGTAGAATCGGTTGGGATAGAGTCGTTTGCCGTGCTATCTATTGCTGCTGTGGTAGTATCGACAATAGTGTTGTGGGCTTCGAGTTTGTTGCGTCGACGGCGTCGACGATTTGACCCTTCTGCGACGCTTGCTGTGTCGTTTGTCGCATATGTTTCGATGAGGTATTGATGCAAATCTTTGTAGTCGTTGTCGAGTGAAATAGGGACATATTTATTGCTTGCCGTACCGCTCGGCACGCAATAAAACAACCCGCATAATGCGAGAATTATAACTATATGTCCATACTTACTCTTTGATTGCATTTACGCGATATGGGCAATTAACTTGCAAAGATAAGCAATCTGCCCGACATATAAGTGTCGGGCAGACGTTTTAATAATTTTTAGATGAGAATTTTGTGTCCCACTCTTCAAATCGTTTTACCGATTCTTCTCCATATTTCGACAGACTACGTAATATTTGATCTTGCGTTTTTTCGTGGTCGGGCGACGATTTGGAGTAGAATTTGTCGGCATAGCAGATAATCTGTTCTTCGATGCTTATGGGTAACATTTCGCGATGAGGTATCGGTAGATTTTGATCGATTATATCATTGAGCGAAAGACCGGATCCTGTATGCCGCTCACACACAAGTGCATGACGGGAGTATCCCTCGTTTTTGAGCAATTCGCTTCCGAGTGTGCCATGACATATATATGGGCGATTACCGTAGCAATGTATATCGGGAGCATCGGTAAGATATATGCCTATATCGTGCAACATGGCAGCTTCATAGAGAAATGTTACGTCGGCATTCAGCTCAGGGTGGGCTACAGCTATTGCTACGGCTTTCTCGGCAACTCTACGACTATGTGTTATAAGTATATCGTATAGTGGCGTGCCGGGGAGATAGTATTTTTCTATGATTTTCGAAGAATCCATACTTGCTGTTTTCGAATCTGTTGTATGCCGGCCGATTTATTCAATGATAGTAACCCAGTTATGGGTATCTGGTTCGTCGCCATACTGTATTGCACGCAGTTTGTTGTAAAGTAGAGTGCTGATGGGACCGGGTTTTCCGTCTTTGGCGATGACATACGATTTTTTGTTTTCGAGGTCATCGATACGCTCGATAGGGCTAATGACAGCTGCTGTTCCGCATGCTCCGGCTTCTTCAAATGTAGAGAGTTCCTCTTCGGGTATCGGGCGACGTTCGACTTTCATACCCATATCTTCAGCAAGTTGCATCAGACTGCGATTGGTGATGGAGGGTAATATCGAAGTCGATAGCGGGGTTATATAGGTGTTGTCTTTGATTCCAAAGAAATTGGCGGCTCCGCACTCATCGATATATTTTTTCTCTTTGGCATCAAGGTAGAACTCGCATGAATATCCCAAGTCATGAGCCATTTTATTGGCACGTAAACTGGCGGCGTAGTTGCCTCCTACTTTGTATATACCGGTTCCAAGCGGTGCCGAACGGTCAAATTCTCGTATGATTACATACGGATTGGTCGAAAAACCGCCCTTGAAATAGGGCCCTACAGGGGTTACAAAGATTACAAACAAGTAATCCATCGAGGGACGTACTCCTACTTGTGCGCTGATGCCGAGGAGCAATGGGCGGATGTAGAGCGATGCACCACTTTCATAAGGAGGTATGAAACGTTCATTGGCCTTTACGACCATTTTTACGGCTTTTACAAACATCTCGGTCGACAACTCTGGCATCAATATACCGTTGCATGTGCTTTGGAGACGCTCGGCGTTAGCTTCAGGGCGGAAAACGCGTATTTTACCATCTTTGCCGCGGAATGCTTTCAATCCTTCGAAAGCCTCTTGTCCGTAATGCAGGCAGGTGGCTGCCATGTGCAGATTGAGTGTCTCTTCCGAGCACAATTCCATTTCACCCCATTTGCCGTTACGATAGTAACAACGTACATTGTAATCTGTACGCATATATCCGAATGACAGATTTGACCAATCTATATTTCCCATAATTCCTATGTTTTTAGATATGTTTTTATTCTAATTTACAAAGATAGAATTTTTTGAATATATTTATTCTTTTTCGGCGTAAATTTTCAATAGTATTTATCCTTTATAGGTATTTGCGTAATCTGTACTTTCTTAAAATCTGTTCGAATTATGTATTAAAGGTTGAATCTTTGTCTTGCGCGCTATGTAGAAGTTTTAGAATTCACTTATTTGCTCTGATTGCGAAAAATACATTGTCAAAATATAGCAGCTTAATATTACAAAAAAACGACCTCAATTAGGGGTTGAGGTCGTCTATGTCAATATCAAATTCGAAATCGAAATCGTCATCGGGTAATGCTCCGAAATAGCTGTCTTCTGTAAATCGTTTCAATTCTCTACCGTCGCGTTTGGTTGGGCGTCCGGTTCCTTTTTCACGATTGACAAATCCGCTGAGACGTATCATCTCTATCAATTCGTATTGTTCGGGAGGAGTAATGTTTTCGAGATATTGCGGTACGAGTTTTGCCCCCATGCGATTTTCTGCCAAGTCAAGTACCCTGAATGAGTATGTGATGGGCGGTTTGCGCACTTCTATGATTTCTCCTATTTGTATGGTGCGTGATGGTTTTACGGTGGTATTGCCTATCGATACGCGACCTTTTTTACACGCATCGGTGGCTATTGTGCGTGTTTTGAATATGCGCGTAGCCCATAAATACTTGTCTATTCTTACTTCTCCTTTGGACATGATGTTATTTGTTGTTGAATCGGTTCATGGCGATGTTGATACCGGCTAAGCAAAATTCTTTGATAATTTCGCCGGCTCGTTCGAGTTTTGCAGGCAACTCTTTCTCCTCCTCGGGAGGAAATTCTCCAAGAACAAAATCGATTTGTCCTCCTCGGGGAAAGTCATTGCCTATGCCGAAACGCAACCGAGCGTAGTTGTCGCTACCGAGTATTTGTTGTATGTGCTTGAGCCCGTTATGCCCGGCATCGCTGCCGCGGGGTTTCAGTCGCAATGTGCCGAATGGCAGGGCCAGGTCATCGACCACGATCAGCATATTTTCTACGGGAATATTTTCTTTTTGCAGCCAATACCGAACAGCATTTCCGCTCAGATTCATATATGTCGATGGCTTAAGCAATATCAGAACATGTCCTTTAAGACGCATTTGTGCGACAAAGCCGTAGCGTTTGTCTTCAAAAACGAGATTGGACGCCTTTGCAAGGGCGTCCAATACTCTAAAACCTATGTTGTGTCGGGTATCGGCATATTCATCGCCGATATTTCCCAATCCTACAATCAGGTATTTCATGCAGCTTTACGGATATTATTTACCACTTTTTGCAGCGGCACCACGAGCGGCACGAGTCAGTTTCACTGCACATACAACAGCGTTCTTGGCATTCATGATTTCAAGACCGTCGAAGTGTAAATCACCTACTTGCATGGTTTTGCCCAATCCGAGGTTATCTACGTTGATAACCATTTTTTCGGGAATTTGGGTGTAGATGGCTTTTACTTTGAGTTTTCTCATTTCGAGGCTCAATTTACCACCGGCTTTCACACCTTCTGAGTGACCTTCGAGTGTTACGGGTACTTCCATCACTACAGGTTTTTTCTCTGTTACTTCGAGGAAATCCATGTGAAGAATTTTTTCTTCTACCGGGTGGAATTGTATATCTTTTACAACTGCCATTACTTTTTTCTCACCGATAGTAAGATCTACGGCAAAGATTTCGGGAGTCCAAACGAGTTTGCGAACTGCATTGAATGATACACTGAAATCGGTTACAACAAGACCTTTGTTGTTGCCTATTTCTACTACTTTTTCACCGGCTTTCAAAGTGCCGGTATAGGGGAGTTCAAATACTTCGCCACCGTTCAATACGGCAGGAATCATTTCGTCTTTGCGCAAAGCTTTGGCTGCTTTTTGTCCCAAAGCTGTTCTGGGTGTTCCTTCTAATTGGAATGTTTTCATTTTTTTTGTTCTGTTTTTGTGTTACTCAAAATTAAGATTTTCAGCTTCTTAATTTCCCATCGCACGGAATACTTTAAAAAGCACCGCAAAGGTACGTATTTTTTTTGTTTCTGCAATATCTTCACATATATTTTGCTAAATAGTTGTTTGTTGTTGTCTTGTTTTTTTAAGCATTATGACAGTTGTTTGAGGAATACCGATTTGGCGGTATCGGCGGTGTGGGCTACAACGATGTAGAGCGGTTTTTTCCACGCTTTGGCGGCTTTACGATATAATGTGTCGATATTGAGACTATTTTCATCACTTTCAAAAAGTATACACCCGGGTACTGTTATATCGAATATCGCGGGATTGTGTCGCATACCTATTGATAGTATAATTCCCTTTTTGATGAGTTGCTCGGCTTGCTGAGGCTTTCCTCTGAATCCGTGTATTATCCAGGTTTGCTCCGGTTTGTATTTTTGATGTAAGGCAATCAGTGTATCGTGAGCTTTTACGCAGTGTATAATCAGGGGCTTTTTGAGTTCTTCTGACAATCTGATATGTCGCTCGAATAATATTTCTTGTTTTGCGAGAGAATTAGCCCTACTTGCGTCGAGTCCGCACTCTCCGATAGCAACGACTTGCGGGCGTGTGGCCAGTTCCGTGATTTGTGCCCAATTTTCTTCGGTGTATTTTTCACATTTGTAGGGGTGTATACCTATCGAGTAGTGTAGCGAAGGGTGTTTATCTAATGTTTCGAGCGGGTAATATGGGTATGGATTGAAAATGCTGTAGTGCTTATTATCGTCAGTCGGTAGTGTATGGGTATGTATGTCGTAGCGAGTGGTGGCGGGCACGGGATCATATCCGCTGTCTCCCCAGGGGTGACAACGCCCTATACGCTTTATCCCAAGCCATAGGCCGAGTAGTGGCCCATGCTGGCGTATAGCCTCTATCATATATTGTGAGCACGTTGGCGAGTATCGGCATGTCGGAGGTTTGAGGGGAGATATGCATGTCCGATAGAAGTAAATAGGTAATAATAGTATCCCCGATACGAGCTTGCCGATATACGTTGCTATTTTGCCCTTATTCATCGTGTTGTATGTGTAATACTTTTGTGAGCAGTTTTTCGAGCAGCTCCTGTATACGTCGTTCTATGGTAGAGTATGGGAGTATTGCTTTATCGAGGTATATGAGGGCTATGTCGAGAGAAATTCCTGCGGCATGTAGTGGTGTGTTGAGAATCTTTTTGTTGAGGCGAAAAGCCTCTTTTGTGCAACGGCGAATCCTGTTTCGTTTTACGGCTCGTTTGAAACGTTTTTTAGGTATGCTTATCAATATGGCGGTGTTGGGATAGGTGGAGCTGTTATTGATTCGGTACACCACCCTGTATGGGTATATGACAAACGATTGTCCTTCGGAAAAGAGGCGGCTTACGCGAATTTCTCCGCGCAGACGTTCATCATGGCCGAAACGATTGTCATTTGTCATATTATGTAATTTTGTGTTGTGTATAATAAAACACCTTGCCACGAATCCCTCCTTCGGGTTGGTGGCAAGGTGTGGGATATCCGATGGCTTTTGAATTTATTTTTTCGCAGCCTTTGCTTGTTCTTTTAAGTATAAATCAAGAGCGGTAGTCATCGATGGCGCCTCGGGGCGTGGTGCTTCTACATCGAGTCGTAAGCCTGCATCTTTCACTGCTTTGGCTGTGGTGGGACCAAAACAGCCTATGCGTATATCGCCTTGCTCGAAATTGGGGAAATTTTTTAACAACGATTGTATTCCGGCCGGACTGAAAAATATGAGCATATCATAGTCGAACGGTTCATCGGGAGTGAAATCATTACTTACCGTGCGATACATTACCGCTTTGGTATAGGTTATTTTTGACTTATCGAGCATAGGGTATTCGCCATTGCTCACGTCCGATACGGGTAACAAAAAATTTTCTTTGCTGTGCTTGTTGAGCGAAGGTATCAGGTCGTCAAGTTTTCCTGTTGTACCAAAAAATATTTTACGTTTACGATAGATGGTATATTTCTGCAAGTAGAGAGCGATGGCTTCTGTGGTACAGAAATATTTCATCGTTTCGGGTATATTTACTCGCAGGCTTTCACACATGGCAAAAAAGTGATCTATGGCAGTGCGAGCCGTAAATATAACTGCTGTAAATTCCGACAACGATATTTTTTGTTGGCGAAATTCTTTTGACGAAAGTCCTTCTACCTTGATAAACGGGCGGAAAATGATTTCGACACCATGTTTTTGTGCAATGTCGAAATAGGGTGATTTCTCTGACGTCGGACGAGGCTGAGAAACAAGTATTTTCTTGATTTTCAACTCTTTTGTATTTTATGGATTAGTATAATTCTTGTTATAACAACCCTGTGTATGCCATAATTAGCAGTATAGGTGCTGTTTCAAGAGCGCAAAGGTACAAAATAAAGTAGAGTAATCCACGAAAATCTTGTAAAAAAAGTTTTATGCCTTTGGCAATAAAGAGTATGCGACTCGATATGTATAGTGTACCCCATAGCCATAATGTTGCAAGATTGATTTCGGGGATGTAAACCGATAATGGTACAAGTGGAAATAACGCAATTCCTAAATACAAATTAATGACAATGTGGCTGCCACACCATTCGCGACCGCGAGTGTCGGGGCTGAAAATGGCTGATAGTAGCAGATATATTCCTTGTTGCAGTACAAAATATAATGCAAACGGCAAAGAGAGTAAAAGTGTGTCGACGGCATATCCTCTTTGTGTTAGAGCTGGAATCCCCAATGTGTAGAACGCGATGGAACATAAATTACCCTCGATGAGAAAGGTATATAGCAGAAAACTATTTCGGATATATGAGTTTATATTTGACAGGTGTTTGTTGCGATTGTGAGAATAGAGCGAGTCGCCTTCGTTTTGCCAAGAAAATATTTTTTTGCGGTGGTGTATAAGTAGCAAGAACAGTATCAATTCAAATCCGAAGAGAGCAAATATACCGACATCATTGATGGGCGCGTCATGGCGAATGTCGGCTGCTTCTAAGCCATTGTGTATTTCTATTGCAGGAGTATATGTTGTATGCAGGCAACTGTCGTCAGTTGTGGTGATTTTATCGGGGAATGTGCAATCTGCGCTGTCAAGGTGAAAAATATAAGTTGTATCGATACTTATCGATTGCAATGTCGTGTCGGTGAGTATCGTATTTTGTTCAGTGCTGTCAGACGTGTGGCTCATATTACAGCGAGTTTAGACACATTACCACTCCATTCGGGTGCGGAATATAAGGCCTGTACGGCTTCTTCGGGTGTCGCTACGGTGCACCACATGACACTATGCTCGGGGTGAATAAAGTGCTCATCTACAGCCCGGTCGAGCATTGCTGTCAATGGGTCATAGTAGCCATTGATGTTGAGCAGTATTATCGGATTCTTATATAGTCCGAGTTGTTTCCAAGTGATTATTTCGAGCAATTCCTCGAGTGTGCCGCAACCGCCGGGAAGAGCAATGATAGCATCTGATTGCTTGGACATCAACTCTTTTCGCCGGTGTATGTCGGGTGTTATGATTACATCTTGCAGCGAGGTGTGGCACCACCCGTTGTCATACATAAATTGAGGTATGATACCGGTGATTTTACCACCTTGGGCGAGTATTGTATCGGCAAGTCGTCCCATAAGCCCTTGGGCTCCGGCACCGTATATGCATCGTATGTTTTGTTGTACCAATAATCGACCGAGTGTCTCTGCCGCTTCGAAATATATCGGCGACACACGAGAACTCGATGCGCAATAGACACATACCGACGCAATCTTTCTCATATGTTATACGTTGAAAAGGAAGTGCATGATGTCGCCATCTTGTACGACATATTCTTTACCTTCGATATTGATTTTTCCGGCTTCTTTACAGGCGGCTTCTGAGCCTAAAGTTATGTAATCGTCATATTTGATGACGTTGGCTCGGATAAATCCTCGTTCGAAATCGGTGTGTATCACGCCGGCGCATTGGGGAGCCTTCCAGCCTTTATGATATGTCCAGGCACGTACTTCGGGCTCTCCGGCTGTAAAATATGTCTCCAGGTTGAGCAATTTATAAGCGGCACGAATGAGACGCGAAACGCCCGACTCATCAAGACCCAGTTCGTTGAGGAACATTTGGCGCTCCTCGTAGGTGTCAAATTCGGCAATCTCCGACTCTATTTTTGCAGCTACAATCAGTATTTCTGCGTTTTCGTCTTTAACAGCTTCGCGTACTTTCTCAACGTATATATTCCCGTTTACGGCGCTGGCTTCGTCGACATTACATACATACATTACCGGCTTGTTGGTGAGTAGGAATAGGTCATGCGCGATTTTTTGTTCATCTTTGGTGTCGAATGTAACGGTACGAGCGGCTTTACCTTGTTCCAGAGCCTCTTTGTATCGGCTCAATACTTCATAGGTGAGTTTTGCGTTTTTGTCACCGCCGGTTTGAGCTTGTTTCTGTACCCGCGTTATGCGGCTGTCGATGGTTTCGAGGTCTTTTATTTGTAATTCGTAGTCGATAATCTCTTTGTCGCGCACGGGATCCACTGTGCCGTCAACGTGTGTTATGTTATCATCGTCGAAACAGCGTAGTACGTGTAATATGGCATCGGTTTCGCGTATATTGGCAAGGAATTTGTTGCCGAGACCTTCGCCTTGGCTGGCTCCTTTTACCAGACCGGCAATATCTACTATCTCTACCGTAGTCGGTACGATACGTTGCGGGTGAACCAACTCTGCGAGTTTATTGAGTCGCTCGTCGGGGACAGTTATGACGCCTACGTTGGGCTCGATGGTGCAGAACGGGAAGTTTGCCGATTGCGCTTTGGCGTTTGATAAACAGTTGAAAAGTGTTGATTTGCCGACGTTAGGTAGGCCGACTATGCCGCATTGTAATGCCATTATATATTGTTTTTAATGTTAATCATCTGTTGTATACCGATTTGGTATGGAAACATTACGTGTATCGTGATACTGTCGTAATCGGTATATTTCTTTACGAAGTGCAAAAGTACAAAAAAACTTTATATGCTAAACGATGACTCACTACAAATCTTTAGGATTAAATAGATTATGTGCCTTATATTTTGTGAATATAAAAAAATATCTCCTTGCAACATTCTGCAAGGAGACGGTATGCTTTTATATGTGTATGTGTTTTAGAATTCGACACCCATGCGCAATGTAAGTCCGTGACATAGACATTTGGCTGTTACGTCATATTCGTAATAATATTCATCATATAGGTAGCCGGCGCTGATTTCTTGTATAAGGTTGTAGCCAAAGGCTGCATTCATATAGATTCGTTTACCGACCGGAAAGCTTAAGCCAAATGTGGGGTTTAAGTAGAATCCCGGATTTATTTTCTCCGAATATTTACCTCCTAATGCATATCCTATTTTCATGCCTAAAAACGGAGAAGTATTCCGGTCTAAGAAATAGGTTCTGAAGTCGGCAAATATTGGTAGTTTTACGCATTTGCCTGAGGCCATATAATCGATACCTATGCCTGCGCCAAAAAATATGTGTGGTGAGAATTGATAGCCGTGCGATGTCTGAAAACTGAAACCTCCTTTGTCGTCTATAAGTTCAATTGAACCTAAGTCTTCGGTTATGCCTGCTACTTCTATTTTTATTCCGCTCAATCGTAGATTGATGAGAGCTCCCGTTTCGACAAAACCTCGGTAGCCTTGTGCGAAAGAGCTGCTTGTAATGCTTGCAATAAATGCAATGATAAAGGTAATTTGTTTCATGGTGAAAATATTTTTATATCCTGCAAAGATAATTAATTATTTGCACCATATAAAAGATTTTAGTAATAAAAATTAAAAAAAATAGAGAGTATTAGTATTGTAAAACTGCTGTGTCAAAATTATTTTTGACACAGCAGCCTATAAAATAAGGATAAAGAAAATTAATCTTTGCGATAGAGTGCCATGTCGTTGAGGTCGAACGACTCTATGAATGAAGCATTTCGACGCACTTCGGCTTCGGCGTATCGTGTGTATACTTCGGCCGATGTGCGGAATGATTCATTACGCTCGGTATCGAGTATAAGCAAGTGACTCATGATGATGTGGCCTGCCATTTCAACCATACGGCGGGCTTGGAAATCGATATACTCGTTGTTTTTAGTCGAGGTTACCTTTTCGACAGCCTGCTCGTAGAGAACTGTGAGCGATTTCAGACGTGTACGTAGTGTTTGCAGATCGCCCGAAACGGGTTGCTCTTCGTAGAAACGTATCATATTGAGATATGTTCCCGTGGTGACGTGACGTATAGCGGCTACTACTTGCAGTTGAGTGGTACCTTCGTATATCGATGTAATGCGGGCATCGCGATATATGCGTTCACATGCGTAATCTTTCATAAATCCCGAGCCGCCGTGTATTTGTACGCAGTCGTATGCGTTCTGGTTGCAGAACTCGCTACTCATACCTTTGGCGAGAGGAGTGAATGCGTCGGCTTGCCGTTGGTAGCGTTTCATTTCATCGCGTTCTTCTTTTTCGAGTTTGCGTTCTTTGGATATGTCTTCGAGTGTCTTGTACATATCTACAAAACGAGTGGTTTCGTAGAGCAGAGAGCGTGATGCGTCGAGTTTGGCTTTCATCATACTGAGCATTTCCGAAACAGCGGGAAACTCTATAATGGCTTTGCCGAATTGTCGACGTTCACGAGCATAGCTCAAAGCTTCGCGGTAAGCGGCTTCAGATACACCTACTGATTGTGCGGCGATACCCAATCGGGCGCCATTCATCAGAGCCATGACATATTTGATAAGCCCCATTTTGCGATCACCGCAAAGTTCGGCTTTGGCATTGCGAAATACCAATTCGCAAGTAGGCGAGCCTTTGATACCCATCTTGTTTTCGATACGACGTACCGTCACGCCGCCATCGTTGCGATCATATATAAACATAGAGAGACCGCGACCATCTTTTGTTCCTTCTTCGGAGCGGGCAAGTACGAGGGCAATATGTCCGTCGCCATTGGTGATAAAGCGTTTTACACCATTGAGATACCAGCAACCGTCGGTTTCGCTGTATGTCGCTTTGAGCATTACCGATTGCAGATCCGAGCCGGCATCGGGCTCGGTGAGATCCATAGCCATGGTTTCTCCTGCACATACACGAGGAAGGAAACGTTGTTTTTGGTCTTCATTGGCAAACTCATAGATGGTTTCGGCACAATCTTGCAATCCCCAGATATTTACAAATCCGGCGTCGGCACGGCTTACCATGTCGGCGGCCATGATGTAGGGTACGAGCGAAAAATTGAGACCGTTATATCTGCGAGGCAGGGATATACCCATAAGACCTGCTTTTACAAGCGCGTCGAGGTTTTGTACGGTACCCGAGGCATATTCTACATGTCCGTCGACTACACGTGGACCTTCATGGTCTACACTTTCGGCATTAGGAGCTACTATTTCGCCACTGATTTCTCCGGCTATTTCGAGCACCTTTTCGTAACTATCCATAGCATCTTCAAAATCGAACGGGGCATAGTCGTATTTCCGGGCATCGGCATAGTCGCGTTCTTTCAAGGCCACAATCCGCTGCATAAGCGGGTGGTTCAGGTGATGTCTTAGATCACTGTTGTCTGTATAAAAATTGGCCATATTCCTCGGTTATTTACTGTTTTTCTTATAGTATTTTATCATTTTGGGCAATACCTCTTCTACGGTGCCGGTTATTACGTAGTCGGCAATTGTATTGATAGGGGCATTGGGGTCACTATTGACAGAGATGATTATAGAACTGTCTTGCATACCGGCGATGTGTTGTATCTGCCCCGATATTCCGCATGCAATATAGAGTTTGGGGTGAACGGTCACACCTGTTTGTCCTATTTGTCGGTCGTGTTCGGTAAATCCGGCATCGACTGCTGCGCGTGATGCACCTACTTCACCTCCGATGGCATCGGCCAAGTCAAAGAGTAATTTGAAATTCTCTTTCGAACCTACTCCGTATCCTCCGGCAACGATGATAGGAGAGGATTTTATATTAATTTTCGATTTTTCTATCTGGCGGTCGATGACCGATACGACAAAGTCGGTTTCGGATACATATTGTGATACATTGAGACGTATGATTTCTCCCTTATATCCGGTATCTGCTATCTCTTTCTTCATAACTCCTTCCCGTACGGTTGCCATTTGCGGACGACATTCGGGGTTGACAATTGTGGCAACAATATTACCTCCGAAAGCAGGACGTATTTGATAAAGCAGATTTTCGTAGCTTTTTTCAGCTTTTTTATCTTCAAATGTCCCTATTTCGAGTGAGGTGCAGTCGGCTGTTAGTCCGCTGTGTAGTGCCGATGAAACACGAGGACCGAGGTCTCGACCTATACTGGTGGCGCCCATGAGACATATTTGTGGTTTCTGCTCTTTGAACAGATTTATAAGTATGGCGGAATGGGGTAATGACGTGTATGGGTAGAGACGGGCATCGTCGGCTAAGTATAGTGTGTCGACGCCATAGGGGAAAACTTGCTCGGCTACGCCATCGAGATTATGGCCGATAACAAGAGCTTCGAGTTTACATTGGAGTTGATTGGCTAATGAACGGCCTTTGGTGAGCAGTTCAAGACTTACGTCGGCAATAACTCCGTCTTCTATTTCGCAATATACAAATAAATTATTCATATCTTTTCGTTTTGTGTTGCGGGCTTGTGCCGCGATGAGTTATTATCCGATGGTGTGGTTTACGATCAATTCTTTTATTAGTTCTTCTATGTCGTTATCCGAGGCGGTTAAGGTTTTGCTCTCTTTGGCTTGGAATACGACATTTTCTATCTGTTTTACTTTTGTGGGAGAACCGGCAAGACCTACTTGATTGAGCTTGGCATCGACATCGGTTACTCCCCATTCTGTAAGATTCAGATAGGGACGTTCTTCACACAAGGTGCATAAGTATGCGCTCTCATCTCCTTGTCGTTCGCTCGGGGTTTTGGCATATTTGTATTTCTGTACGGCTTTGGTGTTGCGGGGGCGGCACTCATCGGCACTGCCATTGACCGTAATTACTGCGGGATACGGAGCTTCGACGATCTCTACGCCACGTTCGAGTCTGCGTTTTACGACCACTTTACCATTTTCGGCACTTATTATTTGCTCGGCATAGGTTATTTGTGGAATACCAAGTTTCTCGGCTACTTGCGGACCTACTTGAGCGGTGTCGCCGTCGATGGCTTGGCGACCGCCGATTACGAGGTCGAAATCGCCAATTTTGTGTACTGCGCACGCTAAGGCGTATGATGTGGCCAATGTGTCGGCTCCGGCAAATGCTCTATCGGTTAGTAGATAACCTCCGTCGGCACCGCGAAACAATCCTTCGCGAATAATGTCGGCCGCACGGGGTGGTCCCATAGTAAAGAGGTGTACAGACGTTCCGGGGTATTTTTCTTTGAGCTGAAGGGCTTGTTCGAGCGCATTCAGGTCCTCGGGGTTGAAGATGGCAGGTAGTGCGGCGCGGTTTACTGTCCCGTCGGCCTTCATGGCATCTTTCCCCACGTTTCTGGTATCAGGTACTTGTTTGGCAAGTACCACAATTTTTAGACTCATAGGTTAATATTTTTTTTATTTTCGGTCGAGACCAAAATATTCAGACTACAAATATAGAAAATTTTATTTGCGCACAATAGAAATCATTGTGTATATTATGATTGTTTTGGAGTCGATTTTACCATTATGTCAGTATATTGCTATCTTTGGATTGCAATATGCGGATTGTGTTTATGAATTATGATGTGTGGCCGTAGTATATAAAATATATAAAAAGCAAAGATGGCGATAATCTCTTATCGCCATCTCTTCCTATAAAAAAGTTAAGGTAAAGGTATGAAAAAAATCGTATTGTTACAATATTCCTTGTGCCAACATGGCTTTCGCAACTTTCATAAATCCGGCGATATTTGCCCCCTTCATGTAGTTGATGTAACCATCAGACTCTGTGCCGTATTTTACGCATTGTGTATGTATGTCGCGCATGATTCCGTGTAGACGTTGGTCTACTTCTTCGGCACTCCAGCTTATATGCATGGCATTTTGAGTCATTTCAAGCCCCGATGTGGCAACACCACCGGCATTGACCGCTTTACCCGGGCCATACATTACCCGATGTTTGATAAATAGATCGATGGCTTCGGGACGACAGCCCATATTAGATATTTCGCCTACGCATATGACTCCGTTTTCGATGAGACGACGAGCATCTTCTTCGTCGAGTTCATTTTGTGTGGCGCAGGGTAGTGCTATGTCTACTTTTTGTTCCCACGGACGGCGTCCTGCAAAGAATTCTACACCATATTTTTCGGCATACGGCTCTACGATGTCATTGCCCGAAGAGCGGAGTTCGAGCATATAATCGATTTTTTCGCCGCTGATACCATTGGGGTCGTATATATATCCGTCGGGCCCGGAGATGGTAACTACCTTGGCTCCTAATTCGGTAGCTTTGCTGGCGGCACCCCATGCTACGTTACCAAAGCCGCTGATGGCAACAGTTTTGCCTTTGAGGTCGAGGCCTTTGGTGGCCAACATTTGTTGTACAAAATAGAGACCGCCGAAACCTGTAGCCTCGGGGCGTATGAGAGAGCCACCGAACTCTAAACCTTTACCGGTAAAAGTTCCGGTATGTTCGCGAGCAAGTTTTTTGTACATTCCAAACATATATCCTACTTCGCGTCCGCCTACACCTATATCACCGGCAGGAACATCGGTGTCGGGACCTAAGTGGCGCCACAGCTCAAGCATGAAGGCTTGACAGAAACGCATGATTTCTGCATCGGATTTACCGCGCGGGCTGAAGTCCGAGCCGCCTTTTCCTCCACCCATGGGAAGTGTGGTAAGCGCATTTTTGAATGTCTGCTCGAAACCAAGAAATTTTAATATTGATAAGTTTACTGACGCATGGAAACGGATACCGCCTTTGTATGGGCCTATGGCATTGTTGAATTGTACGCGGTAGCCAAGGTTTACCTGTACTTCACCTTTGTCGTCGACCCAAGGTACTTTGAATGTAAATATTCGGTCGGGTTCGACCATGCGTTCGATGAGTTTTGCTTTCTCAAATTCGGGGTGTTGGTTGTAAACATCTTCGATAGAGAGTAAAACTTCGTGTACGGCCTGCAAGTATTCCGGTTCTCCGGGGTGCTTGGCCTGTAAGTTGTTCATGATAGCCTGAATATTCATAACTTCAAGATTTAAGGTTGTGTTTTACTAACAACAAATATACGAAATTAAAACAAATAAGCAAGTGTTTGTGTGTTGAATTTTGGCAAATTGACGTGTTTTTATTTGTTAATTCTTTTTTTTGTTGTTGTGTGGTTGTGATTAGTGCTGATTTGCCCACTTTGCATTACAAAATGACAGCGTTGAACTGCTTTCGGTTTATAAGTTTGATGTATAGGGTGGAGCTGATGTTGATACTTTCGGTCTCTGTATATAAAAAGAGGTTGTCGTATCTTGCGACAACCTCTTGGATGTTTTATTGTAAGAATTGTTCGATTTTAATCGATTTCTTGGTCGGCTTCGTAACCACCCATTTCGCGTATGGCGTTTTTGAGTATGGCATATTGTTGGAAGAGGTGGTTTACAGGAACCTCGTTCTGTGTGTAGTCATGCATCGGGCTCTTGAGGAAGAAGCTGAGAAATCGTTGTGTTCCCCAACGTCCGGCACGTGCAGCCAAGTCGCTCAGCAATACCAAGTCGAGGCACAAAGGTGCTGCGAGAATAGAGTCGCGACAGAGGAAATCGATTTTAATCTGCATGGGGTATCCCATCCAACCAAAAATATCGATGTTGTCCCAGCCTTCTTTATTGTCATTGCGAGGAGGATAGTAGTTGATACGTACTTTGTGGTAGTAGTCGGTGTACAAGTCGGGTTGCTCTTCGGGTACAAGAATAGACTCGAGAGTTGACAATTTGCTAACCTCTTTGGTGTGGAAATTAGCGGGTTCGTCGAGTACCAATCCGTCGCGGTTTCCGAGTATGTTGGTCGAGAACCAACCCGAGAGACCGAGGCAGCGGGTACCGATAATAGGCGCAAATCCCGATTTTACAAGGGTTTGTCCGGTTTTGAAGTCTTTACCGGCAATGGGCATTTTGGTCAATTCTGCCATTTCCCACATAGCAGGAATGTCGACAGTGGTATTGGGGGCACCCATGATGAAAGGAGCACCTTCGGCAAGAGCTGCGTATGCATAGCACATAGAGGGAGCGATATGTTCTCTATCATCGGCTTTCATTGCGGCTTCGAGTGCTGCAAGAGTACCGTGTACTTCTTCACATACGGGTACGTAAATCTCGGTCGATGCGGCCCAAAGTACTACGATACGGCTGCAATTGTGTTCGGCTTTGAATTTGCGAATATCTTCACGCAATTCTTCTACCATTTCCCAGCGGGTAGCACATTTTTTTATGTTTTCACCCTCGAGACGTTTGGCATAGTTATGATCAAATGCCGCTTTCATCGGAACGATTTGTTCCAATTCGTCTTTTACGGGGTTAATGTCTCTTTCTTTCAATACCTCGGCGTGTATGGCGGCATCGTATGCATTTGCGGGATATACGTCCCATGCTCCGAATACAATGTCGTTCAGGTCTGCCATTGGTACTATCTCATTGTAGTGGAGGTATTTTTTATCGGCTCCGCGACCTACGCGGATTTTGTCGTATTGGGTCATCGCACCTACGGGTTTCGACAATCCTTTGCGCACCATTAAAACACCTGTCATAAAGGTTGTGGTCACGGCTCCAAGGCCTACGCACAACACGCCCAATTTACCGTCTGCCGGTTTTACGTTTGTTTGTTTCATGTTTTTATGAAATTTTTTTCAATGTTTTCCTCAAGCTGGCGCAAAATATTTTGCAATTGCAAAGATACTGTTTTTTTTGAATTAAATTTCTAATTTCCGTTTATTATATTCCAACGAATACGACAAAATGATTATATCAACAGATAAAATGACCAATGTGCAAAATTTTATAGGCTGTTCTTCTCTTTTTTTGACGATGAGATTTTGCTTGTTTATGTAAATATTACGTCAATATTTATCTTTTTGAACAAAAAACAAAAATAGTATTTTGTCATTACGAGATATTATGCTAACTTTGCATCGCTTTTTCGGTGAATAATTTATTGAAGAAGTGGCCGGTCGGGTAGCTCAGCTGGATAGAGCAACAGCCTTCTAAGCTGTGGGTCCTGGGTTCGAATCCCAGCTCGATCACAAAAATTAAAAGCCTTGATTTTCAGTATAAAATAGCTGATTTTCAAGGCTTTTGTTTTTGTAATTGTACTTTTGGTTATATTGCCAAGCGGAAACCGAGATCGGTGTAGTATATATCAGGCGGACTATTGTGGCGAGTTTTTATACGGCATAGTGGTTCATTACTGCAGAAACTGCCTCCGCGGTACACACGATGTGTACCTTCTGTTGCACCTGTCGGGTTGGTTTGTGTCTCAGTGGGATAATTGGCAAATTTATCGTAGCACCATTCATTTACATTGCCGCTCATGTCGTACAATCCAAGTTCGTTGGCTATTTTAGATTTCACCGGGTGGGTAGATTTTGTATCTGTATCATCGTTGCTGTTGTTTTCATGCCATGCCACCTCATCGATATAGTTACTGCCGGCATATTTGTAGCCTTGGCTCTTGTTGCCACCTTGAGCTGCATATTCCCACTCGGCTTCGGTCGGTAATCGGAAGTTTTCCCCGGTCAGCAGATTTAATTTCTTTATGAATTCTTGACAATCGTTCCAACTGACACACTCCACGGGACGATTGCCGTCTCCTGTAAACTCGCTCGGATTATTATCCATCACCGCTTGCCACAAGGCTTGTGTTACGACTGTCTCGCCTATAAAGTAGTCGTCGATAGTTACGCTATGCTCCTCCATTTCATCATCATACAGCCCGCTCAAATCTCCCATTGTAAAAGTACCCCCCGTGATTTTTATCATTGTAAACGATATGTCACGAACTATATATGTTTTTACTCTTTTCTCTGTCATAGTGTGTAATATAGTATCCTCTGCAAAGATAAAATAAAAAATCGCCCTTCATATAGATGAGGGGCGATTTTGTCGTGTCTTATTGTTTTGTTATGCTTCGATGCGTTTGTATTTCGGTACAAGGGCTTTCATGATAGACCATGCAACCAAATATGCTACAGCACAGATGCAGAAGATAATCATGTAACCGGCTTGTTTACCGTCGAATCCCATGAATTTGAATGCTTCACCGGCATTCTCGGAATAGGTAAAGAGCATACCGGCACCTTTATTGATAAGGAATGAACCTACACCACCGGCCATGCCACCGATACCGGTAATGGTTGCGATAGTGCTTTTGGGGAACATATCACCGATGGTTGAGAAGAGGTTGGCACTCCAAGCTTGGTGTCCGGCTCCGGCAATACCGATGATGATAGCAGGCCACCATACCGAGATAGCACCGGCTCCTTGTGCAAACAAGGCAGGGAGAGGAAGGAATGCAAATATCAACATGGCGAGCATACGTCCCGAGTAGGGGTGCATACCTTTTTTCTCTACAAAGAGTTTGGGCAGGTAACCACCGAAAATAGAAAGCACGGTAACGATGGCGTAAAGAGTAATGATGAGCGAAATACCCATTGCCGAACTCGAAGTGTGTCCATATTGGTCAGAGAAATATGCAGGTGCCCAGAATAAGTAGAACCACCATACGCCATCGGTAAAGAATTTACCGGTGATGAATGACCATGTCTGACGATAGGTGAAGCATTTCCAGAAGGGTATAGTTTTTTCCTCGCTTTTGGCTGCGGCTACGGCTGCTTTTTCATCTTCTGCGTCATCTTGGTGTATGTATTCCAATTCGGCTTCGTTTACATATTTCGATTTTTCGGGTTTGTCATACATAAATACCCAAAATCCCATCCAAATAAAACCGAGAGCACCGATGATGATAAAGGCCATTTCCCAGCCGCCACCGATACCGAGATCTTTGAAATACTGAGCTAATAAAGGTATGGTTGCTGGTGCTGCAAGTGCGCCTACTGATGCACCTGAATTAAAGATAGATGTGGCAAATGCACGGTCTTTTTTGGGGAAGTATTCGGCTGTCACCTTGATGGCTGCGGGGAAGTTTCCTGCTTCACCGAGAGCAAGAATACAACGAGCTGCGATAAACAACCATACGCTGGTAGTAGCAATAGCAAGTGCTGCAGTGGTACCTGTTTGTACGCTGGTCATGGCTGCTACACTTTCGAAACCTTCGATGTGCATGGTAGCCCAACCACAAAGGGCGTGAGCACAAGCACCGAAGCTCCATACGCCGATAGCCCAAAGGAATCCTTTTTTTGTACCCATCCAGTCAACAAATTTCCCGGCAAAGAGCATACAGATTGCGTAGATGATAGAGAATACGGCGGTAATTGTTCCGTAGTCAGAGTCGGTCCAATGGAACTCGGGCGCGATAAAGTCTTTCCAAGTGAGTGACAATACTTGGCGGTCCATGTAGTTTACGGTTGTGGCCACAAATAGTAGGGTACACATCCACCAGCGCCAATTGGTCGCCAACTTGGTTGTTGTTGATTTGTTACTCATGTTTTTTGTCTTTTATGATGTTAGATTTGTATTAAACAAGAACGGGGCGACACATTGTTTGGTGTATCGTCCCATTATTATGCAGAGATTTAACGTACTTCTTTGATGATGTCAAGTGTACCACGGCACAAATCGGTGATTTTATTCCACTCTTGAGCGGCAATTACCTCTTTGGGGAAGAGGTTGCTACCCATACCTACGCAAGTTACACCGGCTTTGAACCAACCTTCGAGGTTTTCTTTGGTCGGTTTTACACCTCCGGTTACCATCAGTTTGCTCCATGGCATGGGTGCTTTTAGGCCTTTTACAAATGCGGTACCCAATACGTCGCCGGGGAATACTTTGCAAAGATCGCAACCGCATTCTTGGGCAAATCCCACTTCTGATACAGAGCCGCACCCCGGGGTATAGGGAATAAGACGACGGTTACAGATTTTTGCGATTTCGGGGTTGAACAACGGGCCTACTATAAAATTGGCTCCCAGTTGTATATATAAAGCGGCTGTTGCAGGGTCTACAATAGAACCTACACCCATAATCATATCGGGACATTCTTTGGCTGCATATTTTACAACTTCGGCAAATACTTCATGAGCGAAGTCTCCGCGATTGGTAAATTCGAATGCGCGTACACCGCCATCATAGCATGCTTTTACCACTTGTTTGGCTGTTTCTGCATCTTTGTGGTAGAAAACCGGTACCATGCCGGTCGAGGTCATAGCGGCAATGACCTCCATTTTCGAAAATTTTGCCATATCTTATATTGTGTGATTTTGTGAAAAACGACAGGGGCGGGGAATCCGCCCCTGTCGTTTTTTTTGTTAAAGACTTTTATCTCGATACACGTCCTGAACCATCACCGCTCATAAGTTTTTCAACTTCATCTACGGTTACAAGGTTGTAGTCGGCATAAATAGTGTGTTTTAGACATGAAGCTGCGACTGCAAAGTCGAGAGCTTTTTGGTCATTATCGGTATAGGTAAGCAAGCCATAGATAAGGCCACCCATGAAAGAGTCTCCACCACCTACACGGTCTACAATGTGGGTGATGTCGTAACGACGCGATTGGTACAATTTGCCGTCGGCATAGAGTACGCCACCCCATGTGTTATGGTTGGCATTGATAGAACCACGCAGGGTGATGATTACTTTCTTTGCGCGGGGGAATTTTTTCATCAATTGTGTACATACCGATTCAAATTCTGCAGCATTTACATCGCCATTGGTTTGTGCTACGTCGAAACCTTCGGGCTTGATACCGAATACTTTTTCGGCATCTTCTTCATTTCCGAGGATTACATCGCAACCTTCTACAAGTGCAGGCATAATTTCTGAGGCTGTTTTGCCATATTTCCACAAGTTTTTGCGGTAGTTGAGGTCGCATGATACGGTTACACCCATGCGGTTGGCTACCTTAATGGCTTCGAGGCAAGCGTCGGCTGCTCCTTGAGAGAGGGCAGGAGTGATACCTGTCCAGTGAAACCAATCGGCTCCTTCGAATACTTTTTCCCAATTGATCATTCCCGGTTGTATTTCGGCTATTGATGAGCCGGCACGGTCATATACCACTTTGCTGGCACGTGCCACTGCTCCGGTTTCGAGGAAATAAATTCCGAGGCGATCTCCTCCATAGATGATATTGTCGGTCTTTACACCATATTTGTGAAGGTCCATTTCACATGCGCGTGCAATGTCATTTTTTGGCATGCGGGTTACAAACTCGGCATTCATACCATAATTTGCCAATGATACGGCTACGTTGGCTTCACCTCCGCCGAATGTCGCGGTAAATTCTTTGGCTTGACAGAAACGTTGGTAGCCGGGAGTGGCTAAACGCAACATAATTTCTCCAAATGTAACTACTCTTTTACTCATAGTATAAATTCAAATTTTGTAGATAAATACAATTTTGTAGATTCAATCTACAAATGTAGTTTTTTTTTCTCTAATACAAGATAATTACGATAAAAATCTATTTTTTATTATCACGTTTTCTTTCTTTCGAAAAAAAAGCAGCAAACATTGTTGTGTTTGCTGCTTATATGTGTCAATGTGTAATGATTTACATACCAAAAGCTTGGCTGTTGATAACACTGTATATACAACTCAACAGACCGATAATCAATACACCAAGTACGCATACCGATATATTGATACGAGATGCGATATCGCTTTTCAAAGCAGGTATTGCGCAATCGTCTTGCTTAATGAACATCGCTTTTACAACCAAGAGATAGTAATAGAGCGATATTACGGTATTGAGCAATGCAATGAATACAAGTATATAGAATCCTTGTTCGGCAGCGGCAAAGAATATGAAGAATTTACTAAAAAATCCGGCAAAAGGAGGAATGCCAGCAAGTGAGAATAGTGCCAACATCATAGCTACACTCAATCGGGGATTGGTGCGGTATAAGCCGTTGTAGTCATCCATATTCACTTTACCGGTAGCATTTTCTATTACCGAAATAATGCCGAATACCGCAAGATTGGAGAATATATATACCAATACATAATATATGAGTGAGGTCATGCCGGTAGCACTGCCGGCTATCACGCCGAGTAATATATATCCTGCTTGTGAGATAGACGAGAAGGCCATGAATCGTTTTAAATTTTTCTGACGTACGGCAAAGAGGTTACCCACAGTAATTGTTGTTACAATGAGGCCCCACAATATGTATTGCCATATTTCGGCTACAGGCGCAAATGTCTTAAAGAGAATGACCATGAGGGCAAAAGCTGCTGCACCTTTCGATATTACCGACAGATATGCGGTGATAGATGTTGGTGCGCCTTGATATACGTCGGCGGTCCATAAATGGAACGGTACCATTGATATTTTGAATCCCATACCGGCCAAGAAGAATACCAACCCTACATAGAGCAGAGGTGAACCTTTGAGCGCTTGCGCTATGTCGTGGTAGTACAATGTTCCTGTTGCTCCGTATACAAATGAGAGACCCATAAGCAGAAGCGATGAGGAGAAGAGGGCTACAAATACATATTTAGCGGCAGCTTCGTACGAATCTTTGTGGTATTTTTCTATGGCTACAAGCGCTGTCAAGGGTAATGATGCTGTTTCCAACCCGATGAAGAAGAGCAAGAAATTGCCCGAAGAAATCATCAGATACATACCAAACAAGGTCATCAATGTGAGCACGTAGAACTCTCCGCGACGTATCACCACATTTGCACTTTTTATCCATGGAGTTGCTTGTATCAGCATAAGCAATGTGCCGACATTGAGTATAATCTTTACGGTATTGATGACTGGTGTTGTGTGATACATTCCGCCGAATGCTTCTCCGGCAGTCGATGGCAACACCATGAATGCAGTCTGTATGGCAAGTAATATGCATGCTACCGATGAGAATGCCCGACGACTTTTTTCCGAGCCGAAGGTATCATAGAGGAAGAGGATAAGGATTACGGCTAAGAGTGATAACTCATCGCGCATCCATAAGAAATTCGAAAAATCCATATTCTTTTATCTTGGTTAGAGGGGAATTTGCATTATACGTTCACTAATTACACTCATGCTATCGCTGATGAGCTCGGTAATCCAACCCGGTGCCATACCGAGTGCGGCAACGGCTACTATCAAGGTGATAGCTGAGAAGCGTTCCCACCATGTGGCGTCGGTCAATTCGCGATGATGTTCGTTCTGTACAACTCCATAGAGCAGTTTGCCAACAACACGAAGTATGTATACTGCGGTGATTACTATCGAGGTGCAAGCAACGATGGTAAGTACGCGACGGAAGGGGTCTGTCCATTCAAACGAGCCTACAAATACGGACATTTCGGCAACAAATCCGCTCAGACCGGGAAGTCCTAATGAAGCCATACCGGCGATTACATAGCATACTGCGAGGAAAGGCATTATTTTCATAAGACCACCCATTTCCCGTATGTCGCGGGTGTGGGTACGACCGTAAATCATACCGATGAGGGCAAAAAACAAGGCTGTCATCAATCCGTGTGAGAGCATTTGCAATATAGCTCCGGTCATTGCTGTGGTCTTCCACATAAGCAAAGCGAAGAGTACAAGACCGCAGTGACTTACCGATGAGTATGCGTTAATATATTTGAGGTCGGTCTGTACACAAGCACTGAATGCACCATATACCACACTTATACCGGTGAGTATAAGGAATATCCATGATAGTTCGGCTGTAGCCCAAGGCATGAGATACATTGCTATGCGGAAACAGCCGTATCCACCAAGTTTCATAAGTACTCCTGCGTGCAACATCGATACGGCTGTCGGTGCAGAAGCGTGACCATCGGGTGACCATGTGTGGAAGGGGAACATCGCTCCAAGTACTCCAAATCCTACAAATGCCAAGGGGAAAAGGTAGGTTTGCACCTCATGAGGTATTGCATTGTTGCGTGCGATTTCGAGAATATTCATCGTAAGTTCTCCTCCTTCCGGAGCTGAGTAGAAATAGATGCCTAAAATGCTTACGAGCAAAAGAGCCGAGCCTCCCATAAGCATAAGGGTAAGTTTCATGGCTGAGTAGTTCTTCTTACCGCTACCCCATACTCCGATGAGCAGGTACATGGGGATAAGTGCTATCTCATAGAACATAAACATTGTAAACAGGTTGATAGAGATAAAGAATCCGTATACACCTATTGACAATAATGTAAGCCATAAGAAGAATTCTTTGGGCAGGGGTTCGATTTTCCATGATGCGAATACTCCGGCAAATACAACGATTGCAGTAAGTAGCAACATTGCCACCGACACTCCATCGACACCTACAGCAAGTACAATATCGAGAGGAGCATACCACACTATCGGATTGTCTATGGTAAACAGCATTTCTGCCGTATTGCCGGCTGCTCGTTCTTGTAAAAACATCACCATCACCACTGCTGCGAGAATCAGTTGCAATCCCGAACCGATAACTGCAACGGTACGTATCTGTTTCATCTCTTTCGAGAGGGCGAGACCCGCCATCATCAGCAGAGGAATTAGTACAAATAATGCTAAGAAGTTCATAATATATATAACTCGTTTATTATTCTGTTTTTGATATTATTATATACTGCATAATACGATAAACGCTACCAATAATGCACCGAGAAGGAATACGATGGCGTATGATTGCAGACGTCCCGATTGTAATTCGCGTATATGGTATGATGCCCATTGTGTGGCTGTGGCCATAAAGTTCATGGTGCCGTCTATGATATGGCGGTCAAACCATGCGATGGGAGCGCAGATGTAGCGGAATATAATATTATGTGTTACAAATAGGTATATTTCATCGAAGTAGAAACGATGGTATGCCCAAGTGTGGAGACTACGCATCGAGTCGGCCATACGTGCAGGTTTTTCATTGGGCTTCATGTAGAGCCATGTGGCAAGTGCTATGGCAATTACCGCTATGGCAATACTTGTTGCTGCGACTGTCCAATCAAGATGTATGTCATATGATAAACCATCTGCAGTTACGAAATTTCCAAAGGGTATGAATCCGGCAAAACATGTAACGACTGCCAAGAACAGCAAAGGTATGGTCATCGTTTTGGGGGCTTCATGCGGTGTGTGTGCGTGGTGTGCCTCTTTGCCCCAGAATATGTTGAAATAGAGACGGAACATATAGAATGCTGTGAGACCAGCTACAAACGACATCCATATGCCCCAAAATAGGCTCTTGTTGAATGCAGCGGCCAATATTTCATCTTTACTGAAGAATCCCGAGAATGGAGGTATACCTGCTATGGCAAGACAAGCTATGAGGAATGTAATGTGCGTTATTGGCATATATTTGCGGAGACCACCCATTTCCGACATCTCGTTGGAGTGTACTGCATGTATGATAGCTCCTGCTCCGAGGAAGAGCAATGCCTTGAACATAGCGTGTGTAAACAAATGGAACATTGATGCCATATAGCCTAATGCTCCATGATCGTGGTGATTGAGTTCTACCGAGGTACATACACCGAGTGCTACCATCATAAATGCTATTTGTGATATGGTAGAGAACGCAAGTACACGTTTGATGTCGGTCTGTACGCAAGCTACAACAGCAGCATAAAGTGCTGTTATGGCTCCAATTACCATGATAAACATCAGCACGTCGGGTGTCTGTATCATGTATATGGGGAACAAACGTGCTACCAAATATACACCGGCTACAACCATGGTGGCAGCGTGTATTAGGGCCGATACAGGAGTCGGGCCTTCCATCGCGTCGGGCAACCATATATGCAACGGGAACATGGCCGATTTTCCGGCACCACCCATAAATATGAGAGCCATCGCCCATGAAGCGGCCGAAATACCAAGGAATGTTTGTCCGCCTACATTATCGATAAGCGATACCGAGCCGTTGGTCAAAGCTTCGAAATCGAATGTCTTGGTATAGAATGAGAGCAGTAAGATACCGATGAGGAAGCCCAAGTCGGCAAAACGGGTGACGATGAATGCCTTTTTCGATGCCGCAACTGCCGATTGTTTCGTGTAATAGAAACCGATGAGCAGGTACGATGATGCACCCACAAGCTCCCAGAAAATATACATTTGGAAAATGTTGGTAGCAACAACAAGACCGAGCATAGAGAATGTGAAGAGCGAGAGGAACGCATAGTAACGTTGGAATCCTGTCTCTCCATGCATATATCCAAGACTGTAAATGTGTACCATGAGCGATACCGTGGTAATGACAACAAGCATCATTACCGAGATAGGATCGAGCAGTATGCCCAATTTTATTATAAGGGTTTCGGTAAATTGCAACCATGTAAGGTTGAATGGTGTTACTGCCGCAAATTCTCCGTTGGCACCACGCATCGTAGTAAAGTAGGCGGTTGCTACTATGTAGGCCAATACGGTGATGACAAGCAGACCTGATGTGCCCAACAAGCCGGCGGTGCGGTGCGACATTTTGTGACCGCAAAGTCCGAGTGTGACAAACATCAGCATCGGCAACAATAGTATCAGGAAAGAATAGTTAAATATTTCCATAGTATTTGTTATTGCTATAAATATCAATATTTCATTTTGTCGAGATTATCTACCTTTATGTTCTGTATATTGCGGTAGATGTTGATAATAATGGCGATGGCGATGGCCGTTTCGGCTGCTGCGATGGCTACAGCGAAGAGTGTGAAGAAGAACCCTTCGAGTTGTCCCGGGAACAGGTAGCGATTGAAGACAACAAAATTGATATCGACAGCATTGAGCATCAGTTCGAGTGAAATAAGTATGGCCAACAAATTTTTGCGGGTTACAAATCCATATACACCGGCAAAAAACATGATGGTGCTTACCACTACATAGTAAATCATGGGTATTTCCATAGTTTTTTATCTTTTACGGGCAATCATTATGCCTCCGATTATACAAGCGAGTAACAATATACTTATTGCCTCGAATGGCAACAGGTATTGGTATTTGTCCATACCCATCAGCGCGTGACCAAGCTCTTTCATGTCTATCTCTCCACCTGCTGCAAATTGAGAGGGGAAGAATTTGTGAGTGCACAAAGTGTAAAGACATAATGCGGCGCCACTGATGGCGGCAAGGATACCCCAACCGCGTTTTGTTGAGGATATTTTATCTGATTTCTCTCCCAATTTGCTTGTGAGCAATATGGCAAATACAAACAACACAACTATACCTCCGGCGTATATGGTGATTTGTACGGCTCCCAAGAAATGATAGTCGAGCATAAAATAGAATCCTGCTGTGGCAAAGAGTACAAAAAGCAGGTAGGTCGCTGCTCTTAATATGCGACGGCTGGTTACTGCCAATATAGAGCAGATTACAATGACGGCCGAGAGCAGAAAAAATATGATTTGACTGGCTACTTGTTCCATATCGAAATATTATTTTATTCGGGTTTACGATTGAGATGTTTTACCAACACATCGCGATTGAATACGGCTTGCTCAAATTCGTTGGTGAATTCCAATGCATTGTGAGGACATGTTGTTACGCATAGTTGACAGAATATGCAACTGCCTAAGTCATACACATAGTCATCGAGCACGCGTTTGGTTTTACCTTCGGCGTCGGTTACTTTCTTGGTAACAATCTGTATAGTGCCGTTGGGACAGTTCATTTGACATATTCCGCAAGCAATACATTTATGATTGCCTTCCGCGTCATATTTGAGCGTCAAAGTCGCTCTGAATCGTTCGGGTATTTCGAGCGTAGCTCTGTTTTCAGGGTATTTTTCGGTGATTTTTGGCACGAAAAATTCGCGACCTGTTACCTTCATACCTACAAGCAGGCTCCAAAGACCTTTCCAAAAGGAAACGAAATAGTTTTTAATACTTTCCATAAATGGTAATGTAGCTCTTCTTTTGTTTTATAATATGATAAGGAAATAAATCCCCTTTATCGTTGTTGTTGTACCGAACCGCCCATAAGGTCGAGCAGTTCATTTGTAATACTTTGTTGTCGTAGTTTGTTATATTCGAGGCGTAACTCTTCGAGTAGTTTCTGTGCATTATCACTGGCAGTCTGCATAGCCATGATGCGAGCTCCTTGTTCCGAAGTGCGACTTTGCAAAATAGCCTCTTGGAATGAAGCCAATGCAAATAGTGGCAGTATTGATTCGAAAATCGCCGCACGGTCAGGCTCATATAGGTAAGGAGTGATGCGTATAGGCTCTTTGGTTGCCGAGGCTTGTAACTCGTCGATGCTTATAGGCAGTATCGTACGTGTCTTAACTATCTGCGTGGCAACACTTTTATAGAATGCGTATATACATTCTACTCTGTCGTATTTGTTCGAAAGGAAATGCTCAGTCATTTCACTCACAAATCGTTTTATCTCTTCGGGAGTGCTTTTGGCATTGAAATAGTCGCTTTCGCAATAGTTGATACCTTCGGTTTTTGCAACAGCCGACAATACTTTTTTACCTACGGCATAAACATCGATAACGGGTTGCTCGGGTTGCTCATGACGTATATGCTCTATGTGAGCCAAAAGGGCTTTGTATAGATTGGTATTGTATGCACCGCAATGTCCTTCGTCCGATGCGATCAATACGATGGCGACGCGATGCAACGGACGTTGCTCGCACATGGGCGATATGAAATCGACATCGGCCGACAACAAATTGTTGATGGTCGCTTGCAATTGTTTACGGAATGGCTTCATATGGTTGAGAGCCTGTTCGGCCTTCCGCAGTTTTGCCGAGGAGATCATTCGCAGTGCTCCTGTGATTTTCTGGGAAGACTGTACCGAGCCGATTCTTCCCTTCAACTCGCGCATTGTCGACATATATGTTAAGCCTTAATTTGTTCTACAACTTCTTGGGCGACTTTTTGTAGTACAGCCTCTATCTCGGGTGTGAGTTTTCCTTCGCGCAGGAGATCGAGTACATCGGCACGATGGCGGGCGTTGAGTATTTCGAGAAAGAGTTTTTCAAACGCAGCCACCTTCTCTATGGGCAAATTGCGTAACAATCCTTTCGTACCACAATAGATTACTGCAATCTCATTTTCCACGGGCATAGGTGTGTACTGTGGTTGCACGAGAAGCATACTGTTTTTACGCCCTTTATCGATGACCATAGCGGTTACGGGGTCGAGATCGCCACCAAATTGTGAGAACGATTCGAGTTCGCGATATTGTGCTTGGTCTATTTTTAATGTACCGGCTACTTTCTTCATTGATTTTACCTGGGCATTACCACCTACACGTGACACCGAGATACCAACGTTGATAGCAGGACGCATACCTTGGTTGAAAAGTGATGTCTCGAGGAATATCTGGCCGTCGGTAATCGAAATTACGTTAGTGGGTATGTAGGCAGATACGTCTCCGGCTTGTGTCTCAATGATAGGCAATGCAGTGAGTGAACCGCCTCCTTTTACCAACGGACGCATAGCTTCGGGCAGGTCATTCATGGTAGCGGCCACACTGTCGTTAGCAATAATTTTTGCGGCACGCTCCAGTAGGCGAGAATGGAGGTAGAATATGTCTCCCGGATATGCCTCACGGCCCGAAGGACGACGCAGAATAAGTGATATTTCGCGGTAGGCAACGGCTTGTTTCGAAAGGTCATCGTATACAACCAGTGCATGTCGTCCGCTGTCGCGGAAATATTCTCCGATAGCGGCTCCGGCAAATGGAGCATAGTAACGCATTGATGCTGAATCAGAGGCATTGGCCGCCAATATTATTGTATATTCGAGAGCACCATGTTCGCGCAGTGTGTTTACCAATGTGGCAACAGATGATGCTTTTTGCCCGATGGCTACATATATACAATATACCGGGTCTCCGTTGAGGTAGTTTTGACGTTGGTTCAGAATCGTATCAACGGCAATTGATGTCTTTCCTGTTTGGCGGTCACCGATTATCAGCTCGCGTTGTCCGCGTCCGATAGGTATCATGGCATCGACGGCCTTAATACCGGTTTGTAGCGGTTGGTTTACCGGTTGACGGAAAATTACACCGGGTGCTTTACGATCGAGAGGTAGGTCTATTGTTTCACCGGTGATAGCTCCGGCGCCATCAATAGGCTCTCCCAAGGTGTTGATAACACGGCCAATGAGACCATCGCCGACGCTTATTGAAGCAATCTTTCCGGTGCGTTTTACGGTCATATTTTCTTTGACCGAGCTACTCGACCCCATAAGGATTACTCCGACATTGCTCTCTTCGAGGTTCATGGCTACACCACGTACACCGTTCTCAAACTCTACCAGCTCACTTGAGCTTACGTTGTCGAGACCGAATACGTGTGCAACACCGTCACCCACTTCGAGCACTGTACCTACTTCTTCAAAGGCGACTTTCGAATCGACCTCTTCGAGTTGATGTTTCAGTATGTCTGAAATCTCATTTGGTTTTATCATAATTTTGTTTTGCTGTTTATTAATTTTAAACGCAATATTTTCAGTTCTTTTTCGATGGACGCATCTAATTGCTGTCCGTCAACGTTGAGCACAAAACCTCCGATAATGTTACTATCGATTATGTGCTCTAACTCTAATGTTTTGTCGGGGCATTGACCGGCGACTACCGCTTTTATTCGTGATAGTGTGGTTTCGTCGAGCGACGATGCGGTCACTATTTGTGCTCTTACAATACCATTGAGTTCCCGGTACAACTTCTGATATACAAGCATGACGGAGCGCATATGACTCTCGCGCCGTTGTTTCAAAAGCAGACGGACGAAACGAAGGTACTCTTCCGATGTGGAAGCATCGACACCGGCGGCAGCAAGTAACAGCGATTCTTTCTTCTCTGTTTTTATTACCGGATTTTGCAATGCACATTGCAAATCGGGGTGGGTCGCAAAACTTTCTTCTACCTGCCGCGCTACCTCATACATCTGTCGTGTCGAGTTTTTCTCCTGCACATATTTGAGCAGGGCTTTGGCATATCGGTAGGCAATAAGACCTTCGTTCATATTCGATTAGTTTTTATTCTCGATGTCTGTTAGTAGTTTATCTGCCAATTCTATTTGTTTCTTATCGTTCGACAACTCTTGACGCATAAGACGTCCGGCAACTTGTAAAGCAAATTCGCTTACTTGTTGACGGAATTGCAATTCCGATTCCTTACGCGATTGCTCTATCAATACGGCGGCGGCATCCATTATTTTTTTTGCCTCTGCGGTAGCTGCTTTGCGAGCCTCCTCTATGATTTGCGTTTTGGTTTTGGTTGCCTCGCGCAATATTTCGAGTTGCTTTTGTTGTGCTTCGGCTATGAGGGCTTGTGCACTTTCGGTTGCGTGTTCGAGTTGAGTTTTAGCTTCTTGTGCGTATGCTACACCTTTGTCTATAAAATCGGCGCGATCATCGACGCTTTTCATTATGACGGGCCATGCATATTTCCACAATATCAAACACAGAATGGCAAACACAAGGAACATCCAGAATACCAATCCGAAGTCGGGAGTGAATAGTTCCATGATGTGTTTTTTGATATATTACAAGAAGATAGCCAGCAAACAAACGATGATAGCAAAGAGGGCTACACCTTCTATAAGGGCGGCTATCACAATCATATTGGCACGAATGTCATTGGCAGATTCGGGTTGGCGGGCGATTGACTCCATAGCCGATGAACCGATTTTTCCAATACCAAGACCGGCTCCAATGGCGGCAATACCGGCACCGATGCAGGCACCTACTTTGGCTAATGCAGCCGATGAACCAGCAGCTGCTGCAGCTTGTAATAAAATCATTGCTAACATAACTTTTTAATTTTAATGGTTATACTGTTTTGTTTATTTGTTACTTATTTGTGCGCTTCGTGCTCACGTACGCGAGCCAAGCTTATAAATATTGTCGATAAGATGGTAAATACATATGCTTGTATGAAACTGATGAGCACATCGAGCAGGTTCATAAAGAGGGCAAATGCGACAGATAAAACCGTTGTCCCGGCCAATACTGCGGCTCCCATACTTCCGAAGATGAAGATGAGCGATATCAATACCAATACGATAAGGTGACCACCCATCATATTTGCAAACAGACGTATCATCAACGCTACCGGTTTGGTCAGAACACCAAATAATTCAATGACCGGCATTAAAGGTAGCGGACACTTCATCATCATAGGAACTTCGGGCCAAAAAATTTCTTTCCAATAGTGTTTTGTGCCTGTGAGGTTTACTACAAGAAATGTGCATAGTGCCAATACCAATGTTACGGCAATATTGCCCGACAAGTTTGCACCGGCTGGAAAGATTACCATCAAACCCAATAAGTTGATGAAAAATATAAAGAAGAAAGCCGTAAGTAGATATGGAGCATATCTTTTAGCGTCGACACCCAGAATGGGTTTGATGAGATCTTTATATACCATATCGATTATCATCTCCATAAATCCCCACCATTTGCGAGGAGTGCCGTTGGGGTGTTTTTTGTACCAACGAGCCATGGGAATGAAGCAGAGACAGAGTATTGCCGTGGCAATGAACAATGCCATTACATTTTTGGTAATCGATATGTCGAGAGGACGGTATATTTCACCATTGTTGTCGCATGTTACTATTTTGCCTTTGTATTCTCCTTCGGCAGGTATAAAATATCCGTTGTATTCTTTGCCATGCATTACACGATGCGAGCCGAATACACTCCATTCTCCCTCATTGTTGCACACGATGATGGGGAGAGGAATACGGTGATGATGAGAGAACGGCACTTCCCATCCGTAGTTGTCGAGTAAGTGTCCGAAAATAGTCTCTTTGGCATCGAACGGCGCGTTCTCATCGTGCGATGCACGAACTTGCGGGACTGATAGTAATATTGCCACCAGTATAAGAACGGTACGGACGATTATCGTTTTCTTCATCTCTTTTAGTGTTTTATTTCACGCACACGGCGACGCGGTTGTTATTTACGTCTACAAATCCTCCTTCGATCGACAGCCTTTTCTCTTCTCCGGCTGTTTCATATTCTATCACACCGGCTTGCAGCGACGATAGCAATGATGCGTGGTCTTGCAATACGGTAAATGACCCCAACGCGCCCGGCAATGTGACGCGTGTGACTTCTCCATCGAATAGTACACCGGTTGCTGAAATTATTTCGAGATTCATAGCGTTCATTATAATATATTAGCCTTGTGCTTGTTGCATCATCTTTTCGCCTTTGGCTATGGCTTCATCTATAGTTCCCACGTTCATAAACGCCTGTTCGGGATATTTGTCCATTTCGCCACTGAGAATCATCTTGAATCCTCGTATGGTTTCTTCCAAAGGTACTATTACACCGGGGATACCTGTAAACTGTTCGGCAACGTGGAACGGTTGTGAGAGATAACGTTGTGCACGACGTGCGCGGGCAACGACCAACTTGTCTTCGTCCGAAAGTTCATCAACACCCATGATGGCGATGATGTCTTGCAGTTCATTATAGCGTTGCAACAGTTGTTTTATGGCTTGTGCTGTATTGTAGTGCTCTTCGCCGATAATCAGCGGGTCGAGAATACGTGATGTCGATTCGAGCGGGTCAACAGCGGGATATATACCCAACTCTGCAATCTTACGGCTGAGTACCGTTGTGGCATCCAAGAAGTTGAATGTTGTAGCCGGAGCAGGGTCGGTCAAGTCATCGGCAGGTACATAGATAGCTTGTACCGATGTGATAGAACCAAACTTGGTCGATGTAATACGCTCTTGCAAAGTACCCATCTCCGATGCCAATGTCGGTTGGTAACCTACTGCCGAAGGCATACGGCCTAACAAAGCCGAAACTTCAGAACCGGCTTGGGTGAAGCGGAATATGTTGTCGATGAAGAACAGAATATCTTTACCTCCATCACCTGAATCGCGAAATTGCTCGGCGACAGTAAGACCCGAAAGCGCTACACGCAGACGTGCCCCGGGAGGCTCGTTCATCTGTCCGAATACAAGTGCCGCTTGTGATTTGGAGAGTTTTTCCATATCTACTTTGGAGAGATCCCAATGTCCCTCTTCCATCGCAGCCTTGAATTCATCACCGTAATTGATTACGCCTGATTCGATCATCTCACGCAACAAGTCGTTTCCTTCGCGGGTACGTTCTCCTACACCGGCAAATACCGAGAATCCATTGTGCCCTTTGGCTATATTGTTAATCATCTCCATGATGAGCACCGTCTTTCCTACACCGGCACCACCGAACAATCCGATTTTACCACCTTTGGAGTATGGCTCGAGCAAGTCGATAACCTTAATACCGGTAAATAAGAACTCTGTATTGATTGAGAGGTCTTCGAAGCGAGGAGCGGGACGGTGGATAGACTCTACCTTGTCATAATTGAGCGCAGGTAAGTGGTCGATGGCGTCTCCCATTACATTCATCAATCGGCCTTTTATCTGGTTACCGGTAGGCATTGATAAGGGGCGTTGCATGTCTATTACTTTCATGCCGCGGGTAAGTCCGTCGGTAGTATCCATGGCCACGCAACGTACGGTTTGTTCTCCGATGTGTTGTTCTACTTCTACAATGAGATTCGAGCCGTCGGGACGTTCTATTTTCAATGCGTTGTAAATAGGAGGTAATTGCGCTCCTTCTCCGTCAAATGTAACATCGACAACGGGCCCGATGACCTGGGTGATATATCCGATATTATCTCTCATAATGGCTATGATTTATTCTGTTGTTTTTACAATTAGAAATGTGCTCCGAAAATAGTCATCAGTACCACGAGTAATAAGTTTATAAATCCTATGGGTACGAGATATTTCCATTCGAGACATAAAAGTTGGTCGATACGCAGACGTGGGAAAGTCCACTTAAACCACATAATGATAAACATCATGACGGCTGTCTTGCCAAAGAACCATATTACCGAGGGAATATAGTCCATAATGTTGTTGAATGCTTCCCAACCGCCGATATGCAATGGGGCCCAGCCTCCCAAGAAAAGAAGCGATGCGATACCTGCAACAATAAACATATTCAAGTATTCGGCAAGGTAATAGAATCCAAAGTGGATACCCGAATATTCGGTATGATATCCGGCTGTCAATTCCGATTCTGCTTCGGGTAGGTCGAACGGTCCACGATTGGTTTCGGCTGTACCGGCAATCAAATATATTACAAATGCGATAAACATGGGAATGTGTCCGGTAAAGATAAACCATCCGTTGGTAACTTGTTGGTCTACCAATTGTGAAGTTTGCATTGTGCCGGCGTATACCACAACGGCAAGCATTGATAAGCCGATAGACAATTCATAACTTATCATTTGTGCGCCACTTCGCATGGCTCCGATAAGAGTAAATTTATTGTTACTTGACCAACCGGCCAGCAATATACCTAATACCCCTATTGACGATACGGCCATGATGAAGAATACACCGATATTAAAATCAAGTACTTGTAAACCTTTTCCAAACGGCATACATCCAAAAGCCAACATTGAAGAAAGTATTACTAAGTAGGGTGCCAGGTTGAAAAGAAATTTGTCGGTATGTTTTATGTCAATAAGTTCCTTGATGAGAATCTTCAACATATCGGCAACACTTTGAAACAAACCAAGCGGACCTACACGATTAGGACCCAAGCGACATTGGAAGAATGCGCAGATTTTACGCTCACCATATATCAATGCCAAGGCGATAAGGGCGTATAATAGCAGCAATGCGACACCTATGAGTAAAAACTCTATGAGAAGCACACACCAATCAAGAGGTATATATGTTCTCAAAAATGTATCAATCCATTGTGTTACAATCGAAAAATCAAAAATATTGTCTTGCATAATTGTATGTAATTCTTGTTTTCTTTATCGGTCGATATCAGGTACAACGTAGTCGAGTGATGCACCGATAGTGATGAGGTCGGCAATTTTTGTGCCTCTAACCAAATGGTCGATAGCTCCCACTAATGAGAATCCTGGAGATACCACTTTGAGACGATACGGAGTTTTATCACCGCGACTTTCGAGATATATGCCGAATGCGCCACGTGAGGCTTCTACTTGTTTGAAGTAGCGACCTTCGGGTACTTTGATTATCGGTTTCATCTTCACTGCAATATCGCCTTCGGGTATATTATCGACAAGTTGCTCGAGTATGTGCAACGATTGTTCTATTTCTTTCATACGTACCATATAACGTGCGTATGAGTCACCAACATTGTCGAGTACTTGGTCAAATTCTACTTTGTCGTATACGGCGTAAGGAGCAATTTTGCGCACATCACACGCCCAACCCGAACCACGACCCGACGGTCCTGTCATATTGTAGCGTATGGCATCGTCGAGTGACAGATTTCCGACACCTTTCATACGATTACGCGCAATGACGTTGCCCGAGAATAGGTCATGATATTCTTTCAACGCTGCCGGCATTATGGCGATGAGTTCTTTTACTTTACGTTGGAAATTGGGGTGAATGTCGGCCATAAGACCTCCAATAATGTTGTAGTTGAGCGACATACGGGCTCCACATGTCTCATCGAATATGTCGAGGACTTTTTCTCTTTCTCTGAATCCGTAACATAGTGCAGTTACCGAGCCCAAGTCCATGGCTAGAGTCGAGAAGAATAATAAATGTGAATTGATACGCATCAACTCGTCCATCATTGTACGTATATATTGTGCGCGTTCAGGCACCTCTACCTGCAAGGCGTCTTCTATACACATACACAAGGCATGACGATTTTGACAAGCCGATAAGTAGTCGAGACGGTCTGTCATGTGCAGAGTTTGCGGGTAGGTCATGCTTTCCCACAACTTTTCTATGCCACGATGTATATATCCGCAATGGACATCTATTTTTTTGATTATTTCACCGTCGAGGGAAGTGCGGAAGCGCATTACTCCGTGTGTTGCTGGATGCTGCGGACCGATATTTATTACGTAATCGTCTTTCTCGAAAATTTTCACGGTCTTTTTGTCCAATTTTCCATCGGCATTCATTTGCAACGATACGGTGGTGTCGCTGTATTCTTCGTTTGTTTCGGGTATGCGGTTATTTTCGCGGCTTGTGTCATAATCTTTACGCATAGGATAGCCGGTCCAATCTTCTCGCAAGAAAATGCGTCGCATATCAGGGTGTCCGATGAAACGGATTCCGAAGAAATCATATACTTCGCGTTCTTCGAAATTGGCATTTGCCCACACGTCGCTTACACTATATAATAGAGGATCTTTACGATCGGTGGTGACAACTTTCAATATTACCCAATGGTTATATTTGACTGATGTGAGGTAATAAACCACACCAAGTGATTCACCCCAGTCGTTACCTATCATCGCAGCCAGATTGTCGAATTGTAAATCGGCATCACCGTGCAAGTAACGCGCCAAAGCGGGAAGTTTTTCCGCAGGTACTGTGAAGGTGGGGTATTGTCCCGCTTCATATACGGCCTCGGGAAGGAATGCGCTAATCTTTTCTTGTATATTTGCCATCGATATTTGAGGTTATTACAAGTTAATCTTCTGATTCTTCTATAGGTTTTTGTTCTTGGCGGTTTACTCCTCCAAAGAAATTCTCCACTTTGACTTTTCGTTGCAATTGCATCATGCCATAGAGAATAGCCTCAGGGCGGGGAGGACACCCCGGAATATATACGTCTACTGGGAGTATTTCGCCTACTCCATGTACTACGTGGTACGAGTTTTTGAATGGTCCGCCCGATACGGCACAACCACCGACTGCAACTACATATTTAGGCTCAGCCATTTGATCATAAAGACGTTTGAGCACGGGGGCCATTTTGTGCACAATCGTCCCTGCAACCATGATAAAGTCGGCTTGGCGTGGACTGGCACGGGTTACTTCGAACCCGAAGCGTGCCATGTCATAGCGCGCGGCTCCGATCGACATAAATTCGATACCACAGCAACTGGTAGCGAATGTAAGCGGCCAGAGAGAATTGGAACGGCCCCAATTTATAACGTCATCGAGACAACCCACTACGATGTTTGTCCCATTGGCGCGTAGCTCTTCTACCATCTTTTCGAGTGACTCATTATCTTTGAAGTCCTCGTACTCCATTGATTTTATTTTTGCTTTTACTTCCATTCAAGTGCTCCTTTCTTCCATGCGTAGGCCAATCCTAATATAAGTATGACCAAGAAAAACAGAATGTTCACAAGACCGGCTACGCCCAAATCTCGAACAATGACTGCCCAGGGAAACAGCAATACAGTTTCCACATCGAACATCAAGAACAAGATGGCAAATAAATAGTAACCTGCCTTGAATTGCATCCACGATGTACCATGTGTGGGAATACCGCACTCATAAGCTTCTCCCTTTTGGAGATTAAATGAGCGTGGACCTATCAACATGGCAATGATGAGGGCGGCAGCCACCAATAAAAGACCGGTGAGTGCTACGACCACAAATAACGATAAATTACTCATCTTATATATTAATGGTTAAATTATAGTTAAACTTATAATGTGTTAGTTTTGTAATACTTTCAATTTCGTATCTCCGAATATTGAGAATCTTTTGTGTCTGAGAACTTATTATTCGTAAGATGTTTTTTTGAAATTTGGCTCAAAGTTACCACAAAAAAAACAGTTGAGCAAATTGTTTTAGGAAAATCTGTCTGTTTTTTGGAATATTTGTCTTCGGTTGTTTGGTTAAAAAATGTAGTAAATTGCAATTTTTTTTAATATGTGGTGTGTGTTACGAAAAAAATAACTATCTTTGCTTAATAATGATTTGTCTCGGATTTGTCTCGCAATGATTGTGATTGGTGTATGAGCAATATAAGAGAAGAAGGTCGCGGAGTAAAATTGTATTCTGTATTGGCTCCATTAGCTTGGTTGTATAAGATTGCGGTATGGTTTCGTAATCGTATGTTTGATTGGAAGATACTTCCATCAGAAAGTTTCGATGTGCCTATTGTGTCTGTCGGTAATATTACAGTCGGAGGCACAGGAAAAACTCCTCATACCGAATATCTTGTGCGCTTATTCTCAGATGCATCATATCGTGTGGCGGTACTCAGCAGAGGATATAAACGTCATACTCATGGATTCAGAATCGTGTCTATGTCGTCTACGGCGGCAGAGGTGGGCGACGAACCATTGCAAATCAAACGTAAATTTCCTACCGTGACCGTGGCTGTCGATGTCAATCGCAGGCATGGTATCCGCAAGCTGTTGTCACAGGTGTCGGGTATAGATGTGGTTTTACTCGATGATGCCTATCAGCATCGCTATGTGACACCAGCGTTTTCGATATTGCTTGTAAATCACGAACGTATGATATATGAAGATAAGATGCTCCCTGTGGGGCGTCTGCGTGAGCCGGAATCAGAAAAATCGCGAGCAAATATTGTGATTGTTACAAAGTGTCCCGATTCTTTGAAACCGATAGATTTCCGCCTTATATCCAAGCATCTCAATCTTTATCCGTATCAAAGTATTTATTTTTCGGGCTTGCACTATGGTCGATTATCTCCCGTTTTTGCATCGGAGTGTAAGACAATTCTTGCTATAGAAGAACTATCTGCTTTGTCCGATGAAATTCTACTTGTGGCAGGTGTTGCTTCTCCCGATTTGTTTGAGCAATATATCGGAAAGTATGCCCAAAATACATTACTTTGGACATATCATGATCATCATGAATTTTCTTCACGCGAATTGCGTAAAATGAACGATTGGGTGGCTGCGTCGCTCGAAAAAGGGGAATCGGGTGTAGTTATTGTTACAGAAAAAGATGCCGTAAGGATTATTGATAATCCGAATGTCCCCGAATTGCTCAAACAACATCTGTATTATCTTCCCATGAAAGTACGTTTTATGCAAGACCAAGGAGCGTCATTTGATATGCTGGTGAAAGAGTTGGTCGAGCATTATCGTCGCAGTGTTATTCAACGAAAATAAATATGTTAGTGACTATAAAAGAGACGGCGCACTATATCCGTCAAAAATTTGGAAATATACCCGACACCGCAATTATTTTAGGAACGGGATTGGGAGAGTTGGTGAACCATATCACCGATAAACAAGAATTGTCATATGCCGACATTCCCAATTTCCCGCTATCCACTGTCGAAGGGCATAGCGGAAAACTTATTTTAGGTCGATTGGGAGAAAAACCGATATTGGCAATGCAGGGCCGGTTTCACTATTACGAAGGATATTCGATGCAGCAGGTAACATTTCCTGTGCGTGTCTTACGACAATTGGGCGTGAAAACACTCTTTGTCTCAAATGCGGCAGGTGGAATGAATCCCGAATTCAAAGTGGGCGACCTTATGATTATTACCGATCATATCAACACCTTCCCCGAGAATCCTTTGCGTGGTAAAAATCATGAAGAGTTGGGCCCTCGATTCCCCGATATGAGCGAGGCATATTCTCCTCGGCTTATCAATAAGGCCCTTGTGATAGCCGCACGTAATAATATAGATGTGAAACAGGGTGTGTATGTAGGTACGCAAGGTCCTACGTTTGAAACACCGGCAGAGTATCGTTACTTCCGCATCATCGGGGGCGATGCGGTAGGTATGTCTACCGTACCCGAAGTAATTGTTGCGCATCATGGGGGTATGGAGGTCTTTGCCATTTCTGTTATAACCGATTTGGGCGGATTTGGCGATATTGTCAAATGTTCGCATGAAGAGGTGCAGAAAGCTGCCGCCGAAGCACAACCTCGTATGACACTCATCATGCAGCAACTTATTGCTGAAAATTAGCGGGGGTAATATCAATGCAAAATTAATAATGTAATATATGGAATATCAGAAACGAACAGAGATAGCTTCGTTAGGAGAGTTTGGTCTTATACGACATCTTACCGAAAACATTTCTTTGAAAAATGCTTCGTCACTCAAAGGTGTGGGCGATGATGCGGCCGTACTCGATTATCCCGATAAACGTGTATTGGTAACAACCGATTTGTTGCTCGAAGGTGTACATTTCGATCTTACTTATGTACCATTGAAACATCTCGGATATAAGGCGGCGGTTGTAAATTTTTCGGATATATATGCCATGAATGGCACTCCACGCCAAATAACTGTATCGTTGGGGCTTTCCAAACGTTTTTCGGTAGAAGATATGGAGACTTTTTATGCCGGTATACAACTTGCGTGTGATATATATGGTGTCGATTTGGTAGGTGGTGATACATCGGCCTCAATGACCGGACTTACCATAAGTATTACTTGTATAGGCGAAGCCGATGCCGACAAAATTGTTTATCGTAATGGTGCGAAAGAAAACGACCTTATCTGTGTGTCGGGCGACTTGGGTGCTGCTTATATGGGCTTGCAATTGCTTGAGCGGGAGAAAGCAGTTTTTGATGGAGATACCGATTTTACCCCGGCTTTTGAAGGAAAAGAGTATCTGCTCGAACGTCAACTCAAACCCGAAGCGCGTAAAGATATTATTGCCGAACTTGCCAAACACAATATCGTGCCGACGGCCATGATGGATATTTCCGACGGTCTCTCATCGGAGTTGTTGCATATTTGCAAGCAAAGCAATACGGGTTGTCGTATTTATGAAGATCATATACCCATTGATTATCAAACCGCCGTTATGGCCGAAGAATTTAATATGAGCCTTGTTACAGCCGCTCTCAATGGAGGTGAGGATTACGAACTATTGTTTACCGTGCCTCTTGCGGCATACGACGAGGTATTGACCATACCCGGCGTGAGGGTGATAGGCCACATAACCAATCCTTCATTGGGTTGTTGCATGATTACTCGCGACAATACCGAAATAGAATTACGTGCACAAGGTTGGAATCCGCTTGCTGAGAAAGAAAATAATGAAGAATAATCAATATAAACGTGAAATATGAAAGCAAACATTTCTATTATTGCAGTATTAGCATTAATGCTTACCGCTTGTGGTGAAAAATACACATTGACAGCCGATTGTCCCGATGATAACGGAAAAATGGCATATATTCTGGATATGGCTACCGGAGATGCTATAGATAGCGTAAAAATCGCAGATGACAAAATCATTTTCGAAGGGACTATCGATTCGCCCGTACTTTGCCAATTGGCAGTACGTCCTGGTTATAATAAGGCGATAGTAGCTCTCGAAGGCGGTAATATTGTAGCCGATTTTTCTATGGGGTTGGCTTCGGGAACAGCAATGAACGACTCTATCAATAGCTTCTACGCGGCTACCCGCCAATTGCAACAAAAATTGTCTGCCGAGTATCGCTCCCTCGACCGTAAGGCTGCCGATTACGAAGAACAAGTCAATGCTCTCGTGTCCAAACACATCGATGCGCTGGGCGAGGTGGCCAAGCGTTACATCACCGCCATGCCGGGTACTCCTGTATCGACCTTTTGTCTGCTCAATTGGTTGTCGCAGCTTACCAAGCCTGAAAAATTCGAAAAAGCGATGGCTTATGTGTCGGATTATGACCGCAAGAATGTGTCGATACAACGTATGATAGATGTAAATGCTGCACAAAAAATGACAGCACCCGGTCAGATGTTTACCGATTTCACTATAGAAAAAGGAAATATCGATGGTACACCGGTATCGCTCTCTGACTACGTAGGTAAGGGTAAATATGTGCTTGTGGATTTCTGGGCATCGTGGTGCGGTCCCTGTCGAGCCGAAATACCCAATGTCAAGGAAATATATAATCAATACAAAGGCGATAAATTCGAAATACTCAGTATCGCTGTATGGGATGAGCGAGATGCCACTCTCAAAGCGATTGAAGAATTGCAACTCCCGTGGCCTCAAATTATATCTGCCGGAGAAGTCCCCACAAAATTGTATGGTATAGCAGGAATACCTCAAATTATTCTTTTTGCTCCGGACGGTACAATTGTTGAACGCAATCTGCGTGGCAAAAAATTGAAAGAGACAATAGCAAACGTTCTTACCAAATAATAACCTTAATAAAAAACAATTAATTATGAAAAAAATTATTTATTGTGCCCTTGCTGCACTGTTCTGCGTTGCTTGTAGCAAACCTTATTCCGTAACGGTAAATGTTGGAAATGAAAAATATTCCGGCATGGCTTATTTATCAGAATATTTTACAGGAGAAAGCATAGATAGCGTAGCCGTTGTCGACGGTACAGTCGTATTTAACGGGAAGGTAGGCAAACCCGAAGCAGTCCGTTTTGTTTCAGGTGATTTCGACGCTAAATTTATTCTCGAACCCGGAGATATAAAAGTAGATTTCAGCCCGGCTCTTTCTATGTTCTATAACACATCGGGTACCATGCTCAACGATTCCTTAAATACAATCAACAACAAAGATATGGCTTTGCAGTTAGAGAGTATGTTCGGTATACTTTCGCTTATCAATGATGCGGAGTTACCTCGTAAGCGCGACAGTATCAGAGCGGCTACCGATAATGCGTTGCTCGAACTCTATAAGGCTGCGACATTGGAATATAAAGGAACTCCTATAAGTGAAATAGGTGCCATGGAGTGGCTTCAATTATGTATCGGTGGCGAAGGTTTTGATGAGGCATTGGCCAATGTTCCTCGTTCGATCAAGTCGTCGGATTATATACAGAAAAGTATTGAGACCGACAAGGGTATCAGAGCCAATCAGCCCGGCGCTAAATTTATCGACTTTACCATAGAGACAGGTAATCTCGACGGTACTTCTGTGTCATTCTCAGATTATATAGGCAAAGGCAAGTATATCCTTGTAGATTTTTGGGCGTCGTGGTGTGCACCTTGTCGTGCCGGAATTCCTGCGATAAAAGAGTTGTATAATGAATATGCCGGCGACAATTTTGATGTTGTAAGTATTGCTGTGAGAGACGAGCGTGAAGCAACACTCAAGGCTCTCGAGAAAGAACAGATGCCTTGGCATCAAATCATCGAAGCCCAAGACATTCCTATGCGTTTGTATGGATTTACTGCTATACCGCAGGTTATGCTTTTCTCGCCCGATGGAACGCTTATTGCACGTGATTTGTTCGATGAGGCTGTGCGTGAAGCCGTAGAAAAGGCTTTGGGAAAATAAAATAAACAACCCTCAAATGTAAATCGGAGAGTAGTCGATTATGACCGCTCTCCGATTTTCTTTGATTAACTATGAGTTATAGTAATGTGGGCATCTCTATATTTGTCTCAAATGTATATAAATCTCCGGGTGTGTGCCGATTGAGCGGTACAAGTTGAACCTTCCTTCCTACAGCTATTCCGGCTTGCAACATACGTTGTTCTATGGTTTTGTATGCCAATTCGGGGTGGTTGTTTTCTTTGCTCAAGTGACAAAGAAATATGTACTCCATATCGGGGTGGTAGTGTGTAGCCAAATATTCTGCGGTATCGGTGTTACACATATGCCCGTTGCGTGATACGATGCGTTTTTTGAGATAGTATGGGTAAGAGCCGTGTTGAAGCATTTCGGTATCATAATTGGCTTCTATGATGAGGTATTGGGCTTGTCGTATGTAACAATCGGCATGAGCCGGAATATGCCCGAGGTCGGTGGCAAATACAAATCGTTTGTCGCCGCATTTAATGAAGTACCCCACATTATCGCTTCCGTCGTGCGGAACTTCGAAAGCGGTAATCTCGAAGTCTCTTATCTTGAATGGTGTATCTTTGAGTATCGGGCGACCTGCCGAATATATTTTCTCTGTCATGCGGTAGCACTGATTCATGCCGTTGAGTATGGTTTGTGTGGTGTACACCGGTATGCCGCAACGTTCTCCTACGTAGCCGGCTCCTTTTATGTGGTCTGCATGGTCGTGTGTGATGCATACCGCAACAATAGACTCAAAGGCAATGCTGTTTGCTGCCAAAAATTTTTTTATTTGACGAGCCGATATGCCGGCATCTATAAGTATTCCGTAATTTTCTGTGCCTAAGTAGTAGCAATTGCCACTGCTGCCACTTGCCAAACTTAGAAATCGTATATTCATAGAACTGTTTATCTCTATAATGATAGGTGTGTAAGGTGTTAGGTTTTGAATCTGCAAATATACATGCAAACGAGCGAGAAATATGAGTTGTTTTCAATATTTTTTACGGCGGGCACGGTGGAGATTCATTATTTTATAAAATGCGACAAAAAAACAGCCGAAAAATATTACATAGTATGACCGAGAAAGAAAGCTGTATTATTCATATATTTTAGTAACTTTTGCAAGAAAAGATAACTCGCTTAGAATAAATCGGTTGGTTGGATTGCTTGAAAACTGGGTAACGAGATAGCAACCGTTCGTATTTCTGAGTTCTTCATTGTTATGCTCCAATGTGATAACTCTTGATGCTACAAAGGTACAAAAAGAAATGTAGATAAAAAGAATTGCATGACCTTTTTATCTACACAAAATAATACTTTGAAAAAATTATTCAATCTTATCAATCTCTTTTTGGATGTACTCCAAGAATTTGGATGCGTGTGCTCCATCCATTTGTGTATGGTGGAATTGGAAAGAAACGGTCAAGGTAGTTCTGAACCACGCACGTTTGTATTTGCCCCAAATCATAAACGGATTATTGAAAATGCCACTATACATACCCACTGCCCCATCAATTTCCTATTGTGCCAATGCCCAGGTATCGATAACCATACTCTCTGCCGAGAGGTCGTGGTCAACACAATTTTTCGCCACCTCTTTCGTGAGCCGCAGATAGTCGCTATTAAACTGTGCTAAGTTTTTGCTAAAAGGGAGGTCGCACGAACTTACCTCGCCAGCACTATTGGCAACTATGGTGTTAACTGCAATAGTATCGAACTGCATCAACTTACTACTCACGGGAAGCATATAAAATTCTTTGACTTTACTTGCAGCCATTCCGATGCAATAGCACATCAGCATATTGAATTTCAATCTTTTCTTTCTGCTGATTCTTACAAGATTTGACACATCAAGTGTCTTGAAAAATGTTACCATCGGCATTGGAGCATTCATCCACATTTCGAAAGCGTATGCACGAGTGGTTGTTTGAGGATTGACTTCTTTCATACTTTTGTTTTTTTTAGTTCGTAAATAAAACTGCAAAAGTAGATGAAGCATCCTACATTGGATAGAACAAATGAGACTTCTATATGGGGGTAGTAAACAAATCGGAATAGGGTGTTGAAACTTCAAGCAATGATAAAGGCGTGTATCCACACAATTTCTTGAACTCTCGTATGAGGTGTGATTGGTCTGCATAACCGCTTGTGTATGCCAAATCAGCTTGATTGGTTTTGCCCTGCTGATGCTGTATTAACCGCAATGCCTTTTGAAAGCGGACAATACGAGAATATTCTTTGGGATTCATCCCTACATGCAAATAGAACTCTCGTTCGAATTGTTTCTTGCCCAAACAGCAAATTGAAGACAATTCGGTTACAAGGGTGTGAGGAGCGGCACAAAGTTTCTCTATGGCTGCATTCATTCGGTTTACTCGGTACGTCGTGTCGTATGTTTTTGTCGACAATCGGGACAATAGCCATTCTTCAATGAGAGCGACGCAAAGATTATTATCTTCACTATCGAATACTTGCATAGCCAATTCGTTCAGATGTTTATCCTCAATATCATAACCTGAAACTTCTTTGTTGTAAAAGGCCGAAGCAGGAGTATTCAGAAACATATTTATTGTATGAGGATAGAATACAACAACAATCATTTCAATATCACCGTTAGCTTGCAGATGCGAAGAGAAATTAACCTGTCCACTAATAGTCAATTCATTTTGCGTTGTGCCCAACTCTGGTATAAACAGCGGTGTACGCTTATGAAAAATGATTTGAGGACATCCAATAGGGAATGTATAGGTATTCATCATTTGGCAACTATTGAATACCCAATAATATCTCACATAAGGTTGTAACAACTTACATGGTTTATAAAACTTAAATTTCGATTGAATCATATTGCAAAATTACAAAGAAGTCGCAATAATAAGCCTTGTACGGGCAAATTATCACGACTTGGGGGCTGTTTTATAGTTTCATCCCTCGATTTTGGTTTCTACTTGTCGGCAATCCTAACGCTTCCATAAACTCATCTTTTTTGCGTCTGAACCAAGAGTGATGCGATACGCCATCGATTCTAAGGTCAAATCGTCCCTCCTTATCCTCTTTGAGGGAGCAGACCGCACCATCGGCTGAAAACGATTGGTTAAACATCGTTGAAAAGAGCTTACCTTTGACGGGGATTTCCTTAAAAGTGCACAATGCTTTGATAAGATTGTCGTTGAAACCCATTTTTTCTGTGAGATATTTAATCATCGGCATTAATTTTTCCACATACGGGAAGTAACGCAAAATCTTGTCGATGTATTCTGATTGCTTACGGTTCTCAGCTTCGTATGACTGCTTAACCTCCTGCATCTGCTTTTGGTGTTCTACTTCCATTTGCTTGATGTGGGATTGCAGTTGCTCGATGGTTTCATCTCTAACGCCTATTTCGTCCCGTAAATCCTCGTTCTTGCGTTCCAACGATTTCATCTTACCGCTGCCGAAAAGAGAACTTACTCCGCTTGCAAGGGCTGTGGCAGCATCGGTGGCTACGCTTTTGAGTTTGTCGGTGCGTATCTCCGATTTCACCTGTTTGAGTTCTTGCTCGGCAAGATCTATCTGGTGCTCCTTGTGTTGCCGTTCAGCCTCTATGCGTTCCAGTTCGGCACGCTGCTTCTCGATGATAAAGTCGTTACGCTCCAAATGCTCCTTGCCCGTAACGGTTTTGGATTGACCTCGCTCCATTGATAGAATCTCGGATGCCAAGGTCTGCATCTGCATCATATCGTCATCGTTAAGTTTTCGGCTCTTGCCCGTATTGTGGTCCATCCAATCGAATACGATATGTGCGTGGTAGTTGGGCTTGAACCATTTGCC
>JAZURX010000010.1:0-26613 GCA_045606385.1 Bacteroidales bacterium | reverse complement strand
GCAGTTTGATGCAATGTTCCATATTAAAGGGAATAATATTGGGACGTTTGACAATCACGCCGGCTATGCTATATGTATTGTAACTGGTATAACATTTTTTCGTATAGTTGGGTGGTAATTATTTTATTGGGTATAAATTCCTGTATAGCCAATCATACGCCCCGCATCCGTTGTTGAAAGAGGCAAAAGAGGCCGGGGAACTATTACCGGTCTCTTTGTCACAGATATTTATTCGTGACGTGACCGAGGAGTATGGGCGTACAGCCGATATAGAAATAGAACTTATACCCGAATGTAGAAACAAGTATCTCTACCTGTCGGTATTCGATAATGCCGAATGGGTGCCGGTGGATATAGGCCTACAACGTAAGGGGAAGGTGTTTTTTAAAAATGTAGGCTTGGATATACTCTATATGGTCACGGCATATAACGGGCAGAAACAAATAGCGGCGTCTCCTCCATTTATCGTCGATGTATGTAAAAATGCAGTATATTACCCCTGCAATCGATACAATACAAAATATGCGATTGTATCGTAAATATTCTGCATATCAGCATATATATAGTGGCTATCCATTATTGCAGGGAGGATTGATAGAGGCGGCACACGACAGTCTCTTTACACATCCGGTAGAGATGGTAAAATTTCCTATGGATTGGTTCCTTGCCGGAGAGAGTACTATCACCGATACCACGGCATATCGATATTGGCGTCTCAAATCATCAACTTCTCATTCGGCGGACTTTGCCGAAATCTATTTCTATGACAGAGACAGTATGAAACGATTGTCGTGGAATTTCATACCTCAAAATATCTGTATCAGAGATTCAATGTACGATACGCAGGAGCATATTCGCGATAATGATCCATTGAGCTTTTTGGCAGTGGATAATGCTGCCGACCCGATACGTTGGACCGGATTTGATTTCGGGCGGCCGGTATCGATAAGCAAGGTTGCATATATACGACGTGGAGATGGTAACGACATCTGTCCGGGCGATGAATATGCGCTCTATTATTGGGAGGCCGGACGTTGGCTTTTACACGATAGAAAAACAGCCGATAATATATACATCGATTTTGAAAATGTCCCGGCCGGACGATTGTATCATATTGTAGGTCTCTCTCGGGGTAAGCAAAATCGTACATTCCTCTATGAGGAGGGGAAAGTAAAATGGTATTGATATATACCACGAGTAAACTCAATCATTCTGTATATTAAAAATAGAACGCATTATTTTTGTAAATCGTAAAAAGGTGTTAATTTTGCGGGTCTAAAATATAGAGGAGGTCGGGCATAAAAAATGCCCCATTTGAGTGTGTAAGAAGCTGTTTTTGGACAAGATTATCACAGCTTCAAAAACAAATTTCGGTTTCTAAAAATTATAACCATGAAAAGCAAACTGTTGGTCATTGCAATATTCCTTTGCAGTACGACCCTATCGGCCCAAAACACTTATCACGTATCGCCCGCCGGCAACGACACCGCCTCCGGAACTCTCGAAGCACCTCTTGCCACAATTGAAAAAGCTTTAGAGCTGGTACAGCCCGGCGAAACCATCTATCTGCACACCGGCACCTATTACCCCACCACCCGCATACGTGTACCGGCCAAGGCAACGAGCGAGCAAGCCCGCTTACGTCTCCACGCCTATGGCGATGGTGAGGTGATAATAGATGGAGGCGCAATGACGCCTACGTCGGTCAACGAATTCAAGATGTCACGATGTATGTATTTCGGCTACGATGCCAACTATTGGCACGTAAAAGGCATTATTTTCCAGAATGCAAAAGACAGTGGAGTGAAAGTAGAAGGAAGCTACAATATATTTGAAAATTGCACATTCCGCGACAACAACGATACCGGTCTGCAAATAGGAATGTTCAAAGATTGGGCAATAGAAGAGACCAAAGGGTTTCCCATTACCGGCACACCGGCATTCAACCCCGGCTACACCTACTGTCGCGGCAACAAGGTAATCAACTGCGACTCATACAACAACTACGATGCCGTTACATACGACGGAACCGACGATGGTGGCGATGCCGACGGATTTGCATGCAAACTGTTTCCCGGTCCCGGCACGGAGTTTCACGGCTGCCGCGCATGGAACAACAGCGACGACAACTGGGACCTCTACATGGTGTACCACCCCGTAGTGATAAACAACTGCTACGCATGGAATGCCGCCATAGATAAAAATGGTAACGACACCCCGGGAAATGGTAATGGATTCAAACTCGGTGGCGGAGGTTCGGCCGGTGGTGCGGCTTTTGACCAATCGACCGGCGCACACGTGGTAACAAACTGCGTAGCTTTCAATAATACCGTGAAAGGTTTTGACCAAAATAATGCCTACGAAGGTATGTATCTCTTCAACAATGTGGCATGGAACAACGAGTACAACTACCGATTCCCCACTCTGTTCAAGTATGGTGGTATGTACATACGCAACTGCATAGGCTTCTCGGCTCGTAAATACAACCACGAATTTTTATCGGTGGGCAAAGAAGGGTATCAAGAACCCAACACGACATACAACAGCTGGACAACCATTGACGGCTGCGATCCCGTAAAAGAAGGAAACAAAGTCGATGGTACAAAAATATATACACAAGACCACTCTTCGCAATTTCTCTCCCTTCTCGAAAGCGATGCCAAGGCCGAACGACAACCCGACGGTTCTATGCCCGAAAACAATTTCGCGCGTCTTATTGAAAACAGCCGGTTTGTCGATGCCGGCGAAGCTATCACACATTTTACGCCTACCCGCTTTATGACCGAAGACGAAGCCACAGCAGCCGGTCTCGAACTCATCACCGCCGATGCCGTAACCATCGAATATAACGGTAAAAATGTCGACATGGGAGCCTACGAAACCGGCATCGCCACGCAAGGACATCTCTACCTCATATCGGGAGCACTCGAACAAACTGTATATGATGGCAACAACATAGAACCTATCATCATGAAATGGTCGGGTGCAGCCACCGACGTCACTGTAACCGGTGCCGACGCTCTCATTGTCGAAAAAGACACCGAAAATAAATCGATTACCATATCGGGAGCACTCACAGCAACCACCACTATCACCGTCACTACCATAGGCGGAGAAACCGAGAGCAGTCTCTCCGCAACACTCACTGCTTCTCAAATAGCTCCGGCAACTCTCATTTGCTCAACCGAAAACATCTCTCAAACAGTATTTTATGATACCCCCATTGTCGACATTGTGTATGAATATGGCGGTGGAGCCACAGGTATCACCGTAAATAGTCTGCCCGAAGGACTTTCATACACCATAGAAGGCAATCGCCTGACTATAACCGGAGTCCCCACAGCAGCAGGAATATACACAGTAACAGCGACCGGAGGTATGACCGATAAATCGCTCAGTGGCACCATTGCCCTCGAAATAGCCAACCGTATTCTCACCGGCGATTGGTACAACATACAAGACTCATACGACAGTATCCCCGCCGACCTGCAAGGGATAGTAAGTATTGAATCGTCGGAAAATTACGTTACCAAATGGGATCCTGCATACAAAGAGAGCGGTGAAACCATTCCCAGCGGGTGCACCGAAGGTGCGGTAAACATCGAACGAGGAGGTGCTCTCGTGTGGCAACTCCCCTCACTGCTTGAACTCAAAGCCAATGTACACTTTACCGGAGGCCGATACCTGCAAATAACATGGCAAGTCGACGGCGAAGAAGAACAATCGTGGACATCGGAAAAGATGAGCAAACGCACCATCACCGCATGGGATTTAATGCAAGCAGCCGGTATAGAACATACCGACAGACCCATTACCGTAAAATTTGTAAACCCATCGAACAACGGTGGCGGCATTCGCGTTTATGACTTCTTCGTAAAAGTATATGCCAAGTCGTCGACAAGTGGAATCACATTCCATAAAAACAATGAAATATCCTACTATGCCACCGAAACAGCCCTCGTATTTAGCGACGAAAACATCGCAGGTATACGACTCTACAATCTCAACGGACAAACAGCACGAGAAAGCCTCGGCTCACAAATAATTTCTACAACTCACCTACAAGGTATATACATACTGCAAATCATAACTCGTGAAGGAAAATCGAGAGTACAAAAAATCGTTCTTCCCTAAAAATCATATCCCATGAAGAAATACTGTTTATTATCTATATTATGTTTTTGTCTTATTTCTGTAGCAAAAGCCGACTTGAAAGAGACTTTCGAATCGTGGAGTACAAACGGTACCGCCATTACCCTCAAATCGGGTACATGGAGCGGCAGCGGCGTAAGCCAAAAGAGTAACAACGGTAGCAATCGTGCCACCCTATCGAGCAACAGTTTTTTGACAACACCTGCCATAGACAAACCCATAAGTGTAAATTTTACGCATCGTGCCAGCGGCGGTGGAAAAACGCTTGTTATAGAAAAATCGACCGACGGCACATCATGGCAACAAATAGGCAGCGTATCGCCTTCGTCGGGCTCGACCTACTCAACCTATTCCTGCTCGGTAGGCGAAGCCGGAACCAATGGTGTATATATACGCCTCTCTACCTCATCAGGTACAATATACATCGATGATTTCAACGTGATATGCTCCAATCTGGTAGAAGAGCCCACCACCGCACCTACTCTCAGTATAGGAGAAACGACCGGTACATCGATGATAATCACAATGACACCCGGCGATGGAGAAAACCGATTGCTGGTTTATCGCAAAGGCTCGGCTGTGACTTTCACTCCCGAAGATGGTATCACCTATAAAAATCTGCCTCGCAACGACGATGGCAATATCATAGCTTACTATGGTAACGAAACTTCATACATTCTCACCGGACTCGAAGCAGGAGAAACATACTTCATTACTTGCTACGAAACCAACGGTTCCGGCGATGCCATCAATTACCGTACGCTATCGATAGGAGAATGTAGCGGTCGTACAGCCGAAGTACCCTCGCTTACCCTTTCGACAACACTTCTCAACATAGGCAATATAAAGGTGGGAAATAGTGATAAACGCACGTTCAAACTCTCGGCAAAATACCTGCAACCCGCTGATGGCGAAATATCTCTCACAACACAGGCTCCCTTTGCTTTGTCGAGCGATAACACAACATATAGTGACAGTATCTCTATCGCATACAATAATAACGGATTGTCCGAAACAGTAATCTACGTACGATTCACTCCTACCGACTACTCCATATACCATAGCGAAGTAATCATAGCCACTGCATCGACACAAACCTCACTATCACTCCAAGGTGAAGGGTCGGATACCGATGCCCACTGCTACTATATTTCACCCGCCGGCGACGATAACAACGACGGCTCGTTCGACGCACCATGGTACAACTTACAAGTAGCCGTCAATGCAGCATTACCCGGCGACACCATTTTCTGTTTCGGAGGTAGTTATTATCCCTCTTTCATGCAAGATGGAAGCAAAACCACCATTCGCCTCACAACATCAGGAACTGCCGATAAACGCATCACCATCAAAAATTTACCGGGCGAATCGCCTATACTAAACTTCGAAGACCAACCCAAGAAACAGAGTGTACGAGGAATACAACTCGACGGCAATTACTGGACCATCGAAGGGCTGCACATCACCCGCGCCGGTGATAATGGTATAAAACTTGAAGGGAATTACAACATTATACGTCGATGCACATTCAGCTATAACGACGACACAGGACTGCAACTCGGATTTGGACACGATTTCTCCGACACCCACCCCGGAATAGGCAGTAACAACGGCTCATATTGTGCTTACAACGATATAATCGATTGTGACTCATACCTCAACTGCGACTCCGACAATTTCGGATCCGATGCCGATGGTTTTGCCTGTAAAATGCACAACGGCAAGGGTAATCGCTTTATCCGATGCCGGGCATGGGATAACAGCGACGATGCCTGGGACCTCTACGAAACCGACTACGCCGTATATATGTATGAGTGCTGGGCCTGGGGTTCGGGACGCGCATCAAACTTCGACTGGGTAGAGGCAAGTGGTTCATTCCAAGGCAACGGTAATGGCATAAAATTGGGCGGTAATGGAACCGGTGGAAGTTCAAAAGGTATTCACGAATGTTGGAACTGCGTAGCCTTCAACAACAACAAAACCGGCTCGGTAAAAGGTTTTGACCAAAACAGCCACGGCGATGGAAATTTAGTGGTAAATTGTCTCGGGTTTGGTAACGGATACGATTTTATGTTTGAGAAAAACGGGAATAATTGCACATTCTACAACAACGTATGTTTTGGCAAAATAGAGACCTCATCGGGGTCGGTCGACAGCCATAATGCCATGCTCAGTACCACAGACAACGCATGGAGCAACCATGTGATACGCAACTTCTCTACCGCCGACTACGTGAGTCTTTCCGAAGATGATGCAAAAGCCCCTCGCGGCGACGACGGATCACTTCCCACTCAATTTGCCCGACTCAAAAGCGGTAGCGCACTCATCGATGCCGGTAAAAACGGTCTGCGACCTGCTATTTGGAGCGAATCGGCATACTCATTCCTCGTACAACCTATATACGGTACCGGACGCGACCTCGGTCCTTATGAGTTGCAAGAGGGAAGCATAAGTACCCATACCCAAATAGTACTTACCCACAAACAAGAGAACACTCTCAGATGCAGCGATAGCCACATAACCTACTCTGTCGCATCGAAAGGACATACCATTCTCTCGCTTTACACTCTGCAAGGTATGCAACACACCCTTTTGCACGACTCCACAGCCGAGAGTCGTGTCGAATATGCCCTACCCATACCTCTCACTCTCCCGGCCGGCATATACATCGTGCAACTGCTATCACCCGATGGCACCCGTCAACAAGTAAAACTCTTGAAAAAATAAGGAGGTTTTTAATACAATAATTTTATCTTTGTAAGTTATTAAAAACCCAAATAATTGTCATGAAACAACTACGGTTATCTATTCTTCTAATTTTCTGTTGCACTATCGGTATGTCGCATATATGCGCACAAACTAAAGTGCCGACATGGTTTCTATCACCGGCAACCGATGAGTACGTAGGCGTATCGATACCTGCCACAAACGAAGCCGATGCCGAATCAAGCGCCATAATGAGCGCATTGATAGCCTATGCCGCACACCACCCCGAGCCCCCTACCGATTCTACCAATGTTGTTAATTATGCGTCTTCGGTAAGCCTTGATAAGGAAGAATCTTTTTCAAAAAATAATATTAGTAAAATTATCACTCCCGCTTTCGACATTGTGCGTAGCCATATGAGTGACAACGGAGAACTTTTCATCGCCATAAGAGTTCTTAATGACCGTAGCCGACAAGATACATGCACAATAAAATATATAAAAATGATGTCGTCGATAACCTCTAATAAAGAATCTGAGACAAATGTGAAAGAAAGGGCATCTTGTCTCTATCATCACTCGGGCATCATACCGCAATCATTCTTATATAGTTATTATACAGAATATAATCAAACAAACGATAATGAATCGTTTGCATACTCCATAGGAAGTGGAGCAAAAAAGATTAACCTATATTCTGAATTAAATTCAGACAAAAACAAAAATACTTATAAATATATAAACTCTTATAAACAAAAAAAGGGAGCTCCCGTCCTATACATACCGGTGTACTCATGCGTAAACAGCATTCATATCGCATATATACAATACCTGTTTGATCATATTTCCGAAAACACAACCCCTTCGACACAACTGCAAATAATAGATAACAAGATTGCATTTATGCAATAATAACTCTATGCCGATATAAATGAAACATATTGCGTACATATCTGTATGCGTTACGATAATAACCTTAACGGGCTGTAGTTCTACACATAAATCATTATCGTCGCAAGAGTGTTTTACATGGTACGACTCCATAGCATTACCCCATTTGCCCGATACTTTACCGGCAGCATCGATAGAACTTGGCGACAAAAACACATTCACAGAAAAACAAGCCGATTTTCCTATGTGGCAAGGGCCTTTCGGGTCGACATGGGACAGCATCAGCGCACCATATCCCGATGAAATAGCATGGCTCAGAGAGGCAAAATTCGGCTTTTGGGTACACTTCGGACCACAAGCTACAGGTATGTGTGGCGACTGGTATGCCCGACGACTCTACCAGCGCGACTACCCGGCATACAACGTACATCTCCAGCGCTACGGACACCCATCGGAAGTGGGATATAAAGATGTATTGCGTCATTGGAACCCCTCCCGGCTCGACCCCGAAAATTATACCTCACTCTTTCATAAGGCCGGTGCACGATTTCTTTTTATTCTCGGAGTACACCACGACAACTACGATTTGTGGGACTCTCGCTACCAACCATGGAACTCTGTAAACATTGGCCCGAGGCGCGACCTTGTAGGAGAATGGGCATCGGCTCTGCGACATAAAGATATGCATTTCGGCATCACATTCCACCACGAATACACATGGTGGTGGTGGCAGACTGCTTTTGAAAGCGATTCCACCGGTCGTTACGCCGGTATTCCCTATGACGGACACTTAGTATATGAACCGGCCGATGGAAAATGGTGGGCATCTTATCCGCTACAACAACTTTACGGTATCAATCTGCGCGAATACAAAACCATGGACGAATTTGTAAACCGCCCCGAAGAGGGTATATTTACACGACATCAAGACTACGCCCGATGGTATACTACACAATGGGCCATGCGCATACAAGATGCAATCGACAAGTACGATCCCGACTTCATTTACACCGACGGCAACACCCTGCAACCATTTTGTGGACATCGTACCGGCACAGGAACCAAAAGCAATGCTGCACAACGAGTCATCGCATCGTATTACAATCGCGCGCTTTCCCGCCACGGAGAAGTAGATGTTTTCAGTATCGTAAAATTTCATCCCGCCGGTCGACGAGGCATTGTCACAACATTCGAAAACACATTTCCCAAAGATATTAAACGCGATCAAATGTGGATAGGTGAAGCCCCCGTAGGAGATTGGTTCTACGCCGAAAACATAGAGTATAACGCCACATCGGTAGTACGATATATGCTCGAATGTGTATCGCGAGACGGAAATTGCGCCGTAAATATCCCCATACGCCCCGACGGCTCTCTCGACAGTTTATGCGTGACCATGTTGCATGAGGTAGGTCGATGGTTCGAGATAAACGGCGTCGGAATATACGGCAGTAAAGCATGGATCGTATGGGGCGAATCGCCGGCCACTCCGGCCACAAAACTTTCACGAGGAAAACTGAGTAACCGACAAGCCGATATACCTTTCACGTCACAAGACTTTCGTTTCACACAAGGGCGTGACGGAAACATCTATGCTTTCTGTATGAGTATACCAAAAGGCGATGAAACAATAGTCATTCGTTCACTCCCCAATATTACAGGTAAAGTAAAAAAGGTATCTCTTTTGGGGGCAAAGAAAAAAGTAAAATGGGAACAGACCTCCGACGGACTGTACATAACCTGCCCATCGGATATGTCACAACAAAAAATCACCGCCACGTTCCGCATCACTCTATCGGAGTAAAAGCAGACTCTTCACACAAACACAATAAGACTTTTCCGCCATCAACTGATAAGGGAGAAGTCTACTTTTTTGCGAAAAAGTTTCTGCAGCTGTCTTGTAAGTACGTAGTTTTCGGGCTTATTAAGGTCGGGATCATCATCGAGCACCTCTCCGGCTATATCGCGAGCATATTGCAAGAGCTGACCATCTTTGGCTATGTTTGCAATACGCAAGTCGAAGGCGATACCGCTCTGCTGAGTACCCTCCATATCGCCCGGACCACGCAATTGCAGGTCGGCTTCAGAAATTTCGAAACCGTCGTTGGTACGCACCATTGTCTCTATACGTTTACGCGTATCTTCCGAGAGTTTATGCGATGTTATCAGCACACAATACGACTGGTCGGCACCTCGCCCCACACGACCACGCAACTGATGGAGCTGTGAGAGCCCGAAACGCTCGGCATTCTCTATAACCATAACCGATGCATTGGGCACATTCACACCCACCTCTATAACCGTCGTTGCTACCATTATGTGGGCTTCACCCGAGGCAAAACGCTGCATCTCGGCATCTTTCTCGGCAGGTTTCATCTTGCCGTGTACCATACATACCTTATAGTCGGGAAATACATCACTTATGGTTTTGTATCCCTCTTCAAGATTCTTGAGATCGATTTTTTCGCTTTCTTGTATAAGAGGATACACAATATACACCTGACGACCTAACTCTATCTGTCGACGTATAGAGGCATATAACTCGGCACGACGATTGTCGTAATGGTGTACTGTGGTAATAGGTTTACGGCCGGGAGGCAACTCGTCGATAATCGACACATCGAGATCGCCATACACAGTCATGGCAAGTGTACGGGGAATGGGCGTAGCCGTCATCACCAATATGTGGGGAGGCCGTTCGTTTTTGCGCCACAAACGCGAACGCTGTTCCACACCAAAGCGATGTTGCTCATCGATGACGACAAAACCAAGATTTGAAAATTTTACGGTATCTTCGATAAGAGCATGGGTACCGACAACGATTTTCACATCGCCATCGAGTAACCCCTCGTGTATGACATTTCGCTCACGCTTACGCGTACTGCCGGTAAGCAACTCTATACGCAACCCCAACGGCTCGACAAGAGGACGAAGCGTATCGTAATGCTGTGTGGCCAATATCTCTGTGGGAGCCATCATACAAGCTTGGTATCCATTATCGATAGCCATAAGCATCGACATAAGAGCCACGAGAGTTTTTCCGCTACCCACATCGCCTTGTAACAAACGATTCATCTGCCTGCCACTACCCACATCGGCACGTATCTCTTTGAGTACACGTTTTTGTGCCCCGGTGAGAGCAAACGGCAAACATTCATGATAGAAACGGTTGAAATTCTCACCTATTTTGGAAAAGGGGAATCCTCCGAGACGTCGCATTCTCTGTCGGGAATAACGCAAAATATTGAGTTGTAAATAGAAAAGTTCTTCGAATTTGAGACGTTTCTGCGCTCGTTGCAAAGCCTCAGGTGTTGCAGGGAAATGTATATTGTAAAGAGCATCGCTCAAATAGTCGACGTGCGCACGCTGTATGACCGCTGCAGGCAATGTCTCGGGCAGACTGCGAGGTACACTCTTCCACAATGAAGCAATGATTTTTTGTACCGCTTTCGAATGAAGAAAGTGCGATTTCATCTTCTCTGTAGTGGAATAATAGGGCTGCAGACCCATATCTGAATCGGTTTCGGCATCGACAGGATCTATCTCGGGGTGAGCAATATTGATACGGCTGCCAAACATCGTAGGCCGCCCAAAAAGGGTATACTCCTTCCCCGGTTTGTATTTATCTTGTATAAACTTTATACCTTTGAACCACACCAATTCTATCATACCCGTACCATCGGAAAAAAGTGCCGAAAGACGTCGTTTATACCCTTCGCCTTGCGTCTCGTAGGAAAGTATCTTACCTCGTAATTGAATATAAGGCATGGTGCCGGTAATTTCGCGTATGGTATAAGTATGCGAACGGTCGATATATTTGTATGGGAAATAGTAAAGCAAGTCTTCATACGAATATATACCCAACTCTTTGTTGAACATCTCCGCACGTTTAGGACCTACACCGGGCAAGAACTTTATATCGAGAGTAGAAAGTTCACTCATCGGCACATAGTATTTCGGCCAACGCCAAATCGCGTGGCGAAGTTATCTTTATATTATCTACATCACCTTCGACCAATGCCACATCATATCCGGCTGTCTCCACCACCGAGGCATCGTCGGTAAAACTGTCGGTATAGGATTGACGATAAGCGCTGCGCAAAATATCTGCACGGAAAATTTGCGGAGTCTGCACACTGCAAAATTCGGCACGCGGGACAGCCTCGCTTCCGCAATGGGTCACATGTCGCAACGACTCTACTACCGGCAATGCTGGCAACGCGGCTCCACACGCATCGGCCGATGCAAAAGTGTCGGTAAGCAATCGTAGCGAAACAAAAGGTCGCACCCCATCGTGCACGGCTATAAGTCTCACATCGGCAGGTACCGCCTGCAGTCCGTTATATACGGAGTGAAACCGGGTGTCGCCACCACTTACCACTATATGAACAAGCGTAAAATCATACTGCTCACACAATTCATGCCAATAGACACGATGTGCATCGGGCAACACCAAGACGATGCCTATTTCGGCATCATAGCGATGAAATGCCTCCAACGTACGCATCAGTACCGGACGACCGCCAACCACGCGAAATTGCTTAGGAATATCACCTCCCATACGCAACCCTTTCCCTCCGGCCACTATTATCACACACTTATCCATAAATTCTGCAAAATAAATAGCTGATTATATTTTCTAAATATAATACGAAAACTTTAAAAAACAAATGTACAACAAAAATCAAAAACTGCAAACATCACCTCACCGATTTAGAAAGTACAGCAACATTATAATATTGTCGAGATAGAAATGCGACAAAATGTATCTGCAGAATCAAACAACAACATTACAAAAATAAATTTTGCATAAAATGCTGGCAAAATTTAGTATTTTCGGAGAGAAATGTCTATTTTTGTACGATTTATGCCTATGCTACATACCAATGTAGCCCGCAAGCAACAGACAGGAATGTTGTAATAAATTGTGAATCTGATAAAAAGATGAAAATAGACAAAACCTTATTTGCCGTTTTCGCCCTATTGCTCGGTATGTGGGTAGTGCTTCCCGTCGCCGCGCAAAACAATGATTTTTGTATAGAAAAGCACATCTCCATACAACAACAAAACATCGCAAAAAACAAAAAACTACCGTCGATGCTCAGTGTCGATGACTCTGCTACATACAGCCGCCGTCTCGAGCAAGTATATGGAATTGCTCCTGCAAGTGAACTTTATGGCGATGTATGGGTTAATCGATGGGTGAACCCTTATCGCCGCGCCGGAGTGAAATTGCCCGACACTTTTGCTGTAAACGTTTCGAGCTATTGTATGCCCATCATCGGACGTATGACATCGGACTATGGATTCCGTCGCTACCGCATGCATCGGGGTGTAGACCTGAAACTTTCGGTAGGCGATACCGTACGTGCCGCATTTGCCGGGCAGGTACGCTATACCAGCTATGAGCGTCGCGGATATGGCTACTACGTGGTAATACGTCACACCAACGGTCTCGAAACCATCTACGGTCATCTGTCTCGATTCTTGGTAAAAGCCAACGATATAGTAAAAGTAGGCGATCCTATTGCTCTTGGAGGAAATACCGGACGCTCATCGGGTGCGCATTTACATTTTGAAGTGAGATTTCTCGGTCTCGACCTCAACCCTAACGAAATATTCGATTTCAAAAAGAATAAGATACATAGCGATGAGTTTGTATTCCGCTCGGCACCATACAGAGCCGGTACCGAAACTTACTACGCCAACGGCGTTTCGTACTCGGTATATCGCGTGCGCAAAGGCGACACACTCACTTCTATTGCAAAAAAATACCGCACCTCTATCAACAACTTGTGCCGGCTCAACAAGTTAAGCCCCAAACGCACATTGAAAATAGGTCAGCGTATACGTATTGATTAAAAATTATAGAGTTATAACAATAAAACGTTCACACCATGCAACAGCCCATTAAGAAAGTGCTTGTACTCGGTTCGGGAGCATTGAAAATCGGACAAGCCGGTGAGTTTGACTACTCAGGCTCGCAAGCGTTGAAAGCGATGAAAGAAGAAGGTATCAAAACCATTCTCATCAACCCCAACATTGCCACCATACAAACCTCGGAAGGTATTGCCGACCAAGTCTATTTTCTTCCTATCACCCCATACTTTGTAGAAGAAATTTTCAAGAAAGAAAAACCCGACGGAATACTTCTCGCTTTTGGTGGACAAACTGCACTCAACTGCGGAACCGAACTATACAACAAAGGTATCCTTGCCAAGTACGGAGTGCAAGTATTAGGAACCTCGGTAGAGGCTATCATGAATACCGAAGACCGCGACCTCTTTGTAAAGAAACTCGATGAAATAGAGGTAAAAACTCCGAAAAGCATCGCTGTGGAATCAATGGAAGACGCCTTCAAAGCAGCCCACGAAATAGGATTTCCTCTCATTATACGTTCGGCATATGCCCTCGGCGGTATGGGTAGCGGATTTTGCTACAACGAAGAAGAATTGAAAGCCCTCGCCGAAAACGCTTTCTCATACGCACCACAGATACTTGTCGAAGAGTCGCTCAAAGGCTGGAAAGAAATAGAGTTTGAGGTGATACGCGACAAAAACGACCATTGTTTCACCGTAGCCAGCATGGAAAATGTAGACCCTCTGGGTATACACACCGGCGAAAGTATCGTGGTAGCACCCACCTGTTCGCTCGACAACGAAGAACTCACTATGTTGCAGACTCTCTCCTGCAAAGTGATACGTCACCTCGGCATCGTAGGCGAATGTAACATACAATACGCGTTCAATTCCGATACCGACGACTATCGTGTAATCGAAGTTAATGCCCGATTGAGCCGCTCCTCAGCCCTCGCATCGAAAGCCACAGGATACCCCTTGGCATTCGTCGCTGCAAAATTGGCTCTCGGATATACCCTCGACCAAATAGGTGAAATGGGAACACCCAACTCGGCTTACGTAGCCCCCGAACTCGATTACCTTATATGCAAAATACCTCGCTGGGACCTCAGTAAATTTGTCGGTGTATCTCGCCGTATCGGCTCGAGCATGAAATCGGTGGGCGAAATCATGGCTATCGGTAAGAGTTTTGAAGAAATCATACAGAAAGGTCTGCGCATGATAGGTCAGGGCATGCATGGTTTTGTAGGTAACAACGATGTAAAATTCGACAATCTCGACGACGAACTTGCCAATCCTACCGATATGCGTATCTTCGCTGTTGCCGAGGCTTTCGCACAAGGATACAGCATAGAACGCATACACGAATTGACAAAAATTTCGCAATGGTTCCTCGAAAAATTACAAAATATCCACAACCATAAACTCATACTCGAAAGCTACAACCGTATCGAAGATGTTCCCTCCGACGTATTGATTGAAGCAAAACGCATGGGATTCTCCGACTTCCAGATAGCTCGATTTGTGGAACAACCCGTGGGAAACCTCGAAACCGATCTGTTACGCGTGCGCTCTTTGCGTAAAAAATTGGGTATTCTTCCCTCTGTAAAACGTATCAATACCGTAGCCTCGGAACACCCCGAACTCACCAACTACCTATACCTTACCTACGATGGTAGTGAACACGATATACCCTACTACAAAAATGATCGTTCGGTAGTAGTACTCGGCTCAGGTGCTTACCGCATTGGTAGCTCGGTAGAGTTTGACTGGTGCTCGGTAAATGCCGTACAAACCGCCCGTAAGCTCGGCTACAAATCGATTATGGTCAACTACAACCCCGAGACCGTATCGACCGACTACGACATGTGTGACCGCCTCTACTTCGATGAACTTTCGTTCGAACGTGTACTCGACGTAATCGACCTCGAGTCGCCCAACGGTGTAATCGTATCGGTAGGCGGACAGATACCCAATAACCTGGCCATGAAATTGCATCGCCAGCAAGTGCCCATTCTCGGAACATCGCCCGTATGTATCGACCGTGCCGAGAATCGACACAAATTCTCGAGCATGCTCGACCAACTGGGTATCGACCAACCGGCTTGGAAAGAGCTTACCTCTATGGACGACATTACTGCCTTTGTAGAGAAAGTAGGATTCCCCGTTTTGGTACGTCCATCGTATGTACTCTCGGGAGCCGCCATGAACGTATGTTACGACATGGACGGACTGAAAGAATTCCTCGCCCTTGCTGCTCACGTATCGAAAGAATATCCTGTTGTTGTTTCGCAATTTATGCAGAATACCAAAGAGATAGAATTCGATGCCGTAGCCCAAAACGGTGAAATCGTAGAATATGCCATCTCAGAACATATAGAATTTGCCGGTGTACACTCGGGCGATGCCACACTGGTTTTCCCGGCGCAAAAAATCTATTTCGAGACAGCTCGTCGCATCAAGAAAATAAGCCGTCAGATTGCCAAAGAACTCAACATCAGCGGTCCTTTCAATATTCAATACCTTGCCAAAAACAACGATGTGAAGGTAATCGAATGTAACCTCCGAGCCTCGCGTAGCTTCCCCTTCGTATCAAAAGTACTCAAACGCAACTTCATCGAAACCGCTACCCGCATCATGCTCAATGCACCCTATACACAACCCGATAAATCGGCTTTCGATATAGATTGCATAGGTGTGAAAGCCTCACAATTCTCATTTGCCCGTCTGCAACCCGCCGACCCCATTCTCGGCGTAGATATGGCATCGACCGGTGAGGTTGGTTGCATAGGCGACGACTTCAATGAAGCACTGCTCTCGGCCATGATTTCGGTAGGATACACCATTCCCAAGAAAGCCGTCATGGTATCATCGGGTTCGGCTCGTTCCAAAGTAGATCTGCTCGATGGTTGTCGCATGCTTCACGAGAAAGGTTATGAAATATATGCCACTGCCGGTACTCAACAATTCCTTATCGAAAACGGCATCGAAGGTGTAAAAGAAGCCGCTCGTCCCGATGAAAACAAAGAAAACAATGTTATGGATTTGATAGCCAACCACGCTTTCGACTTGGTGATAAATGTTCCCAAAAACTACACCAAACACGAAATGACCAATGGTTACAAAATACGTCGTGCGGCCATCGACCACAATATACCCCTTATAACCAACGCCCGATTGGCCGGCGCATTTATCGAGGCATTCTGCTCTACGAAGCTCGAAGACCTGCCTATCAAGAGTTGGAAAGAATTCAAATAATAATTTTTGATCTATACGCAAAAATGGGCGACTAAAGAAATGTTTTTAGTCGCCCATTTTTAAATTTGATTTACAAACATAATTACTCCTCAAATTTAAATCTCCAAATTTGATATTTTCCTCTTTTTCCACCTCTATCTGAGCAGAAATATATATAATTATCTGAAGTCCAATATGGTTGCCCATCATAGGATTTATTTTGAGTAAGTTGCATAATGTTCTCTCCGTTTATATCAACCACATAAATATCCGCGTCTACTTTATCTTTTCTTGTCCACTGAAATATTATTTTACTTCCATCTGGATTCCAAGAAGGTACATTGACAAAACCATTCTGAGCATCAATCAATTGAGTCTGATTTTCTCCATTAATATCCATTATCCAGATACCGCTCTTCTTATTCATCGCAGAATAATAATTATAAATTGTTTCATCCTTTATATAAACAATTTTAGTGCCATCGGGCGACAACTGTGGAAAATATCCATTTCCAAGCAAAATGTTCTCATTGGTCTCAAGATTTTTCAACCATATTTCCCCATCATTACTACCAATTGTAGTACAACTTTGTTTATGATATACCAAGAACTTTCCATCTTTACTGAAATTCGGGCTGTTCTCTAAATAATCAGGAGTATCTGTAACTTGTTTTAAAGCCTTGCCTTTTGTAGCAGACATCATATATATATCATTTCTACGAATGAATGCAATTTCATCTCTCTTAGGACTATAAGTTACACTCTTATCGCTTTGATTTCCACTTGTTCTCTGTATTGTGGACGCAGACAACACATTGTCTTTCTTATAAATATGATAATACCCATTTTCCAGTACTAGGTAGAATAAATTTTTTCCCTCATCTCCACCAATGGGTACTTGACAGATATTTTCACCGTCTGTAATTTTGGTTAAAGAATAAAGATTTTCGTTCTCACTCGTTATTGCAAATTGTGATGTTCCGCAACCATACAATAAGAGACTTGCGAAAACCATCAATATTTCTTTTTTAATATTCATTGTCTTAAGATTAAAAGAAAAGGCGTGAAACCATCCGTTACTTGCTTTCTTAGTAGGTTACCGCCAAGTGACCTTATCCACAACAAGCAAAGAATAGTCCACACCCAATCGAGTGAACTTCTAGTCTGCTTGTTCTCGTGGATGAAAATTGGCGGTATTCACTAAGAAGAGAACAAGAGCTACAAGCTCTATATTATATTAAGAACGAAAAGTACGCTTCTTCGAGTTAATGATTTGTTTTTATTTTGCTTAGTTTAAGCATTGAAAACTGTAAAACCTTCGGTATTACAAAATTTCGCAAAAGCGTCTATCTGATTTTAATTCATAGGCAATCGTTTTTATTCGGTTAATACTAGATTCTATTTTTGAAATAAACAAATTATTTATTTGTTTATCAGATGGTTAATTGATATCTTTTCTATAACTTTACAGACAGAAACAAATAAGTTATGAGAAACTATCCAAGCAACCTAACGGAAAACAGTGGCAAGTTATCAAAAATATTGAATAGCCACAATAAAGATGTAGAAAAAGTTCACTCTGAGAAATTGCAAACGGGATATTCTATATAAACAAAAGCGGATGTCTGTAACGAATGTACCCTTCTGACTTTACCCTTTGGCAAACGATCTATTACTATTTCCGCAAATAGAAACATGAAAGGGTCTCGGAAAGAACTTTCTGATGGTGAGTATAGCTTTCATACAAATCGCACCTAATAGATTTTTTAAATGATTAAAAAATCTTATTCAATTTTTTTTATTTCGTTACCGACCTTAGGTATAGAAGTGTCGTTGATGATGGCATTCGACACATTTTGTAATGCAAAAGGCGCACCTTCTTTACACTCTACCGACACATTCTCCATCACTACATTTTCACTCTGTCGCAACAACGCACCCTCGCGTGTACCGATAAATGTCACATCACGTAACGTAATATTGCTGATGGGTTTCTCGGGCAGACCATTGAAAAACATCGCTCTGCCTCCACCTATGCACGACAAGTTACTAATATATATATTACGAAACTCGGGAGTAGAGTCATCTACCGGTTTCGCTGCCGACATATCGGCATTTTTTACACCATAATAGAGATCAAAGAGCAGACATTCATTGGCTATATCGAACATATTTATACGGTTACAATAGATATTCTCGACTACACCGCCTCTACCTCGCGTACTTTTGAAACGAAGCCCGACATCGGTACCTATAAACGTGCAATTATCGATATAGATATTTTTCACACCGCCACTCATCTCGCTACCTACCACAAAACCGCCATGACCATGATATACCACATTGTCGCGAGCTACGACATTTTGGCAAGGCCATCCGCGCCGACGACCGGCCTCATCTTTACCCGACTTTATGCATATGGCATCGTCACCGGCATCGATGGTACAATTGTATATAACTACTCTGTTGCACGATTCCACATCTATTGCATCGCCATTCTGCGCATACCAAGGATTGATTATAGATATACCGCTCATTATCAACTCTTCACAATGTATAGGGTGCACACACCATGCAGGCGAGTTGCGGAATGTGACTCCTTGCAACAATACCCGTTTACATTCCCACAGACGTATCATATTGGGTCTTGTATCACGTCGGGCAAGAGCTTCGGTGGGATACCACACTTTACCCCCGTCGGTAAGTACTCCACCCGAGGAAATAAGTTTCTGCCATTGATTATCGGTCATCTTTCCACGTTTTACCATACGCCATACATTCCCGTTGCCATCAAATACTCCACGGCCTGTAATGGCTATATTTTCGGCTTTATAGGCTCGTATAGGCGATAACGACCTCGATTTCATACCACCGCTGTTTTCATTTGCCGACATCGTATATAAAGAATAATCGGGCGAAAACAAAACAAACGCGTTGCTTTCGGTATGCAGACATACGTTACTGAGTAACTCTATAGGCCCCGTTACCCACATACCGGCAGGTATCACCACTACACCTCCACCCCGTTCATTTACATGGCGTATGGCACCGTTTATGGCATCGGTATTGAGCGAACGACTACCACTCACCGCACCAAAATCGACTATCGATACTCTATAATCGGGAAACAGAGGTTGCTCTACCTTCGCCATATCGAAAGGTACTCCCTGATATACCTCGTCGGGCAGATTTACTATACATTGCGCAGATACTCGCGCGCACAACAATACTACAACGATACAAATAAAGATCCTAAAAATTTTCATGATGTATATTTTTTATCTATAGCAAATGTATTGACTATTATACAAAATAAAGAGGATTTATAGGTATAAATAGTGGATTATTATACATAAACAGTGCCCGCATTATAATATGTCGGGCACTGCAATCTTATATACACCAACGCTTACATGGCCTTGTAACGCTCCATGCGGGCATTCCACCTATCGCGAGCCAATTGCTGCATGTCGACCACAGTATCGGTTTCGTCGATGATTTCGAGACCGAATATGGTCTCTACCACATCTTCCATAGTGATAATACCGCGAAAACAGCCATATTCGTCGACAATAAGGGCTATTTGCTCTTTATGTTCGAGCATCTTCTCCCATACGGTCGATACCGATTTATTTTCAGAGAAATAGGGCATGGGACGACATATATCTTTCAATTTTACATCAAACTTATCTTCCGTAAGATTTTCGAGTACGGTACGACGCAACACATAGCCGGTAATATAGTCTTTACTATCGCCATATATAGGTATACGCGAATAGAAACGATACGATTTCTCATCGTAAAAATCACGTAAGGTCATATCTTCGGAGGCTACCGCAGTCACCACTCGTGGAGTCATTACATCTTTTACCTTCACATTGTTGAGACGGATAAGATTCTGTATCACTTTATTCTCCTTATCCTTGAATACTCCCTCTTCCTCACCTACAGTAACCATGGCCGATACCTCTTCGCGACTTACCGAAGCCATTTTGTTTTTGGGCGTAAATATACGTGTAATAAACTCCGAAAGCCATACAAGAGGATAACTTATAAATACCATCACATGTATGACTTGAGCCGAAAACAGAGCCAAATTACGCCAATAATTAGCACCTATTGTTTTTGGTATAATCTCAGACAATATCAATATAAGTAATGTAAGTACCGCTGAAACAACACCGAAATAGGCTTCACCAAATATGCGAGTAGCCTCGGCACCCACACCGGCCGCTCCTACGGTATGCGCTATCGTATTGAGCGAAAGTATGGCAGCAATAGGCTTGTCTATATTTTGTTTGTAATTCTTCAATATAATCGCCGATTTTCCTCCCTCCTGCTCTTTCATGGTAATAAACGACATAGGCGTAGATAGCAATACAGCCTCAAGTACAGAACAAGTAAATGATATACCTAAAGCAAGGAAAAGGTATAGAAACATAAGTCCCATATAATCTTATTTTTGAATGCTTATTGTTGATTGTATATTAATATTTTATGCATAATAAATTATACGCTACGTACGCATAAAAAAAGCAGGCTTACGCACAAGAGTATCAACGTAAACCTCGACCTTAGGAGGCGTATCGCTCGATACACCTCCATTATCTATACTATCAATATGTGTAAAATTATTTCCGAAAGCGTATTTGATATTTGTATCGTTACAAAGGTAATCAATTTTCTATCAACAAAAAATTATTATCATTTTTTATCACGCTTTTCATATATGATGCATTATTATGTATTTGTTAAATGTGAAATAAAATTATTTTTTCTTGAAAAATATTGTTTTAATTTTTACTATTTTATATCTTTGCCACAAATTATTTATTCACCTTAAAAAAAATATTTACAATGAAAAAAGTAAAATTTTTGGCTATGTTGATAGCCTTTATCGGAATGGGTATATCATTTACCTCCTGCAGTAGTGATGATGAATTTGAGAACTACGCTAAAGAAATTGAAGGTATATACACAGGTAAATTAGAGATTGATAATTCATTGGCTGAAGATGCGGCAACAATAACAATAACAAGAATATCTAACACAGTCGTATCATTAGAAGCTAAATTTTTAAATGAAAAAATAAATTTTAATATAGAAAAAAACGATGAGGTGTATCGTCTAAAAAACGAAACCCTAAGGAATTATTCAATTAATATACAAAATAAATACTTATCCCTCTCTATGCAAGCGATAACAGGTATAGATAATAATGGTAATTATTATGTAAGTTATTATAGTTTTGACGGCAAACGAGACTAATAAATGCAACGTATATTTATCTGTATACTAAGTTTATTGTCATTTGCCGACTTACACGCCGTGCCGGCGTATCCTCATAAAATAAAAGTGGTGACACCTCACCGTACAGTGTATATCACCATGCAAGGTGATGAAAACAATAAATGGGCAATAACAGACGATAATTATATCTTACTACGTAATGCCGACGAGTGGTACTATGCCAAAGAAGATTCTGAAGGATATGCCACTTTGTCGGCATATAAATTATCAGACAGCAGAGAAAAATTACATAAATTTCTCACTTCACTCAATAAAAATATACCTCTCCGCATAGAGAGAAAGACTCAACGCACGAATTCAGATAATAACACAAAAAACACTATCAACCCCATAACAGGCGAACGTAAAGCTCTTGTCATACTTATGGAATTTGCCGATGTGAAGTTTACCAAAAGTCGCAGCGACTTCTACGCACTATTCAATGAAAGAGGATACAGCGACGATGGTGCTGCCGGCAGTGTAAGAGATTATTTCGAATATGCCTCATACGGTCAATTAAATTTTACGTGTGATATTACAGGTCCGTATACGGCAAAATACAACATGAGCCACTATGGAAAAAACGCAGGAGGTAACGGAAATGATGCAGCTCCATATGAATTGTTCATTGAGGCCGTAAACAGAGTCACAGAAGAGATAAATTTCAGTAATTACGATTACAACGGCGATGGATATGTAGATAATATACATATAGTATTTGCCGGATATGGAGAAGAAGCAGGTGCTTCATCAAATGCCATTTGGTCACATGAATCGACTTTTCCAGCTATCGTAGCGCAAAACATAAAAATAGACAAATATTCTTGTTCACCCGAATTAAGAAATAACAGCGGAACAGGAATATCGCGTATAGGGGTACATTGTCACGAAATGGGACACGCCTTGGGAGCCATAGATTATTACGACACAGATGATAATATAGGTGGAAATTATGAGGGAACCGGAAATTGGGACATCATGGCTTCGGGAAGCTGGAACAACGACGGCATCACCCCTGCCAATTTCAATCCCTACGTAAAGGCTTATAATTTCGGTTGGGTAATACCTACCGAAATAGATAATACAAATGAAATTGCACTGAAACCTTCTAATTTCAATAAAGAATATATTTATCGGCTCGATATGCCGGGGGGAGACTACTATCTGCTCGAAAACAGAAATTACGACGGATTCGACATAGGTAATCCCGGTAAAGGTCTTCTTATATATCACATACACGACAATATAGCCAACATGGCCAAGACAAACAACATTAATACTTCTCACCCACAGGGTTGCTATATTGTATGTGCATCGTCGAAATACATAACACCCGAAAATGGTAACTACGGAAATATCAACAGCGACGGCTGTCCTTTTCCCGGTACAAGCAATAATAGTGAATGGAGTACCAATTCAGCCCCCGCAATATTTTCATGGCACGGAAATATACCACAAATATCACTAAAAATTAAAGAATTAAACAATGGTGATATAGCCCTTGAAAACTACATAGAAAAAGAACTTGTAAAAGAAACCTTTTCTCAATCATACTTACCCGAAGGCTGGCAAAATGAAACATTGAATGGAAATAATTCATGGAGTGTTTTTTATTCAATGGGTTCGTCTTTATTAAAAGATAAATATTTACCTTCTATAATGGATAATGATAATTATACATACTTAAAAAACACAAGCACCTCTATTAATAGAAGCAGATTGATAACACCTTTGTACCATTATGAAAAAACTATTATAAAAGAATTATCACTATACATATACTCTAAAAATTTTACATTGTTATCCAATGCAACTTTTAATATATATTATCGTAAATCAACTGATGATGAATGGTCTATTTTGAAATCACTTACAGAAATAGACGACGCGTGGACACAAATTACTATACCATTTGATGAAAAAATGTTGCAATGTCAATTGATGTTCGAAGGTATATTATCGGGAGCAGGAAGTATATGTATAGATCAAATTACATTAATAGGTATCATAAGTGAAACAACATCGTCTATACCACAAACACACTTTTACGACGAAAACATAATATATAATCACAACAATAGATGTCTATACTTGAAAGATTATAATACAAGTACTCTGTACATATATGATATGACAGGTAAGTGTATACATAAATGTATGACAACCGATGATTATATTCCTATAAATTTACCATCGGGCATATATCTTATATACTATAATGGTAAGACCTATAAAATTATAATACATTAATAAGAAACCGATACGGCAATACCTGATGATTCTACTCTGCGGGCAATGGCGTCGAGAATATCAGGTGAAGCTTTACGTAAATTTTGCTCGGGTGTATCACGATCTATGGTATATATCATGACTTGTCGAGGTGATATACGCTGTATAGTTTCGAGCCACGCGCTTACTTCCTCTTCTGTTGTATTGTCTATAATCTCTCCATTATGCATACCTTGCAGAAAAAGTGTTTGTATAATAAGATTTCCTTCAAAAGCACATAAGTTCCTTATCAATTCCGCCGCCGTAAATCGTGCCGACACAGGAGCATTAATACGACATATGGTATCATCGAATACAGAGTCGAGTTTCAATATATTGTTATCTACTTTACGAAGTGTTGCATATACATCTTCTCTATCGATGCGTGTAGCATTAGACAATACACTGACTTTTGCATCGGGAAAAAATTTATTTCTTAAAACTATCGTATCGTCGATTATATCTGCAAATTGAGGGTGTAAAGTAGGTTCACCATTGCCGGCAAACGTAATTACATCGAGTTTTTCACCTTTATCGTAACGTGTATATAATACATGATATAACGCATTATATACCTCCTCACGAGTAGGTAACGAGTGAGAAGACTTACGTTCGGAATTGTACCCACATTCACAATAAATACAATCGAATGTACATAACTTTCCATCATCGGGTAACAAATTTACACCCAACGAAATTCCTAACCGACGACTATGCACCGGACCGAATACAATATTGTGAAACAATTGCGTAGACATAATTAATAACGATGTTTATACCTCACAAAGATAACATTTATTATTTTTTTAAGTTTTATATATGACACTATATTTCTTTATTAATAGTTATTGATAATGTATCATATAAGAATAATATTATATTCTTCATATAAAATGAATTAAAACAACTTATAATGAAATTATAAATATACAAAATAATAGAAAAAAGGTTATTTATTATATACTAAGCCACAAAAACATTACTTTTGTAAATTGTGAAAAGAGTCTATTTCATAATAATTATTTTTGCGTGTTGTATTATATGCAACACAACCTTATATGCGCAGTCGCGATATTATCAGCGAGTGACAAGTTTTGTGAACGATGACGGTGATACAGCTACACTCATCATCATGCGACCGGTATATTGTTTTCAGAAAAGAATTTTCAAAAGCAAAAAAGAAAAAGAATATTATTGGAAAAATGTACGTGATGTAAAAAAAGTATTACCATACGCCAAACTTGTTCATAATGCTCTTATAGAAACCTATGAATATATACAGACTTTGCCCGAAGAAGAAAGAAATAAACATTTAAAACGTATGGAAAAAGAGTTATTTGAAGAATATAAACCTGTTTTGAAAAACTTTACTTATAACCAAGCCAAATTATTGATAAGACTTATAGATAGAGAGTGTAATCAATCTTCTTATCAACTTATAAAAGCTTTTTTAGGTGGTTTTAGAGCAACTTTTTGGCAAACTTTTGGCAGTATGTTTGGTGTGAGTCTGCGTAAAGAATGGGAACCGGAAGGTAAAGATAAAATACTTGAAGAAATAGTAATATTGGTAGAGAACGGACAGTTATAAACCATCATCAGCACTTATATAATACATAGTAAAATTCAGTCTATATATTAAAATAATTGTTTGAAAAAATCCCATATCACCAAACCGGCAGTTACCGATACGTTGAGCGAATGTTTTGTACCATATTGTGGTATTTCTATACTCTGATCACAAATATCTACCACAATTTGTTGCACTCCTTTTACTTCATTACCCAATACAACAGCATATTTTTTATCTTTACTTAGCTGTATGTCTTGTAATGATATACTGTTTTCGACCTGTTCAATAGCATAAACTATATAACCTTCATCTTTTAATTTTTTTACCAGTACTGTCGTATCCTCATAATATTCCCATAAAACACTATCTTCTGCACCGAGAGCTGTCTTATGAATTTCGGGTTGAGGAGGAGTAGCTGTAATACCACACAAATATATAGACGATACCCTGAAAGCATCGCTTGTACGAAATACTGAACCTATATTATTGAGACTTCGTACATTATCAAGTATAATAACTAATGGTATTTTATAAGCATTGCGAAACTCATCGGCACTGATGCGTTGCATGTCAAGAATACTTTTTTTCTTCATACATATATGATTATATATACAAAAGTAAAATAAAATAATAACTTAAAAAA
>JAZURX010000009.1:0-28500 GCA_045606385.1 Bacteroidales bacterium | reverse complement strand
TTCATAAAAAAGTTGTACCTTTGTGTATCAGGAGTTATGTCATTGATGCAAAACAATAAAGAACTCTGAAATAGGAACGGTTGCCATCTCGTTACCCAATTTCCATGCAACCCGAATAACCGTTTAATTCTAAGATAATTGCAAATTCTGCGATTTTTATGAAAAAAAATCTATTGTTATTTTTAGCGTTATCGATGTGCATCGGAATATCGGCACAATCGACATCGGGATACAAAAATCCTGTAATATCGGGATTTTACCCCGACCCAAGTGTATGCAGAGTCGGTGATGACTACTATCTTGTAACCAGCAGTTTCCAATTTTTCCCGGGCGTACCTATCTTCCATAGCAAAGACCTTATACACTGGGAAAAGATAGGACACTGTCTCACACGCGACTCCCAACTGCCATTAAAAGGCACAAATACATGGGGCGGAATCTATGCCCCGACTATACGTTGCCACGAAGGGAGATTCTATATGATAACAACTAATGTATCGCATGGGGGTAATTTCCTTGTACACACGACCGATCCACGCGGAGAGTGGAGCGAGCCTGTGTGGCTGAAACAAGGAGGTATAGACCCATCGCTATACTTCGAGAATGGTATATGTTATATGGTGAGTAATCCCGACAATACTATCACGCTATGCGAGATAGACCCCATGACAGGAGAACAGCTCACAGAGGGACGCGCAATATGGCGAGGCACAGGTGGCAGATACCCCGAAGCACCGCATATCTACAAAAAAGACAATATGTATTATCTGCTGATAGCCGAGGGTGGTACTGAATATGGGCATAAAGTCTCTATTGCACGTAGTAAAGATATATATGGTCCTTATGAAAGCAATCCATCAAATCCCATACTTACACATATAAATATGGTGACACAACACAGCCCGATACAGGGTGTAGGTCATGCAGAACTATTCGAAGCGACCGATGGCTCATGGTGGGTGGCTTGCCTTGCCTTCCGCCCGCTCAACGGCAACCACCACCTATTGGGACGTGAAACATTTTTAGCCCCCGTACGATGGGACCGCAATGCGTGGCCTGTCATAAATGGGAATGGGACATTATCGCTCGAAATGGACGTACCTACTCTTCCCCAACAACAGCCAGCAAAACAACCTACACGAATACATTTCGGAAAAGATGGATTGAATCACGAATGGGTACATGTGCGTAATCCTTATCCCGAAAATTATCGTATTACAGATAAAGGATTGATTTTGAAAGGAACAAAAATCGGTCTCGACCACAAAGAATATAGTCCTACTCTATTATGCCGACGTGTTGCTCATACTCATTTTACAGCCACAACCACAGTCCGCTTACATAACGGCAAGCCGGGTGACGAATGTGGTCTCACAGTATACATGTTTGAAGAGAGCCACTGCGATATAGCTATACAACAACGAGCCAAAGGGAAACAGCACCTTGTGGTACGTTATCGATTGGGCAATATAGAGCATATCGCATCCGATATACCCATTAAGGGAGACATATATCTGCAAGTAAAAGGCACTCCCGATAAATATTATTTCGAGTACTCGACCGATGGTAAAAAATATACTCCTGCCGGAGAAATAAACACACGTTACATCAGTACCGAGACAGCCGGTGGATTTACCGGCAATATGCTGGGCCTATATTCCACTTCGTCCTCAACAAGCAACAGTGAAGGGCAATTTAAATACTTTGAATATATCAATCAAGAACCCTAAAAGCCATTTAGCATAATAACCATAAAAAACGGCGGGAGATGAAAATCTACCCGCCGTTCCACATTAAACAACCAAGCTATAAAACAACCTTATGAATATACTTACCACTTGGCCAAGTAAGTATAACTATATACACACCTCTTGAAATACCTGTTATCTCGCCATCGCCCGTTATAGAACGAGCCATAATAAGCGAAGAATCAACATCATAAATCATCAATTGAGCAGACTGAGATACACTATAATGTAATACGCCATGCTCGGCATATATGTCGGCATTGTTCAAAACAGCCTCTTTAATATCCGATGTTTTTTCGGGATTGAACGACGATGTAGCGAAAGTACTTCCACGTTTACCGTTATCTATAGCTTGAACACCCCATTCATACTCGGCATCTTCGAGAGGAATATACATCGAATAAGTATTCGACATAATCTCGCCCGAAATTTCACTCACTTTTATATATCCGGTGGATATATCGGCAGGGACGGTCATAAAGCATTTGTCAGAATCTTTCTTACGCACATATATATTATATCGTAGGGCCAACGAAGAAGTGAAATCATCGGAAGCTACATTCCATATAAAGCGCACAGTTTGGCTTGTGCGATCATAGGTACAACGCAGATTTTCGGGTGCATCGGGTGCCGCATTAGGCGCAACTTTTGCGGGGTCGGAAACATTCTTATACAATTGCGCCGAGCAGGCATTTGAGCAAACAGATGATTGTGCCCAGCCCATATTCCAAGCATCGAGATAACCATCGTTATTATAATCGATAAGATGATTATTACCATGACTGATGCGAGCAAAAGAACCTAACTTACCAAATGGATCGTTATAATATGCACCATACGAAGTAAACGAGAAATCTCCACTATTAAGATATAACCATGTAGTGATTTCGTGCTGCTCGCCATGCCCACCAATCAATATATCGGGCAGACCGTCATGATTGACATCGGCCACAGAGGGTGTAGAGCCATCGACGCCCTCGAATCCACAGAAATCATCGCTCAACATCAAGAAAACTCGATTACCTTTATTTTCATATATATAAACCGATTTTGCAACGTTTCCGCCTTTATTGCGAGAAAATCCTGTAAGAAGAATATCTGATAATCCATCACCGTTGAAATCGGCAATCATACTTGCGCCATCGTATGCACCGGAGAACTCTTGTGATGTCTCCGAGAACGTTCCGTCGCCATTGTTCCAATATATATGCAGATTATCTTCACCGACACCATATCCGGTAGATACAATATCGAGCCAACTATCATTGTCCATATCGGCAAAATGTACCGAACCACGAGCCAATCCCAAGAAAGGACGCGAGCCATCGAGCGGGGTTTCTTGTCGGATAAATCCCTTACCTTCATTGTTACGATAGAGATATACGGCACGACGGTCGTGCTGCGCTATGCCATCTATTTCATAATCATCGCGACCTGTTACAACAATATCTATATATCCATCACGATCATAGTCACCGGTCGATACCCAATGACGAGAACGTCCACCATCTTTATCATTATATATAGGGAATAATCCCATATTGTTTCCCTCCTTAGTGGCCGCATTGACCTCTTCAAAACGGCACTTGCCGTCAGCATCTACACCTTTATTTTCGTACAAAAAGGCAGCGACATCATTAAGGTCGTCTTCATAATTGTAATTTTTCAATCCGGGCACAAACAAGTCGAGCAAACCATCGTTATTATAATCGAGCCAAGCAGGGCATGCATAATAACATACTTCAAATGGACTTGTCTCACGCACAAAAGCATCGTCGCCTCTGTAATCGTAAACAAGAGCCGAAGCAGAAGATGAAATATGTTCGTTTTTACCCGAATAAACCAATTCGAGAACTCCGTCGTTATCGAAATCACCCCAGGCGACATTTGAACGGTCGGCTGTATGGTAGAAACTACCGGCAGCCACAGAACCTTTGTTTGATTGAACAGGCTCGGCCGGAACAGGAGAAGATACTATTTTATACTTCGGTGTTACAGGGGTAAATTGCGTATTTGGAATCTCGGACGAAACCGGATTGCTGAGATTATCGAAATTCTCAACATATTCGAAATCGGCTGATACGAAGGCCGCCAGTCCCACATCCATGATTTGCTGACCACCACCTTGTTTTCCGGCGACAGCAATCAAATTCCAACTATTAGGTTTAAGTGCATCTTTACATTCTTGAGAAATATCGAGTGGAGTGAAATCGAATACGCAACCGGTGCGCGAAGCCGCTTTCATTCCATTAATGTAAATTGTGATATCATCGTCGTGATAGGTCATAAAACGCAATGAATCGATATGCTCTCTCGATATATCGCCGAGGTAGAACCAGCGACGCATATATATCTGCGATGTATTCCAATCTGTACCTTTCAAATGCGCCGATGCGACAGGAAGATTAGCCGCAAAAGCCGCCATACCGGTTTTCCATTCCGAGTCGTCAAATCCGACATCGAACCATCGACGTGGCACATCAGCACTTGTATTATACCTCCATGTATATCGATGAGTGTCCGAAGTAGATAATATTGTCTTAATAATAGTTTTGTCGTGTGGCATAGCGATACACTCTTGTATCTTACCTTTCAAATCGGTATAAGGCAAAGCCGGTTTCAATACTTTTCGATCATACGTAAGAATACCGTTCTTCTCTATTTCCACATCAGAGATTTGGGTATATACCGCAGCATTGAGGCCTTGATAATACAAATCTTTTATTTGATCGCATAATTTATTGAAATAGGCAGTAAAATCTTCACTTGTTTCTACAGCTGTATATCCAAAATCACCACCCGGCCATATATGCCCTTTCACTTTGAGTGTAATACCACCATACTCGCCACATACCGCTGCACGGGTAGGATTTGAAGGGCAAGAAGGATTGGGATAGCTGTGCGTATCAATAATCTGTCCTACTTCGGCATCATTCCAACCACTGGCACAACAAATAAGCGAAGTTTTTCCAAAACGAGCCGGCACCAAACTATTGACTTTACTATCGACAATAGAGGTCATACGTTCGGTATCGAATTGCCCCCAACCTTCATTAAATACAACCCAATGTATAATCGATGGGTGATTTTTGTATGCGGCAATTATATTGACAGTCTCAGACTCAAAGTTTGATTTGGCAAAAGCTTCATGGCCTTCCACTATATTGGGACTTGGCAGGTCTTGCCACACCAGTAACCCCTCGCGGTCACAATGATAGTACCAACGCGATGGCTCGAGTTTGATATGCTTACGCGACATATTGAATCCCAAATCTTTGGTGACACGTATATCATACAACTGCGCCTCGTCAGATGGAGCGGTGTACAATCCATCGGGCCAATAGCCTTGATCGAGCGGGCCCAACTGGAATATCTGTTCATTGTTCAAAAAGATACGGGGTGTTCCATCAACAGGCTTGACCTCGATTTTGCGTATACCGCAATAGCTACGTATCGAGTCGACGACAGTGCCATCTTTCATGAGAAATACATCGAGATCATACAGATACGGGTCGGACGGAGACCATGGTCTTACCGATGAAAGAGTCATCGTGGTAAGAGCGTCTACTTTTGCGTTACTGAGTTCGGCTACGACATTTCCTTCATGATTTTTGATTGCGGCATTCAAGGTTATACCTTCGCTTACAGATGCATTTACTTTGAGTCGTAACCACGATTGGTCGAGATTGGGCTCCATTTCGAGTGAAACAATATGTTCGGGATTCACCGGCTCGAGCCATACTGTCTGCCATATACCGCTGACAGCCGTGTACCAACATATTGCCGGATTTTTCGATTGTTTCCCTGTGGGTTGGCCTTTCACTCCTGTATCATCATATATATACACAGCAATCTCTTGTTGGCTATCAGATGTAAGAGCCGACGTAATATCAAAACAGAAGGGATCATAACCACCGGTATGACTACCCACCTTCACGCCATTGACATATACGACGGCCTGCCAGTCGACCGCGCCAAAATGAAGTAAAATATTTTTTTGACGCATTGACTCTGGTATAGTCACTGTACGACGATACCAATAACATTGCTCATCGCTTTTTTCCATTACCCCCGAGAGTGCTGATTCAATAGGGAATGGAACCAATATTTTTTTATCATAGATAAAATCGGCCGAATATGTTTCATCGACTACACCTTTTCTTAAATCCCAAATACCGTTAAGATTGAGCCATTCACTACGTACCATTTGCGGACGTGGATATTCTTGCCATACATTTTCGGCATCGATTTCAGCTGCCCAAGGTGTCATCATAGGACCCTGCTTCATTTGCCATTCTTGCGCATTTACCGAGCAACTCGACAAAAAAGCGCAACACAACAACATAATTTTACTAAGAAAATATTTTTTCATAATCACAGATTTTTACGAGGTAAAATTATATTAATCCAATCGGAATATATCATACAAATTATTCTATAAATAAAAAAATGGTGTCAAAGAAAATCTTCGACACCATTTAAATAGGCAATGATTATAAACTATTTGATAGACAATGACCGTATTTCAGAAGCCGGTACAATATCGTCGAGAGTATCGTATGCCACTGTGGCTTCGAATATTGCGACCTTATAATCATCAGGAAGATGTAACGCTTTGGCACCGGCAGGAATCTCTAATTTAATACGATATATATACGTAAATTTATATGGTTCGTTTTTACCCGATTTTGTATGACGATGGGTGCCCACATAGGCCAACGGGTGCTCACGCACATATCCGGTTGTCAATCCGGTATGTCCCCACTGCGCATAAAAATCGGAATAATATGGGATACGGCATTGCACGGGTTTATCGTCGAACTTGAACGTAACATTTCTATCACCGTCGGACGATGCAGCAAAGAGATATAGGTATTTATACTCCTTATCGACAGGTAAATCTATCGTTTGCCCTTCACATCGCATAATGTGCCCCGTACCCGGCTCGGTATGGAGAGCCAACGGTATCTCGGCAGAAACTATTGTATCGGGAACCATCTCGGTAGGATAAGAGTTTCCGGCCGCATCGAAAGTGCCAATGCTACGTAACGGATCGGGCGTGAATGCAGTAAAATCACGACGTATGGGAAGCATGGCATACTTTGTATCAAAATCACTATCGGACAATTTTTGCTTCAATCGGACAGCGAATGTTTTAATACCAAATTTATTAATATCAAATTTAAGTTTATTGCCCTTTACGGGTAATTCGGTAATTATATCTTCAGCGCCATTGAGAGTTGCCGCCCATTCTATATCGGCCGGGAAAGTTATCTGCACGCCCTCTTGGATTTTACCCGATTTTTCATACACACGTACCACGTAAGCATCGAAATTTTCTGCTTTTTTCACAGCCTTCAACACAGCTCCACCATCGACAGATGCAAACGAGATCTGCTTACCTAATGAACCTTTATGCTTTGATACGATATATGGAATAACCGGATTGTTGAGTTGTTCGGCGCAAAGCGAAAGTTTGTCAAAACATGGATTCCCCTCATGTCCTACTATAGAATAGGTAAAACGATGAAAACCTAAATCTTGATTACTTTGATAGGCAAATTCTTTGTAATTCGATACAGGAGTATGCAGAAGTGTAAGACGCAATGTATTATCATCGGGCTTGTCCCAACCATATTTACAATCGGTCATAAAGGTTATGCCATAATCATCATGCGAAAGGTCGGCCCAATGTTGAGCCGGTACTTCATAAGCAATCTTGGTATTATTACCGCGACGTATGTGTCCGACACCTAAATCATATGATGCTTCTTGTGAATAAACTGTTGTATTGAACTCGGCTTTGAGCAAAGATGCCTTCGTTGCCCAATTAATCTCGGTTACAATATCAATACGATCATCACAGGCACCTTCGGTAAGGCGTATATATTGAATATAACGTGATGCGCCGTCGCTACGCTCAATACGAAGTGCTGCCGAAGCAGGACCTTGCTCAGCCGTCGAAATTTTCACATTTTTATTTACTGACAAAGGTTCTCTATCTATTACATTTTTATGTATCTCCCATGCCGGCCAATAATAGGATTCATTGTCGGTTATAAGTGCAAGACGGAAAGGTTTATCTTTTTCGACCAACTCCCTATTGCAACGTTTATCGATAATCGAAGCAATATCACCATTCTCATCAAGCGACACACGATATATACTGTTTTCTATTACATTACCATCGACTTTGGGATATTTTATCGGCACAGACTTGGTCGAAGCCGATAACTGTATATCGTATATAGAAAGGCTTGTAGGTGGCAGTGATGCCGTAAATGCAATCTGTGCACGCCCTTCATCATATGCAAGTAATTGAGAATTACACTCCACCTTATCAGGTCCTAAAACTCGTACAGAATTTGGAGTGATTGTTGTAGGAATCTCTACGACGACTCGAGAATTATGTGTAGTTGCAACAGGGTTGTAAAGAAGTAGCGGTGTGCCTTTTACACGAGTATCCATTTGTCGAGCAAGTCGAGCCGCTGCTGTCTGTATAAGGTCCGCAAAAACCGATTGTGCAATAATTTCATCATTCCAAGAAAACGGATATGCCTCGGGGATACTTGTACCGGTAAGGTCGTCGTGGAATTGATGCCAAATAAAACGTCTCCAATTTTCATTGAGAGTCTCTTGCGGATATGTATATCCTGTATAATGATGCGCCATAACCGAAATACGCTCTGCGGCATCGGCAAGTTGTTCATTGCGACGATTGTACAATTTCATGGCGGCTTGAGAGGTGTAACAGCCGGTACCATGAATATCCATCAACAACTCTCCTGAATATTCGGGTAACTTTGCATCGGCATACTTATTTTTCAGGTCATGATACAACTGTGACGATGTGGCGGGTATTATTTCAACATCGCCCTCTCCGTTCACACCCTTTTCGAGTGAAACGACCGATGGCAGTGTAGGAGCGCCACCTCGGTCGCCTGTGCCATAATAACGATACGCGATACCCAATGGTGAATTTGAAGCCAAGCGTTTCAATTCTTCATTGTTGCTTATATCCTCACCTCCCCAACGATGGGTGTAATCAAGAGCATTGAGAGCTGCATACAAAAGAGAGCCATCGATTCCCCTCCAAATACCTATGTCGAATGGGATTTTATTCTCACCATAGAAAGGATATTTACGCCATTGCAGTTTCTGAGTTGAAAAACCTATCAACCCTGCATGAGCAGCAATAGACGGCAATGTAGCACTGAATCCGAAACAATCAGGAAGAAATACATCATCGGATTTTATGCCAAACTCTTTTTTATAATATTCTTGACCCAATAAAATATTACGCATTGCCGACTCGGGAGAGGGTACATGGGTGTCATTGGCGTCCCACGAAGCACCGGCTATATGCCATCGACCGTTAGCTATATATTTTTTTATTCGTTCATAGTCGGCAGGATAATACTCTTTCATCCAACTATACTTGACACCGCCTTCGAAATTGAAAAGATAATTGGGGTACTTTTCGAATAACCACAAATTGCGTTGAAGGGTATTTGCGATATACTCATCGATAGATGTCTGTACAGTCCAATTCCACTGCGTATCGAAATGGGCATTTGAAACAACATAGGCTTTGAGTGCTTTTTGCGCAAATACGCTACCCACAATCATCATAAATGCCACTACGAATAAAAAAATGCGTTTCATATATATCTAATTTTCATGTTTTATTGCAGAAAGTTTACAAGTAGCAGTCGTAAGCCGCTCACCGGTGACAACAACTTCGATATCACCGCTTTCACTTCCAGACTCAACAACAACTACAAGTTTACCGCTGAAGGCTCTCATATAATTGGACGAGAATGAGGTGAGATCTGTTGCATCGCCATTGCACAATGCACGCAAACGTCCGCACCCCGATACTTTGACAAAGAGCATAGAGGCATCACGAGGGCATAAATTGCCATTTTCATCACAGATATCGACTGTAATAAATGACAAATCTTTACCATCGGCTGTAATGACTCTTCGGTCGGGAGTCAACGATATTTTTTGAGGTCTTCCGGCAGTTTTTACTACACGTTCCTCACAAGCTACGCCATGGTCATCATAAGCGACCACTTTTATTTCTCCGGGTATATATATCACATTGTCCCACCGCATGCGATAACGACGGAACTTATCATTCTCAACATTACGGCATCGCCCCTTACTCTCACCATTGACAAAAAGTTCGACCTCGGGATAGTTGGTATAACATTGCACGGGTACCTCCTGTCCTATTCTGTCGTGCCAATTCCAATGTGGCATAACATGCAAAACCGGCTCATCGCTCCATTGGCTGCGATAGAGATAATAACGATCCTTTGGCAAGCCTGCCAAATCGACAATACCGAAGTATGAACTACGCGATGGCGATCCCTCGCCATAAGGTGAAGGTTCTCCGAGATAATCAAAACCGGTCCACACAAATTCACCAAGGAGGAACTCATTGTCATCTTGTTTTTCAAACTCGGTATCGGGTGCACTACCCCATGGCACATAATCCATATCGTAACTCGACAGTTGATAATCGCTATACCACGGTTCCCAATTGTCGCGAATAGGGAATTTATATACCCCGCGTGAACTTACAGCCGAAGCTGTTTCACTGCCATAAAGAATATAATCGGGGTGTTTTTCGTGTTGTGCTACGTAATCGAAGTGTTTATAATTGAATCCTACCAAATCGACAACATCAGCAAGTCCGTTTTCGATAGCCCCCCAATGATTGTTGTAACCTGCCGTCGTAGGGCGCGTAGGATCTTCGCGATGAGCAATATCATGCAGAAATTTCGCGACTTTCCAACCATCTTTATCGCCTTGCTCACGCAGTTCATTACCGATACTCCACATAATAACAGAGGGATGATTTCGGTCGCGATGAATAAGATCGGTCAGGTCTTGCTCGGCCCATTCATCGAAATAGAGATTATATCCATTGACACACTTCCCGTTTTTCCACTCATCAAATGCCTCTACCTGCACCATAAGTCCGATGCTATCACATATATCGAGCAACTCGAGCGATGAAGGATTATGTGCCGTACGTATGGCATTACAGCCCATTTCTTTCATAATTTGGAGCTGTCGTTCAGTTGCACGACGATTGACGGCTGCTCCCAAAGGCCCCAAATCGTGATGCAGGCATACACCTTTAATTTTGGTCGATTTTCCGTTCAGGAAAAAACCTTTATCCTTATCGAAATGTATGGTACGAAATCCAAAACGTGTGGTATATGAATCGACAACTACCCCCTTGCAATGAATCTCCGAAACAGCAGTATACAGATGCGGAGAGTCAATATTCCACATAAGGGGATTGCGAACATTACAAGATTGATTATAGTTATATTCTCCTTTAAACTTATGAGAAGAGGTTGTCGATGACACTTTTTTGCCCGCAGGGTCGTAAATAGTTGTTACAAGTTTTGCGTCGACGGGAAAATCAGTATTTGCGTTTACTGTAGTAGTAATGAAAACGCTACCTCGCTTGGGTGTAATCGAAGGGGTCGTTACGTATGTACCCCAATGAGCTACATGCACAGGGTGGGTAAGCACCATTCGCACCGGACGATATATGCCGGCACCGGTATAAAAACGAGAACTCTCAGGCTTATTTTCCACACGTACGTCGAGATGATTTTGAGCACCGAAACGAGCATATTTCGATACATCAAAAGAGAATGAGGCATAACCATAGGGCCGCTTACCTATATAATTCCCATTGAAATATACCTCAGCATTGCTCATCACGCCATCAAATTCTATATATATCAACTTACCTTTGTCGTCTTCATCGAGAGCGATTTCCTTACGATACCAACCTATTCCCGTCGCCGGTAACGCTCCTGTACGACCGGTGCGGAGACGAGCTTCAGTATCGCCGTCTTCAATCACCATAACGAATTGCATATCCTCATTGAGGTCAAACGGGCCTTCGATAGCCCAATCGTGTGGGACGGTTACAATCTCCCAATCGGAACAATCGAGCACATCATATCGATACGTAATATCTCCACGATGAAAAGACCAACCAAAATCAAGGTTTACTATCTCTCGGGCCTGAATTCCGAGAGATATGTATAGAAATAAATACAATAATATAATGCGATGTATTTTCATATTTCATATAAAAAAGCACACCGATTGCCAGATAGAGACAATCGGTGTGCAATATAGTTATTATTTTTCAATATTTACAGATTTCACAAGACGTATATCTTGTGATGATGCACCAACTTCGATAGTGTATTTACCCATGGGAGTAACAAATTGTTTACTCTTCTCATTCCAATAACGAAGTTCCTTTTGGGGAATAACGATAGTTATTGTTTGAGAATCGCCTTTTTTGATGTGCGTACGTTTGAATCCACGTAGTTGCTTTATAGGCATGTATGTACCGGTTTCGGGATACTTCACATACACCTGTGCAACCTCGTCGCCATCATATTTGCCGGTATTGCTTATTGTAAATGTCACTTCTACATTATCTGCATTCACTTTAGTCATCAAGTTACTATACTCAAAAGATGTATAACTGAGACCGTAACCAAACTCATACAGCGGTTTACCGGTAAAGTATTGATATGTACGATTTTTCACTGAATAATTGTTGAAAGCGGGTAGTTCCGATAGAGAATTATAGAATGTCAAGGGGAGTCGTCCGGCAGGATTATATTTACCGAATATTACCTCGGCTACGGCGTTACCACCTTGTTCGCCCGGATACCATGCATCGATAATAGCGGGAACATTCTCGTCGATCCAATTGATAGCCATAGAACTACCGGCGACCAATACTACAATGGTACGAGGATTGATTTTATAAATCTCGCGAATAAACTCTTGTTGGTCGGCCGGAAGTTCGAGCGTATAGCGGTCTTGACCTTCACGTTCGATAGACTTGTCGATACCCAACACAGCGATGGTTACATCACATTCTTTGGCAGCTTTACCGGCTTCGCCGAAGAGTTCTATGCGATCGCGGCTGTCAATATCGGGAGCTTTCCAATAAATACGGGCAAAAGAGTCTCCTCCTCCATCAAAGTATTCCACTTTGAGATTGTATCGACGGCCGGCTTCGAGGTGAACAAGCACCTTATCGTCTGTTGCCGGACGTTCAACCCATGAATCGATGAGTTTCTCTCCATCGATAAAGAGACGGCAACCATCATCGGTCTTCAGGGTTATGGTGTATTCACCCGATACTGTTGGTAACAACGTACCCGACCAACGAGCCGACATAGGAGCGGTAGGGAGGAAAGGATCGGGCGGACGATTGGCGGGGTCATAATAAAGTTCTTCCTCAACACGCACCGAAGGCGATCCTTCGAGACGCACATTGTCGAAATACTCGGCTTTCAAGCCATCGGGGAAGAAAACTTTATTGATGGGCTCATAGCCTGTTGCACTCGAAACCCAAGGTGCATGAACGACTTTCACTTTCTTACCAACCATTTTCTTGATTCCCTCGAGAACAGTAACCGGTTTATTGACCGGTGTACCGCTATAATCTCCAAACTCGATACGGTCAGCATTAAGACCTACAACTGCAATCGATTTGATTTTTGAAATGTCGAGAGGGAGCATATTATTCTCGTTCTTGAGCAATACAATACTTTGGCGAGCCGTTTCGAGAGCCAATTCCTGATGTTTCTTACACCCTACCACCGAAGGCTTTATTTTGTTGTAAGGATTCTTATCGGGGTCGTCAAACAATCCTAACAACATGCGACCACGCAAGAGACGATAGGCTGCACTATCTATTTCGGCATCAGTTACACGATACTGATAATAGGCATCGAGCAACGGACGTGTGTATACATTATCGGCACACTCCATATCGACACCGGCTTTCATCATAAGCACGGCAGCAGTCTCATAGTCTTTACATTGCTTGTGTTGCGTCACCATCCATTGCGGAGCACTGCAATCAGAGACAATATAGCCTTGAAATTGCCAATCGGTACGAAGCACCTTGCTTATAAGATATGAGTTGATAAGACAGGGAACTCCATTAACGGCATTATACGCAGTCATTATAGATTGAGCCTTACCCTCGACGATACATTTTTCGAAAGAGGGAAGATAGTACTCGCGCAAGTCTCGTTCAGAAATCACGGCATTACAACTTGCACGATTGTGCTCCTCATTGTTTGCTGCGTAATGTTTTGGTGTAGAAACGGCTTTAAGATAACGGGGATGATTACCTTGCAAACCACGAACAAAAGCGACACCTATTGTGCCTGTAAGAAATGGATCTTCACCGTATGTTTCGGGAGTACGTCCCCAACGCGGGTCACGAGCCATATTTACTGTAGGAGACCAGAAGGTAAGCAGGTCGCTCGAACCGTCTAATTGTTTTTTACCCAGCCCCAACTCATTCCAACGACCACGAGCCTCATCAGAGATAGCCGTAGATATACGATACATAAGATCGTTGTTCCAAGTAGCCGCTAAAGCAATAGCTTGTGGGAATACCGTAAAATTTCCGGGACGTACAATGCCATGCAATGCTTCATTTCCGTGATAATATTTATCGATATCAAGACGCGGTATAGCCGGAGCATTATGTATCATCAACGCAACTTTTTCCTCTACAGTCATACGAGAAAGGAGATCCATTACACGGTCATGGATAGGAGCGTCCATATCTTTATACAGGGGTGTTTCATTCTGTGCGACAACCCATGAAGAGGCTGCAAACACGACACCGAGCAGTAAAGCACGAAGTTTTTTTATCTTTATCTTCATTTTCATGTAATTATATTAAAAATACAACGTATTAAATGATTTTGCTTTAACACTAATATTCAAGAATTTTCCATCGATTTCCAACGAAAAATCGCGAGTTTTGTCACTACGGTTGGTAATGAGTATGGTTGTCTTACCATCGGGATTGACAAATGCTAATACTTCTTCATTATTATACGGAGTTTCGAGACGATATGCTCCAGGAGACACATAATGACAAAGATGTTTCATGAGGTAAAACTCGGGATTATATTTCACGGTTTGGGCTTCTTTATTTACTGATATAAGAGCATTTTGTTTCCACCCCCAAGGGCTTACGCCCTCATGGTCGAGCACCATATTCCAATATGTAAATACACGAACACCGTTGCGCATATAATGACTTATCTGCCACCATGTATTTTCGGCAGCCCCCCAATCATTCGAACCATTACCACACTCGGCCTCGGTGTGCATAAGTTTTATGTGGGGATATTCTTTATTGATATGAGGTATCGCCCATTTACCGTCCCATTGGAATCCGACCCCTTTGATATACTTGGCGGCATCCTTATCGTTGAGAGCCGTACGGGTAAACTCGGGATTGTCGCGGTTTATGGTTCCAAAATATATTTCGGTCTTTATATTTTCTTTTTCAAATTTCGGACCGAGATATTTACCTATGAAATGTGCCATATCTTGAGGGCGCCAAGGACAACTTGCATACTTTGTAGGAGAACATGGTTCGTTCTGTATATTTACAAGTTCTATATTTATACCTTGTTGGGCATAAGCTTGCACAAATTTGGTAAAATAGAGGGCATAAGCCTCGAGATAGCCACGTTCCATACGGAAACCGGTCGTATTCAGATCTTGACGTTTTTCGGGTTGCAGTCCGTTATGGTTTGTTCCATGCTCATAGGGCTCACTGGCATAGTGGTTGTTTGTTTTCATCCAACCGGGAGGAGCCCAAGGCGATGCCCACATTTTGAGGTCGGGTCGCACCTTCATAGCAGCTTTGATGTATGGTATCAATATATACCGATCTCGATGAATATTGAAATTTATCATTTTGAAGTCATCGGGTACATCGTTGAGCGAATAAAAACTCAACCCGAAATCGCTTGCTCCGATAGGCATACGACAGAAATTGAAATTGGCTTCGTCGGTGCTGAATAGGTTGTAAATTACCTCTTGTTTAAGATTATCGGGCAGTGCGCACAAAGCGTCCCAACCTATTTCGTTGAATGTTCCACCCAAACCATCGATAACCTGCATTTTCTTATCCGAAATTTTCACAACGTTATCAGATGTAGGAATTTCAGCCCACTTGGCACCTTTTTCATTTTGCCAATAAGCTTCTTGAATCGATGATTTCCAAACTATTTTCTGAGCCGAAAGTCCTCCTACACTCAAGAGAAATGCGACGATAACAAATAATCTATATTTCATCTCTATATTATTTAATAGTAATAGTATTGAATGAGTTGGGTTTCATCTTAATTTCATAGACTTTTCCGTTGAGAGAAACAGTGGTTTTCTCCCTGTGATCCGATGTATTGACAATAAGAATTACCGTCTCGCCATCGGGATTTTTAAAAGCGAGAAGATTGCGATCCTTACCCATGGTTTTCATTTTATGAGCACCCGGTTTCACAAAGTGACTAAGGTGCTTCATTATGTAAAATTCGGGAGTATAATTTACTTTTTTGGTTTTGGAATCGACAACAATCATAGCATTCTGATGCCAACCCCATGTGCTTGTACCACGATCTTTCAGTATCATGTTCCAATACATATAGGAACTTGCTCCACCACCGATATAACGACGAATAAGCGAGAATGTATACTCGGCAGCATTCCAATCAAAAGTACCGCCACCACATTCATTCTCGGTCTGCATTATTTTTACATGAGGATATTTACGATGCACATTGCTTACAATATCCTTGCCTTCCCATTGCAATCCGATACCCTTGATATATTTATCGGCATCGGGATGCGACATTACTACATCAATATCTTCTATGCGATTACAATTGATGGTACCAAGCCATAATTCCACATCGGGATGACGAACGCCAAAGACCGGAATCAAATATTCGAAAAGGAAACGACGCATGGCTTCGGGTGTCCACAAGCAGGTAGGCCATTGATTGCGCGTATATGGTTCGTTCTGAAATTGAACCATTTCGATATTGATTCCTTGCTTTTCGTATGCCGAGACATATTTCGAAAGATAATCGGCATAAGCAGCCAAGTATCGCGGTTCTTGAATGAAATGATCTCCTTCGGTTACTTGTTTATCTTTCGGGAGGTCATTATGATCGCCCGATACTGTTGCATAGTGTTTGTTGGTTTTCATCCATGTAGGAGGGCTCCATGGCGATGCCCATATTCTCAAATCTGGATTGATTTTCAGTGCAGACTTGATATATGGAATCAGAGTTTTCTTCTCACGAGCAATCGAAAAATGCTTCATTTCGAAGTCACCGTCGTGTTCATTGAGACTATACCAGTCACGAGAATAATCATTTGCACCGATAGTTGTACGACAAAAAGTAAAATTCATTCCTTTGCCTGGTTCGAAAAGTTCATCAAGAATTGCCTGTTTTTCTTTTTTAGGTAAAAGATTGAGAGCGTCCCAACCCAATTCATTGAAAGTTCCTCCAAATCCATCAATTTGTTGCTCTTTATACTTTGTAATGAGTACATCATCGACCTCCGTGGGATCATCGTTGACTACAGTAATGATACCCCCCTCTTTCCAACGTTCATCATCGGTGGAATACACCCATCTAATCTGTTGAGCGAACATCGGTGTAACACCTACGAGGCAACATAATGCAATAAGTTGTTTCTTCATATCATAACATTTTTATTATTTTTCGGGAAAAGGGTTTGCAGAGGGCGGTACGGCATCGAGAGCTGTCCCCCACTCCTTATTTCGCTTACTACCCATTTGCAATTCTATAGTCGCGCCATCTGCTATTTCATCGTGCGGGAACCAAGGTTTATTCCATGTTTTGCCATTGATTTTTGCCGACTGTATATATTTATTTTCGAGAGAACAATCACGTGCAATAACACGCACTTTTTTACCATTGGAAAGAGTAATCGTTATCTCTTCGAAGAACGGACTTCCTATATTATATGCAGCGATTCCCGGTGTCACGGGATAGAACCCCATCATGGAGAAAACGACAAAAGGTGATAATCCGCCACCATCTTCGTCACCGGGGACACCCATCAAATCATTGCGAAACCACTGATGCACAAGGTCGCGCACACGTTTCTGTGCCTTCCATGGAGTTCCAGCATAATTATAGAGATATGGTATATGCAACGAAGGCTCGTTGGCCATAGAGAATTGGCCTACATTACCGGTCTGATCGGGCAACTGTGCATAAAATTCATATTTATTACGGCCTAACCACTCGCTGAATGTAGCATCAAGATTATGAACAAATTGTTCCGGTCCACCCATGAGCTTCACCAAGTCTCCTACGTTATGCTGCACATCCCAACGGTAGGTCCACCCATTGTTTTCATCATAATAATCACGCGCTCCAATACCGCCCGAGAAACGATAGTCGAAAGGTTGTATAAATTTGCCATCTTTATCTTTGGGGTGAAAAAATCCTGTTTCGGCATTGAACAAATTACGATAATTGTATGAGCAACGGAGATAATAATCGGCTTCATCTTTTCTACCGAGGGCTTCGGCTATACGCGATAAGCACCATTGGTCATACGATGTACCAAGAGTAACGGCAACAGCCTGACGTTTTTCCCAACCATCGACTTCGGGCGAAGTCTCTTTCTCTCCCGGAGCTAAAGCCGGAATATATCCGTGCTTATTGTAAAATTCATTGAGATAACCGGCATCACGAGCCGACCACGGAGCCAAGGTTTTCTCCTCTATACCCTTACGGGCATATTCATATCCTTTTTCGAGATCAAATCCACGTAAACCTTTCGCCCAGGCATCGGCAAGTGTAGCAACGCCATGATTACAATTCATGCGACGAGAATCGCCTGTGATGGAGGGGAATGTAGGGAACCACTGTTTTTCGCTCTGCTCGGCCATACGTATAAAAGATGTAAGAATAGCACGTTCCACATCGGCATCGATAAGCAGGCGCAAAGGGTGCGTGGCACGGAACGTATCCCACAACCAATCGTCGGTATAAAAAGGGATACCGCCATCGTCATGCACCTTATGATCCGAGGCGCTATAATATCGGCCATCTTCACTGATGTTTACGGGACGTTCATAGCAACGATACAGCGACGTATAAAACACTACTTTGTCGTTGTAATCACCACCTTTTACTTTAATTTTTCCCAGCTCGGTATTCCACGCCTCACGCGCATTCTTTTTCACTTTTTCGAAATCGAATCCTGCTATTTCGTTATACAAGTTTTTACGAGCCTGTTCTACACTTATGAGTGATATACCATACCGTGCATTGACAGTAGCACCGGGGAGATATTTGAAAACCACACATGCATTATCGCCCGCAGCCTTTGTCGCATCGGCTTTGAATTTTCTATCTTTCAATATACCATACTCTTCGGGCGCGACATCGGTTTCGAGATAAATATAGACCCGAGTCCACCCCCATGTATTTTGGTAGCCTTTGATGGTATTACCCTCTACAAGCAACTCTCCATTGCCCGAATTGAGCAATAGATATGACGATTCATTACACGAATACCGGAGTCGATATATCGCAGAACGCATGGACGGAGCAAACTCTGCATTCACTTGCTGATCGTCGATTTCGACTTTATAATAATATGGTTTTACAATCTCACAATCATAATCGGTGCGAACTACCGGAGATAATTTTTCGGTTGTACCGGTACATGCCGAGATATTAAAACAATGATTCTCGCGATGGTTTACTATCCACACTGGGAGACCATGTATATAACTTTCGGTATAATCGCCACGTTGCGGATATACTCGCAACATACCATTTGGCAGATGTATTGTGGGATAGGTAGGTTTCAGTAAGTGGCTGATATTACCCATGTATGGATTAACATAGTCGACGAGAGACTCGGCGTGAGATACCGCCGCTGACAGCAATACCGCCACTGCGCCCAATGAGAGTGTTCGAAATATGTGTTTCATTAAAATATGATTTGAGGTTATCGCAAAGATAATGAATCTGAGCGGTATAGTGTAAGGTTAGATGACGCAAAATCGCATCATCTAACCTTTTTTGGCATTAATTACCGGCCGTAACCAATCGTGTATTTACCTCTTTCATGGTAATCCAGTCATCATTGGAGCTCAATCTGTATTTATAGTTGATATTGAACTGATAACGACCGAAGGCATCGATTGCGAAGTAGTTATTCTCAGCCCCGCCAATCATCTCCAATTCGATAGTACCGTAAGGAGAAACGGTAAGAGAATTATCGTCATTGAGAGTGATTACAATCGCATATTTCTGAATTTCATCGACTGTAACATCGGCAGGATTGTAAGTATTTGTACCTGCAAACGTGCGTACAGAGTTTTTACTCAATGGAGCAAAAATGCGGGTTACCGATATACCACTTGCCTCATCGCCCGAAGCTTTGTGACGAGTCTCGGTACCGGTCATTTGATAATACGAAGTCGAAGCCATAGTCGCATAGTCATTTTTGAGAACAATCTGGAAAAGCACACTTTGCTTATCGAGATTGACTTCATAATCAGAAACAGATTTTATACGCAACGGAATCATATAGATAGAATCGGGCGACAATCCATCTGGATTGACCTTAATAGGCAACAACCCATAATTGTCGGGATTATTGGCACGTAACACGACTGTATATGAATCGATTGTATAACGCGACGGCTCGAGTTGTTTTGCAAATTTGGAGGAATCTATGTCGTAATTGAGACGATTATACTCGTTCAATGTCAAGTCATCGGGTTCCAATTCCACAACCACATCAGATGAGATATGTTCTGTACCACCGCAGTATACCGTTACGTAACCATTCGATTCTGAGCCAAGAGCATGTACCGACTTGAACGACTTATCGGTATCGCTGAGCAGATAAATTACTTTCTTATACAATTCGCCCTCGAATTGTGCATTTTCATCGCAAGCAGTAAAAGATACCGAAGCAAAAAGAGCAAATGCCATATAGAATTTACTTTTCATACTATTGTCAATTTAATAGTTAAGATTAATACCAACCTGGGTTTTGGTCGAGAACTTTGGATTTACGAATCTCATTGCGTTCGATAGGCAACAATACCATTTTTTTATCGACGACGCGATTACGATAGTCGGCATGATTGATGGTCGTGCGTTGGAAATAATTCGCCGAATTGGCATACACATTCATACCCATGATAGGTTCGCTCTCCTCTTTTTCGTATGTACCCCAACGACGTACATCATAATATCGACGCCCCTCGCAAAGGAATTCGATAAAACGTTCTTGCTTTATAGCTTTGTCCATAAGTTCCTCATCGGCAATTTCGGCTTCGGTAAGGCCCGGTAAGCCCGAACGGAAACGAATTTGATTGAATGCAAAAACAGCGTCCTCGATATCGTTACCTCTCGACAATGTATAAGTATGACCGCTCGGCAGGGTAACAGTATGAGCCCTTTGCAGGTGATTTACAGCCTCGGCATACGATATAAGCATCTCGGCATAACGAATGATGGGGAAGACTTTCGAGGTGCGGGTAGAACCGTCGCCATTGTACCAATTATCCTCGGGATGTACATATTTTTTCAACACATAACCGGTGATACAAGTATTTTTAGGTTCTTGTATCGCTTTATCAGGTCCGGCATTACCACCATTGTAGTAGTAAACGGTTTGATTACGGTAGTTGGTGTTGTTACATGATGTTCCTGGCCAAAAACAGCCACTGAATCCCACACAAGCATAGAAACGCATCTCGCGATTGACATACATATTGTATGTACCACGGAGAAGCCTATAACCCGAGAAGTATTTCAATATACGAGAGTTACCTGTTTCGGTATATTCACCGGTAAGACGAGCCTCATCTATTGTTTTACCATCTTGCATACGATATGCATCGATTACTTTTTGAGTAAGACACATACCATTGAATCCGTTCATATAGATGGGGAACGATTGTTGAGTAAAGTCTCTAATACCGTCGGAATACTCGCCCCAAATAAGTTCTTTGTTTTGTACAGGATAGGTTGTACCGTTGAACATATTGGCATACGATTTCAACGGATCGATACCGCCGGCTCCGAAAGGAAATTCTTCGGTAGGTACACCTGCGGGTAACTCAGGTGTAACAGCAGTTTCATCACCGCCTGCCAAGGTTACTTTCTCGACTGTATGCAGTTCATACAGATTCATATCCATGACTCTCTTTGCCGCGGCTGCCGCCAACGCCCATTTACGTTCGTCATAAGTCTGCGAAACATAGAATACACCATCGGTAGAACGTTTCCAATCGCCAAAGTATCGTTGAGCCACCGCACCGCCATTGAAAGCAGGGCTTGCAGCATGCAAGCGCACGCGAGCTATCAAAGCATACGCCGCGCCTTTGGTAGGACGACCAAAGTTGGCAATAGGCGCAATTTCGGGAATATTCTGTGCAGCCAATTCCAACTCGGCACAAATATAATCCACGGTTTCGTCGTAAGTAGCACGAGCACGTTCATAATACTCGGCTTCGCGATTGTTGTCAAAAATTTCATCGCCTAACAATACGGCCGGGCCATAATTCATAAGGATAAAGTAGTAGGCATATCCGCGCAAGAAGTGTGCATATCCTATAAATTCGGCACGTTCGAGAGCAGTAAGCTCTTTACACTCGTTGATACGAGACAGAATGACGTTGGCTTTACGTACAGCCTTGTAGGCCGGTTTCCAAGAGTTCATACCTCTCAAATCCGATGGACTTACAAGTCCCAATGTGAGAGCTTTACCATGAAAAAGGCCTTCGGTCATAAGTGTAAATATTTCATCGGTGGCTGTAACACCGGGAGCCACATCGTTACCAAAAATAGCACTCTCATCTGGTAATTCACCTACCGCACCCCATAAATATTTTTCCAAATAGAGCTTGTTGGTGAAAATCGAGTCGTACTTCAACGTATCATCGAAGTATTGATCCACATCGAGGTAGCTATCGCACGAGACCAAAGCGCCTGCAAGCGACAACGAAATGAACCATATTATATTTTTAACAGATTTCATATTCATCATTTTTATGCGTTAATAATCTTAGAAATTGACATACATTTGGAATGCATATGTACGAGGAATGGGGTAAGCCGCACCATTATATTTGGCTTGCTCGGGATCCCATAATTTGAATGGGCTCCATACACATACGTTCGAAACCACAAATTGCAAGTCGAGCGATTTAACGCCGAGTGCTTTCAATGCCTTTCCTGCCTTGAAATTGTAATTGAGGTTGATTTCTTGCAAACGTAAGTAACGGCTGTTTGCTTTCCAGAAAGTAGAATATTGCGCATTGTTGCTATTGCTTCCGTAGCTGAGTCGCGGATAAAGAGCATTGGGGTTCTCCGTAACAGGATTTCCCGAATATGATGCAGGTGTCCAGCGATTGTTTTGGTCGGCTACTATTTTGAGTACATTACCGGTTTCACCGCTCCAAAAAGGAATGAAACCTTCGCCATTTGACTCGGTATTGATATAGTAATAATCGGTATTACCTGTACCTTTGAAAAGGAGTGAAAGTGTGAGATCTTTCCAACGGAACTCACCACCAAATCCATACATAAAGCGGGGGAAATCAGGATATGAAAGAGGCACTTTGTCGTCATCATTGATTATACCGTCGGCATTTACGTCCTTGTACTTGATATCACCTACAGTGTAAGTACCGAAAGTCTGTTTGGGACTTTGTGCCACATCTTGCTCATCACGGAAAAGACCTTCGGCTATATATCCGCGAAAAGCATTATGCACATATCCGGTATAGTTTTGATAATCATAGGGTTGATCGGCTTGCTCCCAGTTCTCCACCACGTTGGCTGAATATGTATAATTACCACGTATGGTAAACGATATATCTTTACCGAAATCTTGTGTATAAGAGATATTACCATCCGAACCGTAGCTCTTCATTTTACCCACGTTACCAAATGGCATGTGGGTAAGACCTACGTAATCGGGAATTTGAGAACGTTCTTGATATATTCCATCGCGTTTATCTTGGAAGAAATCAACAACCAAGTCGACTTTCTCTCCAAAAAGTTTTGCCTCGATACCGATATCGGCTTTTTTGGCACGTTCCCAGCGCAGATTATTGGCACCAACGCGATCTTCGGTTATGTAACCTACTGAGCTACCCCAACCACCACCACTGTTGTAGGTGTTCATAAGAGTAAGGTATGGGAAACGCGTATTGGTAAGGCGGTCGTTTCCTACCGTACCATACGATGCACGTATTTTCAAAAAGTCGAGCCATGGCATCGCATCTTGTATAAAGCCGTATTGAGTGGGTACCCAACCGAGAGCGACAGAGGGAAAGAAACCGAAACGGCTGCCTTTTTCAAAGTTTTCAGAACCTGTATAACCGAAATTCACATCTAAGAAATATGTATCTTGGAAACCGTAGGTAAGACGACCAGAAAGACCTTGATAACGCACGGGAATGGCATACATACCGCGTACTGTTTCGGCATGACTATCGAGATCTCTATTCAATCTTTGCTCACTGCTCATATAATAATAGAGCAATGCACCGACTGTATGATCGCCAAATTGGTTGTCGTAATTGGCCATTGCTTCGAAGTGGGCTTTGTAATATTGCTCTTCCTCATGCGAGTATTTTGCCGGTTCGGCCTCTACACGCTTGATGATACCCAATTCACCTGTGTACTTACGAGTGGTGGCATAGTACATTTCAGGAAGAATAGAGCGCACCTCTTTGGCATAAGAGTGGAGGTCATACGCACCCTGCGCACGCACCGACAAACCATCAAGCAACATCGAGAGATCTTGTTTTACTTCGAGAGTCACTTTACCGCGATAATTACGAATATCGGCCATACCTGTATTGTTGAGCATTACATAGGGCGAATATGCATTATTTGTGCCATACGCGGGAAGATGTCCTGTAGAATACCGGGTAGGAATGGTAATAGGGGTAAGATTACGTTGTGTCTTCCACAAAGCATCGGTATTGTTATTACCCGGTTCTTTCTTGGTAGAGAAGAAACCATCGGCACCGAAATACACCTTTGTACTCTTGGTAAGATTAATATCAAGATTGGCACGATAATTTACAGTACGATAGCCTACCTTGGTCGAGTATTTAGAGTTTTCGTCTTGTTTGTAGGCAGCCGTCTCATTGTTCATACCGAGACTGAGATAATAACGAGCCAAACTACCACCACCACGCGCATTTACGAAGTAGGTCTGCTGCAATGAGGTTTTCTTCAAAATCTCATCTTGCCAATTAACATTGGGATAGAGGTCGGGATCGAGACCATACTTGATAATATCCATCTCTATATCGGAATATAGCGGATTGATACCACGTACCACACGCGCCTCATTAGCAAGTTTTGCATACTCATACGAGTCGAGATACTCGGGCATGTTTGTGAGCTGCGATACAGTAAAATTGACACGACCTGTCACAGAGAGACGGTCGGTAGTACCACGTTTGGTGGTAACGATTACGACGCCATTAGCACCGCGCACACCATATATAGCAGTAGCCGAAGCATCTTTTAACACCGAGAAACTTTCGATGTCGGCAGGGTCGATGTCGCTAAGCGTACCTTCGAGACCGTCTATAAGCACGAGAGCACTGCTATTAGCACCGAAAGTACCGATACCACGAATCCAAAACTCGGAGATGTTTTTACCGGGTTCACCACTGTTCTGTATAGAAATAATACCGGGAACACGTCCACCAAGCATATTCTGAATATTGGTAGAAGGGGTTTGAAGCTGTCCCACATCGACACTGGTAACAGCACCCACAACACTCACTTTACGTTGTGTACCAAGACCTACGACAACGACCTCATCTAAAGCCTTATCCGAAGTCGATAGAGTGACTTTGATATTGCTTTCGGGAGTGGTAATCAGTTTCTCGATAGATTGAAAACCGATACAAGAAAATACCAAAACATCGTTTTTCTGACATTTGATACTGAAACGACCATCGGCATCGGTTACAGCACCGGTACCGGGGCGGTCTTTTACCGAAATAGTAGCACCGGGCAGAGAGACATTGGTATTGTCATAAACAGTACCCGTCACTGTCAATGTTGCCGGATTCTGTGCGAAAACCAGGAGTTGGCAACATATAAATAATGTAAAGGCTATTAGTTTTTTCATCTTTTAGCGTATTAAGTTGTAACACCTGTATTATTCGATAGCCAGACGGCGAATACATTGATTTTCGAAATCGGCTACATATATGATACCCTCTTTGTTGATGGCAACACCGAAAGGACGATTGAAGAGAGCAATCTCGGGACTGCCATCTTGATAACCGGCCTCACCGGGCTGACCGATAACGGTACTTACCTTACCATCGGGTGTTACTTTACGAATAACATGATTGTTGGTATCGGCAATATACATATTATCGTCTTCATCGAGAATAAGCTGACGAGGTTCGTTGAACATTGCAGACGCTCCATTACCATCGATATATCCGGCTTTTGCCGACATTCCGGCAAGTAAGGTATGGGCACGAGTTTTGAGGTCGTAGGTGTATACACAGTGATTGTTTGTGTATGCCAAATAAAGCATATTGGGATTGGTACGGCTGAAAGCCACATAGGAGTCACTACCACTCATAAGACCGTTGGTCACTTGTGACATCTGACCGGTGAGGGGATCAAATTTGTACAAGATACCGTTTTTGGCACGTACATACATAAATCCATCGGCCTCACACATCGCAAACGAGTGTTTATAATCGAAGGTCAATTGCTCACCGGTGTTTGGTTTGAATGACAATTTGATTGGGCTCCACATGTTCTCCGACGACATGGTCCAATATTCAAGACCATTATCGGTAGGAATATATACAGTCTTACCATCGTCGAGCATACAGGGTTGGTTGAGAGGGGCCCCTGTATCGGGAATGAGCAGACGGCATACATCTTCATCTTCATTTACAAGAATCACCTTATTGTGTCCGTAATAGTCATTACGGTTACGCAACGATACAAACAGGTTGTTGTCATTGTCGACAGCCAAATAAGTAGGTGGCGGGAAAGATGTTTGCGCCAAATTTCCGGCTATCACGTCATCTGTATTATTCGTACCCATTCCGCAAACCGTCGTTACCACGGTCTGTATCTGATAGGTAAATGGTGTGGGGTATTCCACACGTTCACCATCTATTTCGACGGCCACTTTACAACGAATTATCTGATTTTCATCACCTTCACCCGGCTTACGCGGACAAATGGTGTAAATTTTATTTCCGATAGACTCAATAACGGCAGCCTCTTTTTCATTGAAGAATACTTTGATTTTGCTTACATCTGTACCAAAATTGGAACCGTTGAGAATAACTTTGGTGGCGATACCGCCCGAGTCGGGATAGAACTGAGTAAGTTCGATAGGTAAACCTGGATTGTAAGGTATCATCTTATCGTTTTCCTCGTCACCACATGAAGCAAAAGCAACAATCAACAAAGCCATGAGGCAGGTTGTTGTAAACAGACTTAGTTTTTTCATGTTTTTGATATTTAAATTTATAGTTTCTTATAGAGATGATATAATTTCGCCTGATTATGAGGAGAGTTATATTGAAGTTGCCCGTCGGTAATCGTTACCGGCTCAGAAAACCAACATTCAAAACTCTTATCCACATCTATTTTAGAGGCATCAATGCCCATAGATTCGAGATCAATCGTTCCTTTTTTATCACCCACCCCGTAATTGAAATGTGCTATGTAATAGGCATCTTCTGTTTCGAGATAGAACAGATCGATAGAATTGTTACTTCCTGAAAGTTTGTGCCCGTATGCCGGACGGAACGAACGTCCGAGATTTATTACGTCATTTACTTTCTCATAAGTGGCGTATTTCACAGCTTTCTCCTGAGAAGTGGCATCACCTATATATGAGCCGGCAGTGGCCAAATTGTCTCCAAGCATACAATATCCCGTTACGGCAGCAGTGGTCATACGCGACATATTCTCGGCATTGCTACGATTTCCCATCACCAAGTGGTCGGGATCGTTATAACAATAAACACGATCGAGCCACCAACCAAACGAGAAACTGTTCATCATATAGCTTGTGTGCCACATCTCGCCCCAAGCGTCGCAACTTATACGACGGGCATGTGCGTATTGCGCCGGAAAAAGCGGAGAAATAGACTCTACAAGGAATATATCATCGCCGCAACGCTCTCGCAGGTGTTTCATACCATAATTGTATGCTTGCACACCGGTGGTAATCTCCTTGTTATAGTAACTGTCGGCTTCAACAATGCCGTTGGTTTGAAAATCCAACTTGATATAACGGAATCCGAGGTCTTTGAATCGATCTATATAATAATTGATACGCGATAAAGTTGCCGGAGATGTCGGATCCATACATTTGGCTCCACACAATGAACGTTCTTGTCCATTGACATATAAACGAGATTGCCAATAGTGATACCCGTTGTTACCCTCGACTGCATCACCCGACATATGAAACCAATCGCAAAAAGGAGTCCAATATACACCGGGGACTTGACCGTTGGCTATACAATGGTCGGCAAAAGCTTTGAGTTGCTCCCAATTGAGATTGTCCCAAAATGAGTCGAGACCTACAAATATAAGTCCGTCTTGCGCAAAATGACCTTTATTCTGTATATTTTCCTTTATAAAGTCTGAAACAGAAATTACACCATCATAATTCACATTACGCTCCATACCCCCCCAACTGTTCCAGCCATAAGGTGTACCTTTGGTCCATGTACGCTTGGGGGCAATGTAGTTGTTGACCTCACCATAGGTCTCCATACCGGTACGCCAATCGTCGAAATAACCCACCATCATGCGTGCCG
>JAZURX010000008.1:0-6485 GCA_045606385.1 Bacteroidales bacterium | reverse complement strand
TTTCCTAATCTTTATAATTATATATATTGTATATAGATCTCCTATTATGATGGATAAGTATAGAATTGTAACAAGAGATGCAATAAGGAGCGCCATAGCCAAATCCAGCAAATCATGTTTTGATGATTTAATTTTCCCATTTGAGGTATTCTCCTCATTGTTTTTATCTGTCGGACAATTATCGTTTTGTGTTTACATTCTTCTTGAGTATTCTAAAATTGAGATGATGTATTTTTCTCTTCTACGTAATAGTGTAGACAGATGGAACTTAGTTTTTGTACTTATCAATTTTTATCGGGTTGAATGGCAAGGAACTTCTATATGGATTTGACGTTTTGCCTATGTCATATCTGATAAAAAATAAGGTTGACAATCAAAAGATTACCAACCTCGTTTTGTACCCAGAGCCGGGATCGAACCGGCATGGAAGTGAATCCACTGGTGTTTGAGACCAGCGCGTCTACCAATTCCGCCATCTGGGCTTGAAAAGCGATGCAAAGGTAATGATTCTTTTGTAACCGACAAATGATTTTGCGATTTTTTTGTCATAAAACGTATTTTGCAAACTTTTTTTGCGGTTTTGTGTTGAATTACCTAAAAGGCGTATAAAATATGCTTTTTTGCTCAAAAAAATTTTTTTATGAGGAAATATGCTGAAAAAATTGTATCTTTACCCCTAACAATCTATGATATAATCTAAGCCATGAACAAAAACCAATATTGTGTAATATTGGCGGGTGGTGTTGGCAGCCGTTTCTGGCCCTTCAGTCGCGCCGACCGTCCAAAGCAATTTTTAGACCTTTTCGGTATGAATCGTTCGTTGTTGCAGATGACATACGACCGATTTTTATCTATCATACCGGCGGAAAATATTTTTATCTCTACCCATGAACAATACGTGGACTTGGTGCAGGAACAATTGCCCGAGGTGCCTCGTGAGCGTATTTTGGCTGAGTCGCAACGTCGTAATACGGCACCGTGTGTGGCATGGGCGGCCTATCATATAAGAGCTATCGATCCTGATGCCACTTTGGTGGTGACTCCTGCCGACCATCTCATTCTGCGACAAGACATATTCTGTGATGCTATTGTATGCGGTATGCAATTTGTCGAAGAGTCGCCTTCGTTGCTCACGCTTGGCGTGAAGCCCAGTCGGCCCGAGACCGAGTATGGTTACATACAAGTAGGTGATGAGACTGATGGGGTGATAAGTCGGGTAAAAACATTCACCGAGAAACCAAATCGTGATCTGGCACAGGTCTTTGTCGATAGTGGTGAGTTTTATTGGAACTCCGGTATATTTATTTGGAAGGTGCAGTCGATAATTGAGGCATTTCGTCAGTATCTGCCTGAAATTTCGTTGCGATTCGAAAGTTGTATCGATAGTTTTGGTAAGCCCGATAGAGAAGAAGTCATACAGCAGCAATTGGTCGCCTGTCCTAATATATCGGTAGATTATGGAGTGATGGAAAAGGCGTCGAATGTATATGTCCTTTGCTCGGAGTTTGGGTGGAGCGATGTGGGCACGTGGGGCTCCCTCTATGAGTGTTCACAAAAAGATGCTTGCGAGAACGTAGCGTTGCACGGACGTGTCCTTTTCTATGATAGTCATCGCAACATCGTATCGGCTCCCGAGGGAAAATTGATTATACTCGAAGGGCTCGAAGACTATATTGTCACCGATGCCGGAGATGTATTGCTTGTGTGTCGCAAAGACGAGCATCAACGTATACGTCAATTTGTGAGCGATGCAAAAGCTAAGTTTGGTAAGGGATATGTGTAATGTTGTTTGGTATTGTTCAAGAAACTTCGGCCTATAAAGATATCTCTATCACATTGCATAAAACTCCTCTCATTGCAGAGGAGTTTTTTTATAAATTTCTTCAAAAAATATTTTCAAGGCATTAATATATTAAATATCTTTGCATCGTAACTATAAAATTATTTACGATGAAAAAGTATGGATTTTTTTGCTAACTCTATGTTTATCATTCTTGTTGGCAACTCCTGTCAAAGTACAATCTCTTCTGCTAAATGGTGTTTCTGCCGATGTGTTTTTATCGGAAGATGTATCAAGTAAGGATTCTAAAAATTCGGTCGGTGCAATAGTCAATAGTGACATATTGGATTTTAAAACAGGAAAAATTTTAGTTCGCCGAGGTACACCTGTAAAAGCTGTAGTAAATAGCGTCAAAGCCCGCGGCTGCGGTCGCCCCGGAACGATCGAAATAGAAGCTGTTTCGACTACCGCGGTTGATGGTCAGACGATTAATCTCTCCGGTAGTATGAAATATGAAGGCAAAAAGAAAAGAGGTCTGGCCCTAGGTTTAGGTATCGGCCTCCCGTTAGGAACAGTTGTATGTTTTCCTTGGGGATTTGCCTTTCTTGCAATAAAAGGTGAAAATGTAGAATTGACAAGTGGTCAAGAATTAAAAGGTGTTTCTGTCCAAGGAAATTATAAAATATCTGTCGATTGATGTCTGTATAGAATATTTATATCGGGGTAGGATTATTTCTATCCCGAATTTTTTTATATTTACTAATGGTTATTGATAGATTTATTGTTCTGATGAAACATATTGTGATTATAAATATCGTATAATAATGGTAGAACGTCGTTATCAAATCATGTAGCAACCAGAGTCTGAAATAATGGGTAGAAATGAAAAATTTGATTATTGGAGGAAAATTCAGAAAGGGAGATAATATATATCAGAGTAATGACCGGTAAATGACCGATTGTATACGGGTGCGTATGTTCATATCCATGAGTTTTGTATTCCATCTGTGCGGATGTACACGGTTACATAGAAATATGTAGATGATGTCGTTGTCGGGGTCGACCCAAAAGGCTGTTCCGGTATATCCGGTGTGCCCGTATACGGTAGCGGGAGCTTCTTCGCAGGTCGGACTTTTGGTAGGGTCATCGGTATTAGGCTTGTCAAATCCTAAGCCTCGCCGGCTGAAAGTGCTTTTTTCGGTCGTGAAAAGGCTTATGGTTGTAGGTTCGAAATATTCTTCACCTCCGTAGGTGCCGCCATTCTGTATCATTTGTAAAATTTTGGCCATATCTCGGGCATTCGAAAATAATCCTGCATTTCCGCTTACCCCTCCCATAAAACATGCCAACTCATCGTGTGGGTATCCTGTGATAAGTTGGCGACGAAACAGATTGTCTTCTTCGGTGGGTGCAATGTCGTTTTTGTCAAACTTCTGTAACGGACAGTAGGTGGTGTGATAGGCTCCTATCGGGCGCAACAATCGTTGTTCTATAAATCGATCGAGCGGCTCGCCCGAGACTCGTTCTACTATCTTTTGGAGAATTACAAAATTGAGGTCACTGTATTTATATCGTATATCTTTGCGTGTGACCGATAGTATGGTGTGCCATATCGAGTCTCCAAGACCTTCTTTCCCGTATAAGCCATGGGCTATGGGGGTGGGGTATAATAGACTTTTTTTGTGTGTGATGAACGAACTTTTGAGGCGGGCATCTTTGTGTGCGTACCACTCTTTATCGACTTGTATTCGATATTCGCTGTCGCGTCCGTGTTTGAGGAGTGAGGCCGGATACGAGTCAGGGTCGAACAGTAGTCGGCGTAAAGAAATGCCGGAGGGTAATCCGCTTTCATGCATGAGGGTTTGACGCAGTGTGATGGCCTGCAGCCCGTAGTCGCGCATTTCGGGTAGATATAGGCATAGCGGAGCATTGAGACGCACCTGCTCATGGTCGTTGAGCCACATAATGGCGGGTAATGTACCCATGGCTTTGGTAATTGATGCGAGGTCGTATAGGTTGTTTACTCCTACGGCATGAGTTTTTGTGTAGTCCAGGTGTCCGAATGTACGGTCATATATAATTTTCCCATGTCGCGCTATGAGTATTTGACAACCGGGGTAGGCCATACTGTCGATGCCTTCGATGGCCAATGAGTCGACTTGTGTCAGTATGTCACTATTGATTCCAACCTCTTCGGGTAGTGCGTGCCCCAATCGTGTGGCTTTAATATCTATACCGTGACCGCAAGGAAATAATGTGCCTATGCTTACAGGGAGTCGTCCGTCGGTTTTATTGCCGCCGAATAGGGTTTCAGCGCAGCATGCTTGTATCACATCTCCTTTTTCGTAAGCCAATATGGCTGCGTCGCAGTGTGTTATCAGTTCACTATATTGTGAGGCTTGGTAGGGAGTGGTAAAGAATACCAATGTTGTATTGGGAATTTTTTTCAAGTTTTTCAGTGCCAATTCCACCTCGTCGTCGAGAGCCGAGTATATGGCCACGATGGTGCGAGTATGATTGCCGATGGACTTTATTATGTTTTTACGCTGTTTGTCATCGATATCGGGCGACAAATTGCCGATATATGAAACGGGGGCATACTCTTGCAGGCGTGCAATAAAAGGCGTGGCTTTGTGTTTCCCTATGGAAATAACTCCGAAGGTATTATTGCCAAGAGCTGTATATGGCAGCAATTCTTCTTTATTTTTTACGACAGTAATGGCTCGAGATGATAGTTGACGTATGAGCGCGTGTGTGTGCTGTGTGTTCAATTCTTTGTAGAGCGATTGTAGCGGGGGCACAGTATCGGTTACAGCCCCTAAGATATATTTGTATTCTAATATTTTGCGGCAGTGCTTGTCGATGATTTTCTTCGGCAACTTACCCTCGTGATAGGCCGAGACGAGACTATTGTATTGGACTTGTATGTCAAGAGGTTTCAGCAGTACGTCGTTGCCGGCAAGGAGTGCGTCGAGAGCCGGCGTTTTAGATACCGCGCCTTTCATTTCGAGAGCATCGGTGAAAATCAAGCCGTCGAATCCCATATTTTTTTGTAACATATCGCTTACGATAATCCGTGATAGTGAGGTGGGCTTACCCGATATTGTATCGAGTGCGGGAACATGCAGGTGCGCGACCATGAGACCTGAAAGTCCTGCATCGATATATCGTGAGAAAGGTTGCAAGTCACAGCTTTGCAACATCGATATATTGCGTTGCACCGAGGGGAGAGTCTGATGTGAGTCCTCGTGTGTGTCGCCGTGTCCCGGGAAATGCTTGCCTACGGCCATTACGCCTGCGGCTTCCAACCCCCGAGCATAAGCAATTGCTTTGCGACTCACGTTGTCAGCATCTTCACCGAATGAACGGTTACCGATCACCGGGTTCTGTGGATTACTGTTTACATCAAGGACAGGTGCGAAATTTACATGTATTCCCATACGACGGCAGGCGCGTCCCATTTCCCGCCCGTATTCATATATGAGTGAGTCGTCTTGTATCGCACCGAGAGTCATGTTGCGGGGAAATGTGGGGGTGTCGGTCAGACGCATGGCAAGTCCCCACTCGCCGTCCATAGTGATGAACAGCGGTATTTTCGATATATTCTGAGCTTCACGAGTAAGCGTAAGTTGCTTTATCGAAGTGCCTTTTGCGAAGAGTAGACCTCCTACATGACATTTTTCGATAATGTTTTTTATTTTTTTGCGGTTATATTCACCGGTATCGGTCTCGATTCCGGCCACAAACAATTGGCCTATGCGCTCTTCGATGCTCATTTGTTGCATGGTCGTCTCTACCCATTTGTTCATGGCTGTGCGATTGACAGTGTTATAGAGAGAGGGGTGTTTCTCTGCAACAATTGTAGAAACGGTAACAAAGATCAGTAAAGAAGAGAGTATAAATCTTTTCATGGGGATATTTTACAAATAGGAATGATGCGAAGTTACGAATTTTTTGTCATGAAAAAGCGATGTATAAAATTAATAAAGACAAATGATGTAAAATATGCTCTAAATAAGGCCGGAAAATATCTTGGACTTCTTTTTTTTGAAGAAAAAGCACATTTACATTTGGTTATCTCGCAAAAAGGTTGTTACTTTGCCCCGCTTTTCGTAATCTCTGGCAGGGAATAGTGTTACCTGTTTACATTACGTTTCAATACAAACATTTAATAGCTATTAAAAATGGATCTGATTAAAATTGCCGAAGAGGCATTTGCTACCGGTAAAGAGCACCCCTCGTTCAAGAGTGGTGATACCATTACTGTAGCATACCGCATCAAAGAGGGTAACAAAGAGCGTATACAGATGTATCGCGGTGTTGTAATCCGTATCTCGGGTTGCGGTGACAAAAAGCGTTTTACAGTACGTAAGATGTCGGACAATGTAGGTGTAGAAAGAATTTTCCCCATCGAATCGCCGTTCATCGACAGTATTACTGTAAATAAAGTGGGTAAAGTACGTCGCGCCAAATTGTATTATTTGCGTGCACTAACCGGTAAAAAAGCCCGTATCAAAGAAAAAAGAGCGTAAGAATTTCTTCGCAACTTTTATAGAAAATCCCATCTCATTGAGGTGGGATTTTCTGTTTTCTTATTCTCCTTGAATTATGGTTGTGACTTGATAAATTTCATTCCGTCTATAATGTAAAAACCCGCTGGAAGATTTTTGATAGTGCCTTCGATGTCGTTGCCCATATATATAGG
>JAZURX010000007.1:0-8087 GCA_045606385.1 Bacteroidales bacterium | reverse complement strand
AGGAAAATAGAAGGCTACATTATTTATTCATATTTTATGCTATCATATAATACACCATTATAAAAATCACTAATGAATTTGAGATTCAAATATATATACACTTCTAAAGCAATGTAATACAATGATAAAGACAATAATTTTTGATTTCGGCGGGGTGATTGCACCCATTTCGCGCGAAAGTGCGGTGAAAGCCTTTGAGCGTATAGGACTGCTCGATGCAGACACCCGTCTCGACAAATACCACCAGACCGGTATATTCCAAGACCTCGAAGAGGGTCGTCTCTCGGCCGATGAGTTCAGAATAGAGCTCGGGAAATTGTGCGGTCGCGAACTTACCTACGAGGAAGTGCGTGAGGCGTGGTTAGGATTTTTCACCGGTATAGATGAGCGTATTATCGACTACGTGGCCGACTTGCGTAAGGAGTATCAAGTGTTCATTCTCAGCAATACGAACCCCTACGTTATGTCATGGGCCTGCAGTCCTGCCCTATCGGCGTCGGGGCGCAGTCTGCATAATTTGGCTCATCGGCTATACCTGTCGTATGAAATAGGCCACACAAAGCCGGCACACGAAATTTTTGATTATATGTTGAGAGATAGCGGCATAGACCCCAAAGAGTCTCTATTTGTAGACGATGGAGTCGGCAACACTGCCCGAGGCACAGAGTATGGAATGCACACATTAACCCCGATAAACGGTGAAGATTGGCGCAATGATCTTACCGCTCTACTCAATAAGATAAAATGAGCACCAAACACCCACGTAGAACACAAAAGAGACACCGATTATAACGAGTGTCTCTTTGTATACACTAATATATGAATAAATCTATGATTAATCATTGTGCGAGCTATCATCGCCACGACCAAGTATCGGCAAACTGATACTATACTTCACCGCCAATATGCGGGTAACAAATACGGCAGTACCACCGAGCACCTGACAGGCATAAGGTTCGAGATGCACAAGTGTACAGAGCCAATAAGCAAGTCCGCCCACGACACAAGCCACTGCATAAATCTCTTTGCGAAAAATAAGCGGAATCTCGTTGATAAGCACATCACGTATCACACCTCCTGCCGCACCGGTGAGACTACCCATAATGATAGCTACCCAAAATGGGAAACCCAATTCTACACTTTTACTCACACCCACCACTGTAAAGAGGGCTAGGCCTATGGTATCGAAAATGAAGAAGGTAATATCCATACGCACAAGTCGCCTATCGAACACGATGACACACAACAATGCAAAAGCTGTACAACAGAGATACATAGGATCTGTCATCCATACCGGTGTGACACCCAACAGCAGGTCACGAATAGTACCTCCGCCGATAGCCGTAGCAAATCCCACAACATAGGCTCCAAACCAATCGAACCGTTTGGCCGATGCCATACGTATACCGCTGATGGCGAAAGCAAAAGTACCTATAAAATCCAATATCTGTACAAATGAAATCATAGGTGCAAATGTTATATTACATGACCGACATCGTTAAAAGAAACTACAATTCCTTGACAAAGGCAACACGGCGCTTGTGCTGTCTGTGCTCAAAATATTGCCATTGTTGTTGTACACGTTCGTTATCGAGCAACTCGGGATTGGTCTCAACATATCTAAACCCTTCACTGATAAATCCCGGTAATATATCATCGAAAAGCAACGCATTAGCACCAAGACCTTGATAATCGGGGTGAATAGCCACCAACAAAAGGTCGGCTACATCGTTACGACCTTTGAGTCCGCGCAAAAGATGGCGAAATCCGAAGGGGAACATTTTGCCACTGCTCTGCTGCAACGCGCGACTCATCGACGGCATGGCAATACCGACTCCTACCACCACATCTTTATCGTTGACGATAACCGAAATTTGCGATAGACGAACAATAGGTATATACATTTTGAGATAATGATCAATCTGCTTGGGAGTAAGCGGACAATAGCCATACAAATCCTTATAGGAAAGGTTTATAAGTTCAAACAATTGACGTCCATACACCTTGGCAAGATCATTAATACTTTTGAAATCCTTTACCACACTGCGCAAGCCAAATTTACGACGCACAATCTCAGCAACACGTGCATGCTTGACCGACATTTGTGTCGGCACAGTACAGAAAAATTCCACCCATTCGCTATCTTTCACATAACCCATACGAGCCATATGTAACGGATAGTAAGGATAGTTATAAATAGTAGCCATTGTACCCAGACGATCAAATCCTTCGACCAACATTCCTTCGGGGTCCATATCGGTGAAACCGAGAGGCCCCAAAACGGTCGTCATACCTTTCTCCTTAGCCCAAGACTCCACCGCCTCGAAAAGAAGATCGACCACTTCATCGTCGTTGATGAAATCGACAAATCCGAAACGGGCCTCTTTTTTCCCGGTAAGTTCATTCAATTTATAATTAATGATACCGGTAATACGGCCTACGGGTTTTCTTCCATCATATGCCATGAAATGCACTGCCTCACAATGTTCGAAAGCCGGATTTTTCTTGGGTGAGAATGTATCCAACTCGTCCATCACCAAAGGAGGCACACTATATGGATTCCCTTTATAAAGATCAATATTGAATTGCACGTATTTGCGTAACGCCCTACGGCCGGACAACTGACGTATCGTGATACTCATAAAGCCATGATTATATTTGATATGCAAAAATAGTCAAAAAAAAGAGTTTAACACATAGATGTCGTCTAAAAAAATTTTATAGAAATGACATTCATCCCTTATAAATCCCGAATTTGATTTTCTTGTGAACAAAAAAGGCAATATCACCACTTATAACAGGATAGAGCAATTACAAAAAGTCGATTTTGATACCCAAAGTAAGCAAAATGATTTATAGGAATAAAAAAAAGCAGAATTAAGGAAAATTTTCTTTAATGGGAGATTTTAATATCGGAAAATGTATTACCTTTGTAGCCGATTAAAAAGAACGAAATCAAAAAAACATCATAGGTCAAATTAATTTTTAACAAAAATGACGAAGTTAGACTTAACTAAGTATGGTATTGAAGGGGTAAAAGAGATTCTCCACAATCCTTCATACGAAGTACTTTTTGCAGAAGAGACCCAACCCGGTCTTGAAGGTTATGAAAAAGGTCAAGTGACCGAATTGGGTGCCGTAAATGTGATGACCGGTATCTACACCGGCCGTTCGCCCAAAGATAAATTCCTTGTAATGGACGAAACCAGCAAAGATACTGTATGGTGGACTTCAGATGCTTACAAAAACGACAACAAACCCGTAAGCGAAGATACTTGGAAAGTATTGAAAGACTTGGCCACAAAAGAATTGTCGAACAAAAAATTATATGTCGTTGACGGATATTGCGGTGCCAACAAAGCCACATGTCTCAAAGTACGTTTCATAATGGAAGTAGCATGGCAAGCTCACTTTGTAACCAATATGTTTATCCGCCCCTCGGCCGATGAATTGGAAAACTTCGAACCCGATTTCATCGTATACAACGCATCAAAAGCAAAAGTTGAAAACTACAAAGAGCTCGGATTAAACTCAGAAACCGCTGTAGTATTCAACCTCACAAGCAAGGAACAAGTAATTCTCAACACATGGTACGGCGGTGAGATGAAAAAAGGTATGTTCTCGATGATGAACTACTTCAACCCCTTACGTGGCATCGCTTCTATGCACTGCTCGGCCAACACCGATATGGAAGAAAAGAGTTCGGCAATCTTCTTCGGTCTCTCAGGAACCGGGAAAACCACTCTTTCGACCGATCCCAAACGCAAACTCATCGGAGACGACGAACATGGTTGGGATAACGAAGGTGTATTCAATTACGAAGGTGGTTGCTATGCAAAAGTAATCAACCTCGACAAAGAAAGCGAGCCCGATATCTACAACGCCATCAAACGCGACGCATTGCTCGAAAACGTAACCGTAGCAGAAGACGGAGCTATCGATTTCGCTGATAAGAGCGTGACCGAAAACACCCGCGTATCGTACCCCATCAACCACATCGAAAATATCGTAAAACCGGTATCAAAAGGGCCTCACGCACAACAAGTAATCTTCTTGTCGGCCGACGCTTTCGGTGTATTGCCTCCTGTGTCGATACTTACCCCCGAACAAGCTCAATACTATTTCCTCTCAGGATTCACCGCAAAATTGGCTGGTACCGAACGCGGTATCACCGAGCCTACCCCCACTTTCTCGGCTTGCTTCGGTGCAGCATTCTTGTCGTTGCACCCGACCAAATATGCCGAAGAACTCGTGAAGAAAATGGAAATGACCGGAGCCAAAGCTTATCTCGTAAATACCGGCTGGAACGGAACAGGAAAACGTATCTCGATACGTGACACCCGCGGTATCATCGATGCTATCCTCGATGGATCTATCGAAAAAGCTCCTACAAAAAAAGTCCCGTATTTCGACTTTACCGTTCCCACCGAACTTCCCGGTGTTGATCCCAATATTCTCGACCCGCGCGACACTTACGCTACAGCCGAAGAATGGAACACAAAAGCCGAAGACCTCGCAGCTCGTTTCATCAAGAATTTTGACAAATTCACCGGAAACGAAGCCGGCAAAGCCCTTGTTGTTGCAGGTCCCAAACTCTAATATTCGGATACATTCCACACAAACAAGGGTGCTGCAATACAGCGCCCTTGTTTTTTCTTACAACAATTAACTTTTAGATACTCAACCCCTCAAGCGCTCCGGCTGTTATAATCATAAATTGCAAACAACAGAACTATGAAAATAAAAAAGATTCACGGACGAGAAATCCTTGACTCTCGTGGAAACCCCACAGTAGAAGTAGATGTATTACTCGAAAGCGGTGCGATGGGCAGGGCTTCTGTACCCTCGGGAGCATCGACCGGAGAAAACGAAGCACTTGAGCTGCGCGACGGTGACCCCCACAGATACAATGGGAAAGGCGTAAAACAGGCTGTCGCTTATATCAATACTGAAATAGCCGATGCCATAGAAGGCATGTATGTCACCGAACAGATAAGCATCGACCGTCGCATGATAGAACTCGACGGCACCGAAAACAAATCGAGACTTGGTGCCAATGCCACACTGGGCGTGTCACTCGCCTGCGCACATGCTGCCGCAACGGCCACACAACAACCCCTATACAACTATTTGGGAGGAGCCGACAGTCACATATTGCCTGTACCCATGATGAATATAATAAACGGAGGTTCTCACTCCGATGCACCTATAGCTTTCCAAGAATTTATGATACGGCCTATAGGGGCATCAACTTTCCGTGATGGGCTACGCATGGGAGCAGAAATATTTCACGCGCTCAAATCTATTCTTCGCAGACGCGGGCTGAGTACTGCAGTAGGCGATGAAGGAGGTTTTGCTCCCAAATTTCACAACACCGAAGAGACCATAGAGACCATTCTCTCAGCCATTGAGAAAGCAGGATACCGACCCGATAGTGATGTACGCATTGCTCTCGACTGCGCAGCATCAGAATTTTATCGCAATGGCGTATATAATTACACCCGGTTTGAAGGGACAACCGGTAAAATTCTCACTACCGAGGAACAAGCCGAATATTTACTCTCCCTTATCAACAATTATCCCATAGATTCTATAGAAGACGGTATGAGCGAAAACGACTGGGAAGGGTGGCGCTATCTCACTTCCCTCATTGGAGACCGTTGTCAATTGGTTGGTGACGACCTTTTTGTCACCAACGTAGACTATTTGTCGCGCGGTATTCGCGAGCATTGCGGGAATGCCATTCTCGTAAAAGTAAACCAAATTGGCACCCTCACCGAGACCCTTCGTGCCATAGAGATGGCCCAACGCAATGGCTTCGCCACCATCATTTCACATCGCTCGGGCGAAACAGAAGATACAACCATCGCCGACATAGCCGTTGCCGTAAATGCCGGACAGATAAAAACAGGTTCACTCTCACGTACCGACCGTATCGCGAAGTACAACCAATTGCTTCGCATCGAAGAACATCTCGGTCGCAATGCCATATATGGGAATATTCCCGCCCACTAAACACTCCCTAAAATGATGTTATAAAACAAAATGTCTCATAAGCCTATACATACGACTTATGAGACATTATATTGACACTATATCTATATTATTTTTTCTGCATTGTATCGAATCGCATACTATACTCACAACCACAATAGTTTTGATTATAAAATGCATACTCGGCTATCAGTTCACGACGACGCTCTTGTAAACCGCCTTTACGCCAATTTTGTTCCCAATAACATACGGTCGGAAAATCAGCGACAGCCATACGTCCGGCCGCATTTATCTGTTCGAGCGATTTCCATCGCGACGAAGCCAATGTTGTAGTTATAACCGAAAATCCATGTCGCACCGCATATTGCGCAGTAGCACGCAATCGAGTCGTAAAACATCGCAAGCAACGCGCTCCACGCTCGGGTTCTTGCTCGAAGCCGCGCATTGCATCAACCCACGCATCATGGTCATAATCGGCATCTACCACATCAAGTCCCAATAGGTGGGCATGACGCTCACACTCATCTTTTCGTCGCAAATACTCATCCATAGGATATATATTCGGATTGCAAAAATACAACGTAGGTCGTATATTATTATAAAGCATACATTCCACTATTGCCGACGAACATGGCGCACAACAACAGTGCAACAAAACGTCTTTACAATCGCCGGGGACGTTTAGGGTAATTTTTGATTTCATATACTTCTTCTTTGACCACAAAGATAGCACTCAATTCTACATTACACAACACCGGCAATGTCGAAATATGATATACACCCACCACGCATTACACCATAAACGAAACAGAGACACACCTATGAGAAATAGAGAATATTTTTAGGGAAGGGTATAGCAATATATGCCAAGCATCACAAAAATCCACGATTTCATAATTTACAGGAACCCCTTTTAAGTGTCAACAAGAAAAGAATGTCACAAAACGATATACTGAGTACCTCGGAGGGGAATCGAACCCCTATCAAAAGTTTAGGAAACTTCTATTCTATCCGTTGAACTACCAAGGCTATCAAGTGCGGCATACGTGCCAAGTTGCGCACAAAAATAGTACATTTACACTATTCCACCAAATTTTGAGAGCCGCAACACGGTAGGCAATCCTCAATCAAAAAGCGTATGAAGTATTTCGAGAGAACGTATTTCGGGGTATCCGGCATTATGCACTCTATAATAGGTCATGATATGTTCTATAATCTGCTTTCGCTCACCTCGGGAAAATCGGAAACGATGCAACGTCTGCGGAGTCATACGCATAAGCATCGCAAAGGCAACAGCCTCATGAGGTTGTAAAAAGTGAGAATGCGACGGCAACGACGACACAAAAGAACCTTCGACCATATCAAAAAAAAGGCCTTCCTTATATGTATCAACATTCGGTTCGAAGCCCAAGAAACCCGACAATCGCAACAAAAACCAAAGATGAAAATTTGCTTTACCATCTTCTATTATATCAAATAAGGCAATCGATTGCACCAGAAAATCGAAAAAAGAGGGATTCGCATCAGGCTCGCGAAAGAGATGAGAGAGTACTTCGGTCAAGAAAAGAGCAACCGCATTCTTCACCGGATCATAATACAAATGTTGCCACAACTCGATTTGGCGTACTTCTCTGAGTCGAAAAATATCTTGATTTGAAGCCTTTTCACAATCGATTTCGAGATAAGAAAAAGGGCGAAAAAGCGGACGCAACATACGCGACTTGCGTCCCTGCGATTGTGGCAACAAGAATGCTACTCGACCAAAACGCTCGGTATAGACATGCACAAAAGACGCTTTATCGCTATACGCTACTGTGTGAAAAACTACTCCCCGCGTGCGCTCTATCATATATAAATGTCGATATTCATGGCTACAAAAATGGTATAAAAAAGGGAGAATATCAATTTTTTTATGAAATATTTTGTCATATCAAAAAACTACTCTATATTTGCACTCGCAAAATCGGAGCCCCTCTCTCATTCATTGATAAGCGGTTACGAAACGGCCCATTCGTCTATCGGTTAGGACGCAAGATTTTCATTCTTGAAAGAGGGGTTCGATTCCCCTATGGGCTACAAAAAAGAAATAAAAA
>JAZURX010000006.1:0-3759 GCA_045606385.1 Bacteroidales bacterium | reverse complement strand
CGTCGAAAAAGAAATTGGTCTCGGAGGTGACCACCTTGATGAGTGCCGCCGGAGTACGCGTATTGGGGTCGATGCGTTTGGTGCCTTCGAGGTTGGCTGTAAGGTCGCGTTCGAGCAGGCGGAAACTCTCCACCGCCAATTGTTGTGCCGAAAGGGGCGTTATAAACAGACAAAACAGTAATAGAATAAGAGTATAGCGTGTGCGCATACGTATAGAGATTTATAATCTATATGAATAAGGCACAAAGGTAGTGAAATATTTTGAGTCGTAACAGGTAATCGCGTTTTTCGATATAATGAGGCATCAAAAAGGCGAGTTTTCCGATTTCGAAAGAATAAAGATTACTCTTTTCCCGACGAATGAGCGGGTATTATACCACAAAAACAAGAGCGACTGTCGCAATATGCAACAATCGCTCCTCATATCTATAGAAGCCGGGGAATTTTGTCAGGAAATTACGGCTTCATAAGAAAGAAATTCTCAGAATTGGAAGAAATTCTTGGCATTGTAGTAGCTTATATCCTCAATCATCTGACGTACACGATCGATTTCGGCATAAGGTATTTCACCGTTTTCCACATCGCGACCCACGAGGTTACACAATGTACGGCGGAAATATTCATGACGCGGATATGAAAGGAAGCTGCGCGAGTCGGTGAGCATACCAACAAAACGGCTGAGCAAACCGAGCACAGAGAGCGCGTTCATCTGTTTTTCCATACCATCTTTTTGGTCGAGGAACCACCAGCCCGAGCCAAATTGAATCTTACCTGCCACTGTTCCATCTTGGAAGTTACCGAGCATGGTAGCGATTACCTCGTTGGCACAAGGATTGAGGTTATAAAGAATGGTTTTGGTGAGTTTACCCGCAGTATTGAGGCGGTCGAGATATTTTGCCATGGCTTTCGCGGTGGTAAATTCGCCGATAGAGTCAAATCCTGTATCGGGGCCGAGAAGTTTGAACATCTTGGTATTGTTGTTGCGAATAGCGCCGTAGTGGAATTGTTGTGTCCAGCCTTTTTCCCAATCCATCTCGCCAAAGACAATCATCATGGCCGATTTGAATTTGAGAATTTCTTCGCGGGTAAGTTCATTACCACCGTAAACTTTATTGAAAATGGCTTTTATTTCGGCCTCGGTATAGTCTTCGGCATAGAACTCCTCGATACCGTGGTCGGAAAGTTTACAGCCTTGCTCGGCAAAGAAATCGTGGCGACGACGGAGAGCTTCGATCATATCGTCGAATGTAGAGATGGCAACGCCACTCACTTCGGCCAGTTTCTCAACGTAAGCACGGAAATCGGCAGGCACTTCCACAGCCATAGCCTTGTCGGGACGCCACGTGGGGAGCATTTTGATTTCGAAACCGCTTTCGCGTGTTTTGATATGGTATTCGAGCGAATCGACGGGGTCGTCGGTTGTACATACCACTTGCACATTGTAACGGCGCATCATACCGCGAGCCGAATATTCGGGCAACGCCAATTTTTCGTTACATTCGTCATAGATTTCACGAGCGGTTTTGGGGTTCAATATTTTTTCGATACCGAAAGCTGTTTTCAACTCGAGATGTGTCCAATGATAGAGCGGGTTGCGCATGGTATAGGGAACGGTTTCGGCCCATTTTTCGAATTTTTCCCAATCGGAGGTATCTTTTCCGGTACAGAAACGCTCGTCGACACCATTGGTACGCATAGCACGCCATTTGTAGTGGTCACCACCGAGCCATATTTCGGTGAGAGATTTGAATTTGTGGTCGTCGGCTACCATTTGGGGTATAAGGTGACAGTGGTAGTCGATGATAGGCATTTTAGCCGCATGATTGTGGTACAATTCTTGCGCAGTCTCGGTTTGCAACAAGAAGTCTTTGTCCATAAAGTTTTTCATAACGATAAAATTTAGTTGTAAAGTAAATTCTTAATTTTTGTGGCGCACGGCAGAAAAGAGAGGCGAAACAGCCTGAGCTAAACAGCTGAATTTCGGGCACTCATTATTTGTCACAGTTCCGGCTCATCGAGCGGTGTTTTGTCATGGTGATACAGGATAGTCGAAACGATAGAAAAATAACGACCGTGTTCGGGCACGAAATTACGATTTTTTTTTGAAGTACAAAATAAATAGTCTATATTTGCGAGAATAAAAAGAGGGTATTTAGAAGTTATTAAAAATAGGCAGAGACTTCTTAACAAGAAAAAAGAAATACCTATGGATAATCTCTCGGACAAAATTCGAATAAAAGACATTGCCCGTATGGCCGGCGTGTCGGCAGGAACTGTCGACAGGGTCATACATAATCGTGGCGAAGTGTCGGCACATACACGAGAGAAGATAGAGAAAGTATTGGAACAGGTAGGTTACCGCCCGAACCTCTACGCCTCGGCATTGGCATCGAAACGGCGCAACTACACGTTTGCCGCCTTACTGCCCAAAGCCGGCGGATATGATTACTGGAAAGAGGTATCAAAAGGTGTAAACCTTGCCGCTCGTGAATTTTCGACATTGAATATATCCATAAAACTTGTACTTTTTGACCAATTCGACAGCCGTTCGTTTGAAGATGCCGTACAGCAAACATTGACCCTCAAAGTCGACGGTGTGTTATTGGCACCTGTATTCAGAGATATATCGTTGCGTCTTACATCACGCCTCGATCAAGAGCAAATACCCTACGTATTTATCGACTCGGACATAGAAGAAGCCAACGCGTTGGCCTATTTCGGCATGGACTCGTTGCAAAGCGGCTACCTTGCCGCCAAATTGCTATTGTCCGACACAGACATAAGGGGCGACATCGCCGTATTCAAAATCAATCGATTCGGCAATGTCGGCTCTAACCTTTCGGAGTCGCGCTTTCAAGGTTTCACAAAATATGTGCAGGAAAAATATCCGCACTTGAAGATGCACGTTGTAACGTTACACCCCTCTGACGACCGCCTCAATATACAATACATACGAGACTTCTTTATAAGCCACCCCGACGTATGCGAAGGAATAACATTCAACTCGCGTGTATGGCGCATCGCATGGTATCTCGAGGAGCTGAAACGAGAGCCTTTCAGATTGCTCGGTTATGAACTGCTGTCGCCCAACATCACAGCACTAAAAGAGGGTAAAATAAAATATCTGCTCTCCCAGCGCCCCGAATTGCAAGGTTACAGAGGCATGAAAACCTTGTGCGAATATAAAATATTCAAAAAAGAGGCCTATCGACGGAATTTTATGCCAATAGACATACTTACCGCCGAGAATATAGACTACTATACCGATTTCCAAACATTCTAAACATAAACATTTAAAAGAACTGAACCCATGAAACAACTTAACAGAACAACCGCTCAGGCTAACAAGTATCCCGAACGGATTATTCAATTCGGAGAAGGTAACTTTTTACGCGCATTCGTAGATTGGATTATCTACAATATGAATGAAAAAGCCGATTTCAACAGCAGTGTGGTTGTCGTACAACCCATCGAAAAGGGTATGATCGATATGCTCAATGCACAAGACTGCTTATATCACGTAAATCTTCAAGGTCTCGACAAAGGAGAAGTTGTAAACAGCCTTACCCGCATCGATGTAATAAGTCGCGCATTAAATCCATATTCGCAAAACGACGAGTTTATGAAACTTGCCGAGCAACCCGAAATGCGTTTTGTCATCTCCAATACCACAGAAGCCGGTATTGCTTTTGACCCCACTTGCAAACTCGATGACGCACCCGCATCATCATATCCCGGTAAACTCACCCAATTGCTGTA
>JAZURX010000005.1:0-34063 GCA_045606385.1 Bacteroidales bacterium | reverse complement strand
AGCGATGCAAAGGTAATAGTTTTTTTAATATTACCAAACTGTTTCCGATTTTTTTATTCTACCTTTGCTCAAAATTTTGTAGACGGCATACCATACTAATACTTGAAAGTACACGCACAGTGCTGTACTACAAATGATTAGAAAAAGCATACACGGATAAATATTGATATAATGATATTTATACAATTATTTTGGACATTTTTCAAAATAGGCATATTTACCATAGGAGGAGGGTACGCCATGGTTCCTGTCATAGAAGAGACTTTGGTAGGAAAGAAACATTGGTTGGAGCGCAACGACTTCGTCGATATACTGGCACTATCTCAGTCGGCACCGGGAATATTGGCCGTAAACATCTCTATCGCTACGGGGTATCGCATCGCACGTATTGGAGGAGCCATAATGGCTGCATTGGGTACTGTTCTTCCCTCTTTTATCATTATACTCACGATTGCAATATTTTTCAACAATTACAAAGATAATGAAGTGGTGGACCGGATATTCAAAGGTATACGTCCGGCTGTAGTTGCTCTTATCGCCACACCGGTATTCAAATTGGGGAAATCGGCCAATATCAGCTGGTACAACCTATGGATACCAATAGCTGCTGCACTCCTTATATGGTGGGGTGGATTCTCTCCAATATGGATAATACTCATAGCCGGAATCGGTGGTTATCTCTATGGCCTCATAAGCAGAAAGAGAGGTGTGCAATGATATGGATTGAGTTATTTATTACCTTTTTCAAAATCGGGCTGTTCGGCTTTGGTGGCGGATATGCCATGCTCTCGATGATACAAAACGAAGTTGTAACTCGCCACGCTTGGATGAGCGCGCAAGAATTTACCGATATAGTCGCTATAAGTCAAATGACCCCCGGACCTATCGGCATAAACTCGGCCACCTACATCGGATACACGGCCACAGGTAGTATTTTAGGGTCGGTCATGGCTACTTTTGCTTTGGTATTGCCATCTTTTATTGTGATGCTGACTCTGTACCGCTTCTTCATGCGTTACCACAATCATCGCGACGTAAGAGCGACATTTGCAACATTGCGTCCTGCGGTGATAGGGCTTATCGCGTCGGCCGCACTGGTACTCATGAACAGAGAAAACTTTGGCGCTCCCACGAATAATGGCCATCAATTTATATATAGTATATCTATATTTATTGCTGTATTTGCAGCAAATTTTATATTCAAAATCAATGCCATATTATTGATTGTAATTGCCGGTATAGCCGGATACATACTATACTGATATGAACTACGAAGAGACATTACAATATCTATATCGTCAGTTGCCTGTATTCCAACAAGTGGGGCAGTCTGCGTATAAACCGGGATTGGACAATGCCGAAACTCTCGACAAGTTAGTAGGTCACCCTCACAGACAATACGCGACCATACATATCGCCGGGACCAACGGCAAGGGTTCAACAAGCCACACACTTGCCGCCGTATTACAACAATGCGGCTATAAAGTGGGATTGTACACATCGCCACACTTAGTCGACTTTCGCGAACGCATAAGGGTAAATGGAAAAATGATACCTCGAGAAGCAGTTCTTGCTTTCACCGAAAAATATCTCGATAAGAGTAAGAATATACACCCATCGTTCTTTGAGTTGACTATGATGATGGCTTTTGATTATTTTGCGCAATGTCATGTCGATATTGCCGTAATAGAGACCGGATTGGGAGGTCGCCTCGACAGCACAAATATTATTACTCCATGCGCTTGCGTAATAACCAATATCAGTTACGACCATGTAGCTTTGCTGGGTAACAGTCTCACGGCCATAGCACACGAAAAAGCAGGAATAATAAAATCGGGAATTCCGGTAATCATAGGAGAAGCACAAGGCGATGTAAAGTGCGTTTTTACAGAAAAAGCTCAAGAAGTCGGTGCTCAGATACTATTTTCCGACCAAAGCGATGTGTTGACCTCTACGTCATCGATGCGCAACGGACGCTGGATTGTTAACAGCAAAGACTTCGGCCTGCTCGAATATGAACTCGGAGGGTTGTGCCAAGAGAAAAATGCCGCTACAATTCTTTGCACCTTACGCACATTGATACAGCAAGGATATACTATCGATAGAGAATCGGTCAGTAAGGGCTTTGCCCATGTATGCGGTCTGACGGGACTACAAGGAAGATGGCAACAAATAAACGCATATCCACGTGCTTATTGCGATACAGGTCACAATGTTGGCGGATTTGAATATATCACACGCCAACTCAACTCTATTGTATGCGACAAACTACGTATCGTCATAGGCATGGTCAATGACAAAGATATATCGGGTGTACTTGCCATGTTGCCCCATGATGCCATATATTATTTTACGCAAGCCTCGATACCTCGTGCCATGTCTGCCGACACCATGCGTGAGAAGGCAAAGACATATCGACTTTACGGCAATGTATATCCAACAGTCATAGATGCCTATCAGGCGGCGCTGTCAGATAGCGGAGAAAACGATTTCGTATTTGTAGGTGGAAGTAGTTTTGTCGTTGCCGATTTGCTATCCTCGATAGAATCATAAAATCACTCAACGCAATATATCTAATGAGAAAAATTACGAATATCATTGTAGAATATAATGATGCTAATACCTATATGTTACGAAGCGATACCAAGAAGATTTTACTGCCGTCATTTTTCAACATGAAATAGAACATCTCGATGCAATATTCTATACAGATAGAGCTACAGAAGTTATTAAAGAGTGTAAATAGATTTTGTTTTCATTCAAAATACATTATCTTCGCATAAAAATAAAACCAATATTATATGAAACAATTGATTTTTGTAACAATGGTCTTTTGGACCTTAGTGTACACCTCATGTACAGACAAACAGCCTCTGCCCGAAGGTTGTTGGATAATAGAAACCGCATACGGCGAGAACATTGTCGTTGCCGACACTGCCTATATAACTTTCGAACCGGGAGTTCAAAAAGTCCATGGGTGCAACGGTTGTAACCGATTTTTCGGTCCTTGCGAAATTGAGGGAAATACCATCTCATTACAAAATCTTGCCACAACCATGATGGCATGTCCCGACTCACCCTCAGAAGCCGACATCATGAAAGCTTTTGGAGAAACAAAAACATACAAAATAGAAGAAGTCGAAAACGTTAAGACCTTGCGTTTATATAACTCCGAAAATAAAGAAGTACTCACCCTCTCTTACACCTCCGAAAACAAATGAAACACATTCATTATATAGTGACATTATGTATTGTTGCAATGATGGCTGCATGCCAATGCGACAAACAAAGTGATTGTACAAAAGAAAAATGCGCAACAGAAAACCCCGTTGTAAAAGCCATAATGGAACGTCGCAGTATACGACAATATCAAGATCGCCCGGTATCACGCGATATGCTACAACAATTGGCACAATGTGGTGTAAATGCGCCTAACGCCATGAATAAGCAACGATGGCAAATACGAATAGTAGATAATGCCGATTATATTGACGGTATCACCCAAATATATACATCGATAAATCCCAAAGTAGCACAAGATCCCAATTTCAAAAATATGTTTCGCAATGCGCCTGCTGTTATCTTTGTGGCTTCCAACGGAGAAGGCATGACCGAAATAGATTGCGGTTTATTGGGACAAAACATTATGTTGGCAGCCCATTCCATGGGGTTAGGTACATGCTGCCTCGGTAGCCCCGCATCGTTTATGAACAATAATGAGCAAGCTATTCCTTATGTACAACGCCTCAATCTGCCCGATGGCTATAAAATACTCTATGCAATAGCTGTCGGCTATCCGGCAGAAAAGCCCGATGCTAAGCCAAGAGACTTAACCAAAATTCAATTTATCGATTGACGAGCGAATATTTTCCAATAAACAAACGCCAGACAACACAATTGTTTTGGCGTTTTTTATACGCAAAAAAAATCATGAGAAATAAAATATTTGATTAATAACAACCATTATATGTATATCGCAAAGAGAATTGGTAAAAAAATGGCTCAATAATAAAAATAGTTATATGGTATGATGATGTCTGATAAATCATTATCTTTGCAATTTGTAACGAAAATTTCGAAGAAAGAATAGAATTAATTGTTCACAACACAACTACAAGGTATTGAAATTCGTTATAGAGACAGAAAATTCTTTACGGTATGATTACACAAGCAGACATACAACAAACCAAACAACGCTTCGGCATAATCGGCACCAGTTCGGGGTTGATGCGCGCCATCAGTCGTGCATTGCAGATAGCCCCCACCGATCTTTCGGTATTGATTACAGGCGAAAGCGGAACAGGTAAAGAGTTTTTTCCGCAAATAATCCATGCCAACAGTGCACGCAAGCATGGTCGATATATAGCAGTAAACTGTGGAGCTATACCCGAAGGTACGGTCGACTCGGAATTGTTTGGTCATGAAAAAGGTTCATTTACCGGAGCATTATCAGACAGAAAAGGCTATTTCGAAGAAGCCGACGGCGGTACTATATTTCTCGATGAGGTAGGAGAATTACCCATGACCACTCAAGCTCGGTTATTACGAGTACTCGAGAGTGGAGAATTTATCAAAGTAGGTTCATCAAAAGTACAAAAGACCAATGTACGCATTGTTGCCGCCACCAATGTAAACATGATGGAGGCAATAGCCGCCGGCAATTTCAGAGAAGACCTGTTTTACCGTCTCAGCACCGTGCCAATAGAACTTCCTCCTCTGCGTAATCGTATGGACGATATACCTCTTTTGTTTCGCAAATTTGCTGCCGATTTTGCCGAGAAATACCGTATGCCGGCCATACAATTGAGCGAGAGCGCCAAAAAAGTGCTGCAAGAGTATCGATGGCCCGGAAATATACGACAATTACGCAATGTAACCGAACAAATATCGATATTCGAAACATCGCGGGAAATATCTGCAGAGACGCTGAAAAGTTATCTCCCGGCCTACGATATGGAAAGTTTACCGATGGTAAATCACCATATCGGCAACTCTACCCCTTTCGGCAATGAACGAGAATTGTTATATCTCGTTTTCGAAATGAAAAAAGAGATTAATGAGCTGCGTACCATGGTAGATACTATGCGGCATACGCAACAACCATCTATTGCACCTACAACGCAAGCTATAACACACTACACCGCTCCTGTAAACAGTGCCGAAAGCTATCCGCCAATAAGCAATAATACAACAGTAAAAATACATTCGATAGATAAACGTGTAAATGAAGAGATACCCGACGAACCGGAGTATGTCACCGGAGAAATCGTATCGTCGAGTATAGAAGAGGCCGCTGCTATCCCCCCCTCGCTCGAAGAGGCAGAAAAGAAAATGATACACGACGCACTACAACGTAACGGAGGTAAACGCAAGAAAGCCGCTGAAGAGTTGGGAATATCAGAACGTACTCTTTATCGAAAAATAAACGAATACAATCTGACATCAAAATAGTATTATGAAACGACTGCTCTCACTACTGCTCATTGTATGCTCGGCTTGCACGATATCGTATAAGTTCAACGGAGCGTCTATCGACTACAACACCACCAAAACAATCACTATCAGTGATTTCCCGATACGCGCAGCATTGGTGTATCCACCGCTTGCTACGACATTCAACGAAACATTGAAAGATACATACGTGCGCCAAACACGTCTGAGTCTTGTCGATAATGGTGGCGACCTGTTGCTCGAAGGCGAAATTACCGGATACAATCTCACTCCGCAAGCAGTTACCGAAGACGCTTATGCCTCGCAGACACGTCTCACTGTGACTGTAAAAGTGCGATATACCGATACCAAGAAACCGACAAATGACCTCGATCGGACTTTTAGCGCATATAGAGACTTTCCCAGTGATCAAATGCTTACTGACGTACAAGACGATCTCATAGCCGAAATCACGGAAGAACTCGCCGAACTAATTTTTAACGCCACTGTAGGAAACTGGTAATATTGTGAACGAAGGAATACTCATACGCCAAGACATGTGTCGGGACGTACCCGCGCTATCGATAGACGAATTGCAACGTTTGCAATACGACTATCCATATTTTCAAACGGCAAAATTTTTGTATCTAAAAAAGTTACATAATTCTTTTCCAGAGCGCTATCCTCGAGCTCTACAAGAGGGCGCCCTATATGCAAGCGACCGTAAATCGTTGTTTTACCTGCTCGAAAGTGCCAATCAGTCATGGAGCAATCTCTACCCCGAAGAAAAGAATGTAGAAACGCGCAATTCTTTCGATCTTATCGATTCTTTTTTATCATCTCACTCATCAGAAACGTCATCGCAAGAAAGTCTATACCTTGGCAATATAATAAGAGAGATTCCCTACTCAATAGAAGAAATCGAACAGGAAACCGCACATAGCATAACAGAGAGTAACAACTCTTCATTTGACCTCGTCGATGCGTTCCTTGAAAAGAGTGCCGAAGAGAAAAAAATTACCATCGAAAGCACACCCGATAGTATCATAAGTACAGAAAACAATATAGAAGACACTCCCGATGAAGAGTTCTTAACCGAAAGTTTAGCTAAAATTTACATAAAACAACGCAGATATAGCAAAGCTTTGGAAATAATTCGTAAATTAAGTTTGAAATATCCGGAAAAAAATATTTACTTTGCAGACCAAATACGATTCTTAGAAAAATTGATTATTAACATAAAAACAGAATAACCATGTACGTATTCCTTACTGTATTGATTCTTATCGCAGCTGTATGCTTGATACTCATTGTATTAGTGCAAAATTCTAAAGGGGGAGGATTGGCATCGCAATTCCAAAGCGGAAACACCGTAATGGGTGCACCCAAGACTGCCGACTTTCTCGAAAAAGCTACTTGGACTCTTGCCGGAACTATAATTGTTTTGAGCATCGTTACTGCAGCTTTCTTACCGAGCCACAATGTTGAAGCCTCAACCGAGGAAATCATCAACACCGAGATACCTGCACCGAACTTCGAAACACAAGTTCCTGCAGACCTCGCCCCCGAAGCTCCCGCAGAAAGCGCCGAATAAGAACTAAATATATTATAAGCACAACGGCTGTCGCTTTATATAGTGCGACAGCCGTTGTGCTTATAGTTAAATCGATACTTATTCTGATATATTTACGACTTTCTATACTTATTTATATATCGTATAGTTGTCTATCCAAATAATCGAAAATTAACGCTTTGTTATCGGGCGTAAACCAAGCTATAGATGCATCACGCTTAAACCATGTCAATTGTTTCTTGGCATAGACGCGCGTATTACGTTTTATCTTTTCTATAGCTGTCTGTAGATCGTAAATGCCATCGAAATAGGCAAATAGTTCCTTATAGCCCACTGTATTTAGGGAATTGAGTTGACGGAGTGGATAGAGACGTCGCGCTTCCTCTTCAAGACCCTCTTGTATCATGGTATCGACACGTCGTGCTATACGCTCGAAAAGTTCTTCACGCGGGCGATTAAGTCCGATTTTAATTATATCGAAATTGCGTTTTTTACGAGGATTTGTACGTAATTGGGAGTATGGTTTCCCGGTCATACGACAAATTTCTATAGCATGAATGACACGCTTATGGTTATTAAGATCTACTTGATGATAAAATACGGGATCAAGTTCTAAGAGTTCTTGTTGCAAAGATGCAAGACCGTCCTTTTCATATTTATCTGTGATAGTACGACGTACCTCATCGGTTACTGTAGGCATTTCATCTATACCATTACATACCGCATCGATATAGAGCATGGAGCCACCTGTGAGTAATACGTAATCATGTGTAGAAAACAACTCGTCGAGAAGGGTAATGGCTTGCTCCTCAAAACAAGCCGCACTATAATAATCGGTAAGCGCCAATGTACCGACAAAATAGTGCCGCGCACACGCCATTTGTTCTGGCGTAGGCGCGGCTGTACCTATATACATATCTCGATAAAGTTGCCGACTGTCGGCCGATAAAATAGGAGATTGTAATCTATCGGCGATATGCAGACTCAATTCTGTCTTTCCTACGCCGGTAGGGCCTAACAATACGACTAACTTTTTCTTCATAGTGAAGAATAGGGCTATTTGGAAGCGACCAATCGAGCAATTTCAACAATTACGTCTCGAGCTTTGATCATCGAAGGAATGGGAACAAATTCATATCGACCGTGGAAATTGACACCTCCTGCAAAAATATTGGGACATGGAAGTCCTTCAAAAGAGAGCCGGGCTCCATCTGTACCGCCGCGCACCGGTACAACAGTCGGAGTAACTCCAACATTTTGCATCGCCTCTTTTGCCAAATCGATTATATGCATTACGGGTTCTATTTTTTCACGCATATTATAATATTGGTCTTTAATATCGAGGCTTGCACAATCGGGGAATTCTTTATTGATTTTGCGTACCAGATGGGCAAATTCGGTTTTGCGACGTTCGAAACGGTCTCTATCATGATCGCGTATAATATAACATAGCGTAGTTTCCTCGACAGAGCCCTCGCATGATATCAGATGATAAAAACCTTCATAGCCCTCAGTATGTTCAGGCGTTTCCCAACGAGGGAGCATAATGGCATATTGAGTAGCCACACGCAAAGAATTTATCATCTTGTGTTTGGCATATCCGGGGTGCACGTTTCGACCCTTGAATGTAATGCGTGCCACAGCAGCATTGAAATTTTCATACTCAAGTTCTCCTATTTCTCCTCCATCCATGGTATATGCCCATGTGGCATCGAATTTTTTTACATCGAAATGGTCTGCCCCTTGCCCTATTTCTTCGTCGGGAGTGAAAGCTATGCGTATACGCCCGTGCTCTATTTCGGGGTGAGCAAGCAAATATTCAACAGCCGATATGATTTCGGCGACACCGGCTTTATCATCAGCACCGAGTAATGTTTTTCCATTGGTCACAATCAAATCCTGACCTTTGTAATGAAGCAATTCGGGAAATTCCGAAGGGCGTAATACCACATTATCTTCGGCACTTAAAATTATATCATTACCATCATAGTTTTCCACAATTCGCGGCGACACTTTATGCCCTGAACAATCGGGGCTTGTGTCGAGGTGCGCAATGAAACCGATAGTGGGTATATCTTTGTTGCAATTGGCAGGTAGAGTAGCCATAAGGTAGCCGTTTTCGTCGAGCGTAATATCTGTAAGGCCTATTCGTTGCAGTTCTTTTTCCAATTCTTGCGCAAAAACCAACTGTCCGGGAGTACTGGGTGTAAGGTTGGTCAACTCGTCCGATTGAGTATCAAACGATACGTAATGCAGAAATCGTTTTACGAGATTTTCCATCTTCGATATTTTTTTAATGATATTACATAAGGTTAACAATCAATGATGTAAGCCGAGGATATTCCTTTCTCACAAAATGACAAACAAAGATAGTGAAAAAACACTATCTTTGTAGCAATTCATAAAGAAAATCAGCTATGGCTCAAAATAAGAAGAAAACGAGGCGTAATCGACCACCTCTTATAAAGTCTATAATCATAGGAGCTATATTGATGTGTATCATTTTATGGTGCGCATACAATTTTGCGCCACGAATAGCTTGTTATCTTGATGCTCCTACAATAGAATGGAAAGAATTTATCACCGAAATATTCGGACAGGAGAAATCGAATAAACCAATTTCTCCTATTGATGGACTAGAAATCCCCAATTGCATAGAAGACAATCAAGTACAAGTAATTTGTACATACGAAGGTTTTACCCTATCATACAATAGCCACTGGAAACTTCCCAATTGGGTTGCTTACGAACTGACACGAGAAGAACTAAACGCGGTAGTCTCTCGTAAAGATGATTTTCGTCCAGATGAATTACTTGATGAGCCACAAGCAGCACTTTCCGACTACCGATGTAGCGGATTTGATCGAGGACATATGGCCCCCGCCGCCGATATGCGTTGGAGCGCAACAGCTATGTCACACTCGTTCTATTTGACTAATATATGTCCGCAAACTCCGTCACTGAACAGGGGGGATTGGGAACGTCTCGAATCTAAAATACGTGATTGGGCACGACAAGAGGGGAGTATAATGGTTGTATGCGGTCCACTCGTCGGCACAACAGATAAAACAATAGGGAAAAACCGTGTGTGTGTACCATCGGCCTACTACAAAGTAATATTATCGCCGTATACAACATTGCCACGTGGAATAGGATTTGTTTTTGCCAACGACAATGAAAATCGTAAAATGCCATTACTCAACTACTCTGTATCTATTGATAGTGTAGAAAAACTTGCCGGTATCGATTTCTTTCCATCACTCCCCGATGATATAGAAGAAAATTTAGAATCGAGCCACATACCCGACATGTGGGAATGGTAATTGACGAGAAGAATTTATGTGTGTTATGCGCAATACGATTATTTTATTTTTAACATATATCTTGGTGATGAGCGGTTGTCGTCGAATACACCATATCGATGGAGGAGAAACTATCCCTGTTGAATATGCCACGGGATTTTCTTTGACTCGATACGATGGTTATATTGTTGCCGACTTACGCGACCCATGGGATACGACACAATTACTGAATCGATATATATTAGTAAGCAAAGAATTGCCCCTTCCCGACGTGATACCGGCCGGGACACTCATACGTGTACCGATAGAACGTATCGCTGTATACACCTCTGTACATGCGGCAATAATTGATGAATTGGAATATAGTGACCATATTGTGGGTATATGCGAATCGCAATATATCACAAGAAACTCCATAAAAAAGAATTTATCAACAGAACAGACTATCGACCTTGGCAACTCATTTTCACCCGATGTAGAAAGAATGATTGCTATTGCACCCGACGCCATCATCGTATCGCCCTTCGAAAACTGCAACTACGGTCGAGTAGAAAAATTGGGTATCCCCATCATAGAATGTGCCGACTACATGGAGAATACGCCATTGGGACGTGCCGAATGGATACGTTTCTTAGGTATACTCACCGGCAAAATCGACAAGGCCGACTCTTTGTTTGCCGCGACCAAAATCAGATATGAAAAATTATGCAAACTTGCACAACAGTTTCATAATCGACCGACAGTCTTGTGTGAAAAAAAAATAGGAGGCACATGGTTTGTCCCGGGAGGCAATAGTTATATGGCACAAATCATAACCGACGCCGGTGCTACCTACATTTGGCATAATGACAATCATTCTGGTTCATTGGCTCTATCTTTCGAAGATGTGTATGATCAGGCGCAAAATGCCGATTATTGGCTATTTAAGTACACCGCTCCCCAAAATATCTCGTTACAAACACTCGGAGATGAATTTGCTCACTACAAAAAATTCAATGCATATACACACAATAATGTTTATGGTTGCAATCTCACTCACAACACTTTTTTTGAAGAAATTCCTATATATCCCGATTTACTGCTTAGTGAATTTATAGCAATTTTTCATCCCGAAATGCACCCCCCAAAAAAACTCCAATATTACCATCGACTCATGCCATGAAACCCCAATATTATTTTATATCAATAATACTAACTATTGTAGTGCTGATTGTTGCTAACCTGCTATGGGGTTCGGTGCAAATTCCTTGGCGTGCGGTAATAGATATATGTTTTGGCAACAGTGTTGAAAAAGAAAGCTGGTCATTCATCGTATTGCAATCGAGATTACCACAAGCTATTACCGCCATGCTTGCCGGTGCCGCCCTTGCAGCATCGGGCTTGATGTTGCAAACTGCATTTAATAATCCGCTTGCCGGCCCATCAATATTAGGAGTTAATTCCGGCGCCGGTTTAGGTGTTGCATTCGTCATGCTTTTACTTGGCGGAAGCATAGGTGGCAGCGATTTTTATTTATCAAGCACACTCTCAGTTCTCTTTGGAGCCATGGTTGGAGCCATGTTGGTGCTGGGCATTATTATTGCTTTCGCATCAATCGTAAGGAGCAATATTATGTTGCTGATAATAGGTATTATGGTAGGTTACATAACCTCATCGGCCATTTCTTTGCTCAATTTCTTTGCAACTGCTGAAGGTGTGTTTTCATACACAGTATGGGGATTGGGCGATTTCTCGGGAATATCTACAAATCAAATGCCTTTTTTTACACTTGCTGTATGTGTAGGACTTTTTGCCTCGATACTGCTCATAAAACCGCTTAACGCATTACTCCTGGGAGAGCGATATGCGATGAATTTAGGAGTAAATATACGATATACCCGTATAGGACTTTTACTATGCACCGGTTGGCTTACAGCGGTAGTTACAGCCTACTGTGGTCCGATAGCATTCATAGGACTCGCCGTACCACATATCGCACGTTTGTTACTTGGATCATCAAACCACACATACATACTCCCTGCCACCATATTTACGGGTAGCGCCATAGCATTGCTGTGTAACTTATTGTGTGTTTTACCGGGGGGATTGGGTATTATCCCGCTCAATGCGGTCACACCATTATTAGGTGCTCCCGTGATTATATATGTTATAGTGAACCAACGCAAAATTCAATATTTTAATTGATGTGTAACAATACGGCTATAGAAGGCAAAAATGTCGCCATAGGATATAGAGACAAAACACCTTCACCTCTATATTGTAATATGAATTTCACATTGAAACGAGGTGAACTTACCGCGCTATTAGGTATCAATGGTGCCGGAAAATCTACTCTATTGCGCACCATGTCGGGTACACAACCTACTCTTGCAGGAGAAATCATTCTATCGGGAAAAAACATCAATAATTATCATAAACAGGAACTTGCCCGCCATATAAGCCTGGTTCTGACCGAGCGTAATAGTGCTGGAGGATTGCGTGTACATGAGTTGGTTGCATTAGGAAGATTCCCTTATACAGGATTTTTTGGCAAACTGAATAATAACGATCGTAATGTGATAGATACAGCCATGCATCAAGCAGGAATCGGGCATAAACGCAACTATTATGTTTCGCAACTTTCAGACGGTGAGCGGCAAAAAGCATATATAGCCAAAGCTTTATCACAAGAATGCGATATAATATTGTTAGATGAACCGACCGCTTTTCTCGACCTGCCAAGTCGTATTGAGATGTTTATGATTCTGCAAAGAATTGCTCAAAACGAAAATAAAGCTATCTTAATCACCACTCACGACCTGGAACAAGCTCTCTCCTTCTGTACACGTTTGTGGTTACTATCTCCTGCCAACGGACTACAATGTGGCAGTGCAAATGAACTGATTTCCAATGGTGCAGTAGAGACTCTCTTTTGTAATGAGCATATATCTTTCGATCCCGGAACAATTCGCTTTATCCCAAGAAAAAAAATCTGATAAAAATCTTCAATTGTTATGTTTCCTATTTTTGAGTATTAAAAACATATTTATTCGTATTATATAATAAAATTTCTTTATGAAAAAATATATAATACTTGTATCACTCTTTGCCATTACATCTATTGTAGCACAAGATAAAATCAAAATAGAAATCAATCCTCATATAATAGAAAATAGGATTGATAAAAAATTGTACGGTTTTTTATTGGAACACATATACCACTCTGTAAGCAATGGTCTGTGGGGCGAAAATGTCTGGAACAGAAGTTTTGAAGAATTACAAGCTTACGGAGATTGGAGCATCGACCATAACGGGCAAATAGAACTGAATGCAGCTAATGGAAGTGCAGATTTTCGCATAGCCAATGGAGCAGATTTCGAGATGTCACTCGAATTTAAGATAAACAGCGGAGTTGGTAATTTACTGATTGGCGTACGAGATCAAAACCGAGAACGTATGCTAACCAATCGCATATATTGGTATCTGAACGCCAACGGAAACTCTCGATTGGAAGAAAATACCGGTTGGATATGGCACACACCCATTACCCGATGTACAACTACCGAATTTGAGAAAAGCGAAAGTTTCTACGGCCGATGGACAAAACTCAAAATACGTTGTGCCGGCAACATAATATCGGGCTCATTAAACAATACAAAAGTATTTGAAAAAGAAATCGATAATTGCCCTCGAAATGGAAATATCACATTGGGTGGAGCGAATTGTACCATAAGTTTCAGAAACATCAAAATTGTAAATCTCGATGGTAATACCATAAAATTCAATCTTAATCCGTGTCGCCACTGGGATCAAATAGGTACAGGTCGCATAAAAGCCGACACCAATGACGCACTAAACCATAATACATCACTCGCGATAATATCTACCGGTAAATATTGCGGTATAGAACAACCTCAAAATTACAGTGTATATAAAGATGATGTTTTATGTGGCAACTTATACCTCAAAGGCGATATAGATAAAGTACGCGTACAACTTGTACACAACAAAAAAATTATATCGCAACGCGAGATTCTGAATATTAACCGCAAATGGGAATGTCATACTGTTTCACTACCGGTAAATAATGATTACAGTAATGTATCATTACAGATCATAGGGATAGGTAAAGGCGAATTAAAAATAGACCAAGTAAGCCTTATGCAACAATCGTCCATAGATAACGGCGGATTCAGAAAGACATTGACACAAGCTGCAGCAGAGTTATATCCTACCACCCTGCGTTGGCCAGGAGGTAGTTTCAGTGAACATTATCATTTCGAAGACGGACTTGGTAGCCAAACACAACGCAAAGGCATTCAACGATGGGACGATTTCGACCCTTTAAGTTTCGGTACCGATGAATATATTGCATTTTGCCGTAAAGTCGGGGCTGAACCTATAATCGTATTACCTATCGGATATCACAATTATGATGGGTACTCGCCCGATCGTAAAGGTAAGGAAGATTGGTTGCAGAGAACTCTCGATTGGATTGAATATTGTAATGGCGATACATCGACAGTTTGGGGCAGAAAACGGGCAGAAAACGGACACACATCGCCTTACAATGTGAAATACTGGGAAATAGATAATGAGGTATGGAAAATGGACCCTAACCTATACGCCGAATTGACTCGTATTTTTTCTATAGAAATAAAGAAACGATACCCCGACACTAAAATTATAGGTTGCGGTTGCGGTCGATTAGGGAAAGAGGGTGTCGGTCTCGACTCGATAATGATACATACCGTTGCCGAGTATATCGACTACATCAGTCCTCACTACTACCAAACTATCAATAAATACGGGAATGATGGTGTGGAAGAATATGGCCGTTATCTCGATAAATTATCGAAATGGATAACTCAAAGTAAAAATTCCAATATGAAAATATATCTCTCGGAATGGAATTTAGAGGGAACAGACATGCGTACAGGCCTATTTACCGGGGGATTTCTCAATCGATTGGAATCGACACCTTCAGTAGAAATGGCCGCTTCGGCACTTTACCTGAGACACATATCGGCTCCCGCTTGGGACAACGCCTTTATCAATTTCGATAATGACAGTTGGTTTCCCGCGCCCAATTATGTAGTATTTAAGTTGTGGAGAGAATATTTTTTACCCTTACGTGTAGCTATCGAAGGAGATACAAAAGAGTTGAATGTAATTGCCACACGCTCTGAAGATGGTACACGGACCTGCCTAAAAATCGTAAACCCTAGTGATAAGCCGTATACTTTCAGTGTGAAGAACGGAGCGTCATTGGGTAATCCGTTTTTGAAGGAGATTGTTGCCGAAAATTTAACATCGCGCAACGATATGCAACATCGAGAGATCATAAAAGCGACAAACGGTAAGACTGAGACTTTAGGAAATGATATAATGATAACTGTACAAGCATACTCTGCGTCGATACTCTCTTTTAGATGCAACTAAAATCTGAATCGGGCAGCTATGGGTTTCCTTTACCTATCCGATTCTATAATTACATAGCTGGGGGCTGATATACTTTATAATAACGAAAGGTACACAACTATTCATCAGAAATAAGCATTACAAAAAGGGTATCGACACATTGAAGTCAATACCCTTTATTCTATATAAGTTTCTCATTTGCTTATTTACCAACAGACAATTGTTTCTCCGCAACCTCACGCTCGAATTTCAATAGATACGTATCGGGATTGGACAATTGATAAACCACCGGAAACAAATGCGGGTTGCTTTGTATTGCAGGATAGAGATATAGTGGCGTAGAGCTATAACCCAACTGCTCGAGAATAACGTAATCGACACGGCGTTTTACCAAATCGGCAATGAGTTCATCAACATTCTTGGTAAAAATATATCGTGCCGCGAAATGTGACGGAGCAAAGTAGCTGAAAAGCTCGGGCTTTCGACACGAAACAACAGTACCTGCAGGGAGTTGTTTTTCCATCACCTCGGCTATTTTGAAATAGTTGCGATATGCTTGAGGGAAGGGACGTGAGGATGTTTCGGCCTGTGCTTGCACAGGGGTGTACATGGGTATGACTAATAGTAAAAACATATATACCCATCGGCCGGACCACAAAGCATCGAGTTGCTTTTTCATGACATTACGTGCTACAAGCACGACCAAATTGTACAAGCCAAAATAAAAGAACAGATATAAGAATGGCGCAACAGGCACAACGTAACGACTGCCATTACCGCCATGCCATAAGGCAAACAGACCTATATTGGATAAAACAAAGGCTAAGAAAGGATAACGAAAATTCCGTCCCCCGAGTGCACAACAACCGTACAATACAACGACAAGAACAGCCAATCCGGCCACAATACCCACAAATCCCGACGGCTCTTGATAATTGAGTTGCAAAAATGGAAACAATATTTCACGAAAGCCTTTGATTACGGTCTCATCGAAATTGGTAATCATCTTCGACAACATCTCTCCAATACTCGATACAGTACCCATTTCGGGACGCCAAGGATTGACCGTCATAATAGTACCGAAATAACGAGATTCGATACCATAAGCGGCATTGCGCAATGACCATGGCAATAATAGAAGTATGATACCGAAAACAGACGCCAACGAGGCCTTCCACTCCTTACGGAACAAGAAAAAGACCACGACGGCAAACAATATCGATGCTCCTACCGTACGCACATAATAAGCTCCGACAGCCGATATTATGGCTGCATAGAACCATGGAGAGGTGTAAAACGCCGATGTACGTCGTGTGGTATAGCCATAGAGCGAGCCAAAGGCCGTAACCGTAAATGCAAGGTACAACATCTCTGACATCGCCATAGAGGCAAAGTGCATAAGATGAGGTGAAAAACAAATCAGTATCGATGTAGTAAGTGCGGTTGCCTTATTCTCCGTCAGACGATGTGACAGCAAATAAAGAATAAGAAGCGAAAGTAGTAGCAATACTCCGTTGGCAACTTTGAAAAAGAATAAATTGTCAATACCTATCCACATAAAAAAAGCCAAAAAGGTCGGATACCCGGGAGGGAAATGGCTGGCCGGCAAAGTACCTGCCGATGACACATTGGAATAGCCCATACCGGCAGCCATATTACGCGCCAACTGTATATAAGATGCATTATCGCCGTTGAGATCGAGTTTGGAATCGAAACAGAATGTATATATCGACGCAAAGAGTAGCGTGATAATTGCATATGGAAGGTATTTTTTCATCATACTGTCCAATTATTGTATTAGAAAAAATCCGGTATTATTTTTTACGAAACAATCGAGAGCGCGTAAGCCCCCATTTACAAAGACGATACACCAAAGATACACGTAATACACCCAGTCCGTAAATACTGCTGCGACGAAGATTTATCGATGATGCCTCGGCAAAATATTTGGTAGGACATGTTACTTCACCTATTTCGAAACCTGCATAGAAGATTTGCGCCAACATCTCATTATCGAAGACAAAATCATCGGAATTTACGTTGTAATCAATAGCTCGTAGCACATCAGCCGAAAAAGCTCGATACCCGGTGTGATACTCCGATAGCTTTTGGCTGAGAAGCGTATTTTGTATAAATGTAAGCACTCGGTTGGCTACATATTTTATCAAAGGCATACCCCCTTTGCGTGCTCCTTTACCCAATATACGTGATGCAAGTACAACAGGGTATACGTCATTGGCAATAACATAAGCCATAGATGCAATAAGTTTTGGAGTATACTGATAGTCGGGGTGCACCATAATGACGATGTCGGCTCCCAATTCCAAGGCCCGGTTGTAACAGGTCTTCTGATTTCCTCCATAACCTCTGTTATGCTCATGCACAAGAACCTCCTTGATACCTACGCGTGCAGCCTCTTCCACAGTGTGATCTTTGCTGCAATCATCGGTAAGGATTACCTCATCTACTATGTCGAATGGAATTTCGTCGTATGTCTGCTTGAGAGTTTTTTCGGCATTATAAGCCGGCATTACCACAACGACTTTTTTATTGTTTATCATTTTTTGAAGTTGTTTTATTTTTTTGAGATTGTCTCTAAAAAATTATGGAATAAATTTTCTCTTTATTACATTGGGAATAGCAGGCTATATCCCAACAATTTGATGAGAATTGCTCCAAAATATCCTTAAAGAATTCGAAACTTGTTTTTCATGAAGCCGCAATAATTTTTTTCTGAAAAATTAAAAACAGCCACTTAGGTAAATCTTTTATAGGACAGCATGCAAAATTAGCAAATATCTCCGGAAAAATCTAACGAATATAGAAAAATATAATATAGGCTGCACCGTCATTAGGCATATCTGCGGTGCAGCCTATCAAGTATGTGCATGTGCAATATTAATTTTCTTTTTTAGCACCGAGACTGCTCCTGCCGAGATAGCAAATAAGAGCAAGATAGAGAACCAATCCGAGTGCTTGCATGATCGATTCGTCTAATGTGCAAGAGTACTCAAATCCGGCAAAACGGATAGCTGCACTTACTACACCCATCAATGCACCACCGGCGATAAATCCCGAAGCCAAAAGTGTGCCTTTTTCGAGACGAGCCTTGTTCAATGCTTTGTCGGTAGAACGAGTGGATACATACCAACTGATAAGTCCACCGATTACAAGTGGTGTATTGAGTTCGAGAGGAATAAACATACCTAATGCGAATGCCAATGCAGGTATCTTGAGCCACGTGAGGATAAGAGCCAATGCGGCACCAACACCGTAGAGTAACCAAGGAGCACCTTGTCCCATCATGAGGGGTTGTATCACGGCAGCCATGGCATTGGCTTGGGGTGCTGCAAGTGCATTATCACCCGTAAAACCATAAGTCTTATTAAGAATAATCATAACACCTCCTACGGTTGCGGCAGCCACTAAGGTGCCGACAAATTTCCATGTCTGTTGTTTGGCAGGTGTAGACCCTAACCAATATCCGATTTTGAGGTCAGTGACCAATTCTCCGGCCGTAGAGAGTGCCGTACATACCACACCACCGATGACCAAAGCCGCTACCATGCCTGATGTCCCCGAGAGACCCGATGCTACCAATACCACCGAAGCCAATATAAGCGACATCAATGTCATACCCGATACCGGATTGGTACCTACTATGGCTATGGCATTAGCGGCAACCGTGGTAAATAGAAAAGCTATAAGTGTAACCACTACAAACGCGATAAGTGCTTGTACGAAATTGTGAATTACACCCAGATAAAAGAACAACAATATCAAAACCAATGTAATGGCAATAGCAACGACAAGCGATTTCATGGCGATGTCTTTTTGGGTACGTTTCACAACGACGCGTGAGGCCGAAGCTTGACCTTTCAACTCTTTAGAGGCAAGCCCCACGGCGCTACGTATCACGCCCCATGAGCGTACTATTCCTATAATACCGGCCATAGCTATACCACCGATACCTATGTAGCGTACGTAGGTTGTAAATATCTGTTCGGGGGTCATTTGAGATATGGCCATTGACACATCGCCACTATTGAGATTGAGTATCGTATCACCCCATATGAGGTTGAATCCCGGAATCAATAAGAACCATACAAAGATAGAACCTGCACATATGATGGTGCAATATTTAAGTCCGATAATATAACCGAGACCCAATACGGCGGCACCGGTATTGACTTTGAATACCAACTTGGCTTTTTCTGCCACCATATCGCCAAAGGGCAGAATACGTGTGGTAAGAACTTCGCTCCACCAACCGAAAGTAGAGAGTATAAAATCGTAAAGACCACCGATAAGTCCGGCAAAAATAAGGGGCTTTGCTTGGCTGCCACCTTTTTGCCCCGAAATGAGGATTTGAGTGGTGGCTGTCGCTTCGGGGAAAGGATATTTACCATGCATATCCGATACGAAATATTTGCGGAACGGTATGAGAAATAAAATACCCAATACCCCACCCAGTAAAGAACTCATAAAGATTTGCAGAAAATTTGCTGACAATCCGGGTATGATGTACAATGCAGGTAATGTAAAAATAACTCCGGCTACAACGTTTCCCGAACAAGCTCCGATAGATTGGATAATCACATTTTCGCCCAATGCATTCTTACGTTTTGCGGCTGTCGATAGGCCAACCGCTATAATAGCAATGGGTATGGCGGCTTCGAATACCTGACCTACTTTCAATCCCAAATAAGCTGCTGCTGCCGAGAACACGATAGTCATCACAATACCCCATGATACCGACCATGGAGTGACCTCCCGATAATTTTTTTCGGGCGACATGACTGGTTGATATTCCTCGCCTTCATTCAATTCTCGGAACGCATTTTCCGGTACATTTTCTTCTTCTTTCATTGTATTTATATTATTCAAGTTTTACAAAATCGGCCAAAACGCGTGCAAGTTAGTTATTTTTTAGAGAATAATTGTCTCTATTGGGCAAGAATGTCGGATTTTATACCTACTTTCGTATGGAAATAGAAGAAAATGAAATTTCATTTTCTTTGAAATTTTCAGTCAAGGTACTAACAATGAATTTTGAAATATGAAAGATATACTCAATTATTTGAGAGAACTGCGTGTACATAATAATCGCGAATGGTTCAATGCGCATAAAGAAGAATATATGATGCTACGCAGGCGGTTCGAATTATACGTGAACCAACTGATAGCATTACTTGGTAGGTACGACGAAGAATTGCGAGGTCTCGAAGCCAAAGATTGCATCTATCGTATTTATAGAGATATTCGATTTTCGGCAGACAAAACTCCCTATAAATGTCACTTTGCCGCATATATGGTGCGAGGAGGTAAAAGTAATCCTCGTGCCGGTTATTACCTGCATGTGGAGCCGGAAAATTGTATGTTGAGTGCCGGGCTATGGTGGCCCGAACCACGTGTGCTCAAAGCAGTAAGGCAAGCCATATATGATAATTGTGATGAATTTCTCGAAATTATAGAAGATGCCGATTTCAAAAGAATATATGCCGGAATCAACGAAGAACGTATGCTCAAAATCACTCCTCGTCCATTTCCTAAAGATTTTGCATATCCCCACTTGCTTCGCCATAGAGATTATTCGGTCATCGGGTGTAAAGATGAATCTTTTTTTGAACAAAAAGATTGGTTACAACGTACGGCCGAAGAGTTACTCATAGCTCAACCTCTCAACAGATTTCTGAATTATACTTTTGATGAATTATTAGACCAATAATTGCACGTTTTGAACTATTTGTTCGCTTATATGACACAATATTGCCCCTCAAATTGTAGGATAAGGAATACTTTTGTCAAAAATTTAACAATTATCGCGAAACAAACAAGAATTTATGAAAAAGCTTATTATCTTTTTATGTTGTTTTGTTGCTCAATACGCAGTAGCAAAGACATACGACATTAAGAAATTGGGAGCAGATATTACCGGTGATAAAGCTTGTACCGAGCTTATAAATAAAACCATTGCCAAAGCCTCGGAGGAGGGGGGAGGAACATTGTATTTTCCTGCCGGTACTTATCTTACGGCAACCATCGAAATGAAAAGTAATATTACATTGCATATAGAATCGGGGGCAACTCTTCGTTTTTCCGATACATTTGAAGATTATCTGCCGTTTGTAAAAATACGTTGGGAGGGTACGGTAATGAATACACTTTCGCCTCTCATCTATGCACACGATGCAGAGAATCTTACCATTACCGGTCGCGGTACGCTCGATGGTAATGGATTTAAATGGTGGGCATGGGAAGCCGAAACGCGTCAAATACTGAAAGAAAATGGCGGAAAACTTCCTGAAAAAAACAAATTGCAGCAAATGTGGGAAGAGGCCAACAGCGAACTCAAAGTGTCGGACTATTATAAAGCTTCACTCGAACGTCGTATGTTCCGTCCTCCGTTTATTCAATTCTTTGAATGTAATAATATCGTCATAGAAAATGTGAAAATTATAAATTCACCGTTTTGGACCATAAATCCCGCTTTTTGCGACAATGTGGTAGTACATGGTGTAACCATCAACAACCCCGATAAGAATCCTAAAGGGCCCAATACCGATGGTATCAACCCTACGTCATGTCGTAATGTGCGCATATCAGACTGTTTCATAAGTGTCGGTGACGATTGTGTAACCATCAAATCGGGACGCGATGCCGATGGTCGTAAGTATGGTAAGGCCTGCGAAAATATTACTATTACCAATTGCGTGATGTTATCGGGGCATGGAGGCGTGGTAATAGGCAGTGAGATGTCGGGAGGTGTAAAACGTGTTACAATTTCAAATTGTGTATTTGACGGTACCGATGCCGGTATACGGCTCAAAGCTTCTCGCGGACGTGGTGGCGTGGTAGAACAAATACGTGTCGATAATATCGTCATGCGTAATATACAGCGTAACGCGTTTATTTTTGACTTGTTTTATGACAAAACATCTAAAGTGGAACCCGTGAGTGAACGTACGCCTATTTTCCGCAATATACATCTGAGCAACATTACAGGTAAGGAAATAAAACAAATAGGTTATATAAGCGGTATCGAAGAGATGCCTGTCCAAAATCTATCGTTTAACAACATCAATATGGAGGGTAAGATAGGTTTTATTGTAGATACGGCTCAGGACATCTATTTCAATAATGTGGAATTTTCGGTAGAAAAAGGCTCGGCGTGGGTCGTAAAGAATAGTGACAAAATTATATTTAATAATGTGCGTACCAAATATCCTGTAAAAGGAAAAGCCGTTGTTGAATTGGAGAATGTAGACAAATGCCATATCAACAATTGTGTACAGATAGAACCCGTAGAGAAATTCTATGACGAGCGCAATAGTGAGGTAATCGAAAATAATAATTATTGGAGCACTATCACTCAATAATGATGAATTTCTGCATTTGTAAACTATCTATAATATTCCAAAAAATAAATAGCCGGTTTCAAGTAATACGCACAGGAATAGTTTTCTGATATATTTGAACTATCTTTCCTTGAAAGGACGGCAGTGCAGAATTGTGAAAAATTTATATCGCCCTTGAAAGTTCTTTTCAAGGGCGATATAGTTTTATAGAATGGATTCTGGAATATATTACTCTATCACATAATAGCCCGAACGTGTCAGTTCTTCTTTTATTTTATCGATATGTTCTTGGTTGCGGGTTTCGAGTACAACTTGCAGATAGCAGGCATTTATATCGGTCGTTTTACCTGCGCGCTCATGGTGTACCGAGATGACGTTGGCTCCCATGCGGGCAATAATGTCGGTAACACCGCCTAATTGCCCAGGTCTGTCCATCAATTCCACGGTCAGTCGACAAGAACGTCCCGATTTTTGCAAACCTCTGTTTATGACACGAGAAAGTATTGTAACATCGATATTCCCGCCCGAGACAAGGCATATTACCTTTTTACCGGCAACAGGCAGTTTATTGAACATGACTGCTGCGACGGCAACGGCACCGGCACCTTCAGCTACAAGTTTTTGTTGCTCGATAAGTGATAATATGGCAGTTGATATCTCATCGTCGGTCACTGTAACAATTTCATCAACATATTTGGAACAAATATCAAATGTATTCTTACCGGGTTCTTTTACAGCTATACCGTCGGCTATGGTTTTTACCTCGGGGAGACGTTCTATATTACCATGTTTGATAGATTGTACCATGCTCGGAGCACCCGAGGCTTGCACACCATATACTTTAATGGTTGGTTTCAGTGATTTTATTGCATAAGCCACACCCGATATAAGACCACCACCTCCGATGGGAACGACCACTGCATCTACATCGGGAAGCTGGTCGAGTAATTCGAGACCTATGCTGCCTTGACCGGCAATTACATCGTCATCGTCGAATGGGTGTACAAATGTATATCCTTTTTCATCTCTCAATTGCAATGCTTTCTGATATGCGTCATCATACACGCCATCGACAAGACATACCTCTGCACCATATTTCTTGGTAGCCTCTACTTTGGAAATGGGGGCGCCGGCAGGAAGACATATCAATGATTTGATTCCATTTTTTGTCGCGCCCAAAGCTACACCTTGGGCGTGATTTCCTGCAGAGCAGGCTATGACACCGCGCGACTTCTCTTCGGAAGATAGTTGGGATATTTTATAATATGCGCCGCGCACCTTGAACGATCCTGTAAGTTGTAAATTTTCGGGCTTTAAAAACACTTGACAATCAGGGTTTATTTGTGGCGCGTAAATGAGGTCGGTACGACGGATAACCTCTTTCAGAACAAATGAGGCGTGATATATTTTATCTAATGTCAACATGGGTTTAGGTGTTAAGTTCTACGATGCAATATTACAAAAAAGAATACAACATTGTATCATTGTCATTAAATATTTTTAAATCAGTGAAAATCTTAATACCACTTTTTTCTTGCGTTGTAGTGTATATCGAAAAAAAAAGTTATTTTTGCGATGTTTTACGACAAGGCAACATATCTCCCATAAATGGTGTAATCAGACCGATAACCGAGGTGCGTATTAATTATGTATAGATAGAAAATCTTGTCTCTCCCACAACGACAACTACGAAATATGCCGATTATACTCAATATCGAAACATCGACAGATGTATGTTCTGTTGCATTGTCATGCGATGGACAGATTGTTTTTCGTCGCGAAAATTATAATCCGATGTCGCATGCGTCGGCGTTGGCAGGATATGTGAAGGAGTCCATAGATATTGCGCGTGCTCGCCACATGTCAATCGATGCTGTTGCAGTAAGTCGTGGTCCCGGCTCATATACGGGGTTACGTATCGGTGTCTCCGAGGCAAAAGGTATTTGTTTCGGTCTTGATATACCTCTCATAGCTATTGATACGCAAGCCATCATGGCATGTGCCGTGATGTTTCGTGAGGGAGTATCAGAAAGTGCATTATTATGTCCGATGATAGACGCTCGACGTATGGAAGTATATTCCACTATCTATGATCGCGCATTGAGTGCAATAAAGCCCGTATCGGCAGATATTATAGATGAAAATTCTTATCGCGATATACTCGACCTTCATGAAGTTGTGTTTTTTGGTAATGGTGCGGCTAAATGTAAAGATATTATAACACACCCCAATGCACATTTTATTGATGATATTGTACCCTTGGCAGCCGATATGTTGGCACTTGCCGAGCAAAAATTCCGGGCATCACAATTTGAAGATGTAGCCTATTTTGAGCCATTCTATCTCAAAGAGTTTGTGGCAACCAAGGCAAAAAACAAAGTACTCACTCAAAAATAATTATTCTCCAATATATGGAACAAGAAGATTTACTTGCTTATAATACCCGCAAGAAAAAACTCGTTTTACCTGAATATGGCCGAAACGTACATCGCATGATCGAATATTGTATAGGAATAGAAGATCGTACAGAACGTACTCGATGTGCTCATGCGATTATAAACATTATGGGAAATATGTTTCCTCATTTGCGCGATATCGATGACTTTAAGCATAAATTGTGGGATCATCTGGCGATTATGTCCGATTTTCAACTCGACATAGATTATCCTTATGAGGTCATTCGTAAAGAGAAACTCAATGATAAGCCAGACAAAGTGCCTTATGCCACAGGATCGATGCGTTATCGTCATTATGGTAAGTTTCTCGAAGATATGTTGCATAAGTGGGAAGAAATGCCGGAGGGTGAAGAACGCAACCAACTCATAATATATCTGGCCAACCATATGAAAAAATCAATGGCAGCATGGAATAAAGAGGCTGCCGAAAATGAAAAAATATACAAAGATATTCTGGAATATACTGGAAATAAAGTTCCTCTATCTATAGAGCATCTGCGATTGAGAGATTTACCCAAAGAGGGCAATTCACAAAGAAAAACAAAAAATAATGGGAAAAAAGCGGGAAGATAACCGCTTTTTTTGTATCTTCCCGAAAAATTCAACCATATGGCATCATTTGTAATTGAAGGTGGTCGCCGAATGAGCGGCGAGCTAATACCGCAAGGAGCTAAAAACGAAGCGCTACAGATACTTTGCGCTACCTTACTCACCCCCGAGACTGTAGATATTTATAATCTGCCCGATATTCTCGATGTAAATAACCTTATACAACTTTTGCGCGACCTTGGTGTAGAGGTATCACGTATTGGTGAAGGAGCTTATCGGTTCAAAGCCGAACATATAAACCTTGACTACCTCAATACTCCCGAGTTTATGCGTCAGAGTGCTTCTTTGCGAGGTTCGGTGATGATTGTGGGTCCTATGGTGGCTCGTTTTGGTAAAGCTGTTATACCTAAACCCGGTGGTGACAAAATAGGTCGACGCCGTCTTGATACACACTTCTTGGGAATACAGAAATTAGGTGCAGAATTTTCCTATGCTCCCGATAAGCGAGTGTACGAAATATCAGCTAAGGAGTTGAAAGGGACATATATGCTTCTCGATGAAGCATCAGTTACAGGTACGGCAAATATATTAATGGCTGCTGTTTTGGCAAAAGGGAAAACCACGATATACAACGCTGCGTGTGAACCCTACTTGCAACAACTGTCAAAGATGCTCAATGCCATGGGTGCTCATATCTCCGGTATTGGGTCAAATCTTCTCGAGATCGAAGGGGTCGACTATTTAGGCGGTTGTACGCACACCATACTGCCGGATATGATAGAAGTCGGAAGTTTTATTGGTATGGCTGCCATGACCGGTTCTGATATACGTATCAAAAATGTCTCGTATAAAGATCTCGGAATCATTCCGGACAGTTTTCGTCGCATGGGTATCATTGTAGACCAAGAAGGTGATGATATACACATTCCTGCGCAGGATTATTATCAAATAGATACCTTTATCGATGGATCGATTATGACATTTGCCGATGCCCCATGGCCTGGCCTTACACCCGACCTATTGAGCGTGTTTTTAGTTGTTGCGACGCAAGCTAAAGGTAGTGTGTTGATACACCAAAAAATGTTTGAAAGTCGCTTATTCTTTGTTGACAAACTCATAGATATGGGCGCCCAAATCATTCTGTGTGACCCGCATCGTGCCGCAGTTATAGGCCAGGCCAAAGCCTATCCTTTGCGAGCGACATCTATGGTCTCGCCCGACATTCGTGCAGGAGTTGCCATGCTCATTGCTGCCATGTCGGCCGAAGGAGTAAGTGTGATTCACAATATCGACCAAATCGATCGTGGTTACCAACGTATTGATCAACGACTCAATGCGATAGGTGCCTCTATAACCCGTCAATCATAGAGCAATGATTACCCGCGATGAACTTATAAAAATCGGTACATTTAACAAGCCTCATGCACTCAAAGGCGAAATATCTTTCACTTTTACCGATGATGTGTTTGATACAAGTGAGTGTCCGTATATTGTGTGCGAGATAGATGGAATATTCGTACCTTTTTTTATCGAAGAATATCGTTTCCGCGGAGAAGATTCGGCTCTTATGAAACTTGAAGATGTTGATAGCGACGAAGAGGCCCGTATGTTTACGGGTGTCGATGTATATTTCCCTAAAAGTTGGCTTGCCGATGATGAAGAATGTCTCAGTGCTCCGGGAGACTATTTCTTGGATTTTACCTTGACAGATTGCGAGTATGGCATAATTGGAAAAATTATAGATATAGACGATACCACCGTAAATACACTCTTTGTGGTTGAAGGTAAAAGTGGCGAAGAATTGCTCATACCGGCAAACGACGATTTTGTTATCTCTATAGATGAGGAGAATAAAATCATCGAAATGAATATTCCCGAAGGTCTTCTGTCCTTATGATAAAGTGTGTATTACCGGTATTGGAGATGAGTTGCAGCGTGTGTGCAGGCAATGTCGAAAGCATTGTGCGAAATATACGCGGAGTGAGGTTGGCCGTTGTGAATTTCGCAACCGAAAGTCTTACACTCGAGTATGACCCCGCTGTAGTATCGCTCGAAAAAATACAAGCCGAGGTACAAGCCGCCGGTTATGATATAATAATAAGTGATAGTGATCGCGAGACCCAGCAAGAGGCATCAACAATGCGTCAATATCGACGATTGCGTCAGCGTTTAATGGTTGCTTGGGTATGTGCTATGCCACTCATGTCGCTATCTATGTGGGGAATGGATATTCTTCATGTAGAATGGGTATTGTTGTTGCTTACATTGCCCATTATGCTGTTTTCGGGGCAAGATTTCTATGTTCATGCCTGGAAACAATTGCGGTTGCGTACCTCCAATATGGATACTCTCGTAGCATTGAGTACACTTACGGCTTTTATAATAAGTTTTATAACAACACTTCTTCCTGATTTTTGGACAAGTCGTGATATAGACGCAAATGTGTATTATGAATCGGCCGGAATGATTATAGCCTTTGTGCTTACCGGTAAATTCCTCGAAGAGAGAGCCAAGCGACATACAGCATCAGCATTAAAAAGTTTGATGGGATTGCAGCCTCATACAGCCTTGAAAATAACCGATGGCGTAGAGCAAGAAGTCGCTATTGCGACACTGAGAGTCGGCGATTGTCTTGTGGTACGTCCCGGTGAAAAAGTGCCGGTCGATGGTGTGGTAGTCGAAGGAGAGGGGTTCATCGACGAAAGTATGATAAATGGAGAACCTTTGCCGAGGGCCAAGCATGTGGGAGATAAGGTATTGACCGGTACTATAAACAAAGATCAAATACTTACTGTCGAGGCTCGTGCTGTAGGACGCGACACGTTGCTGGCACAAATTGTGCAACGTGTACAAGAAGCGCAAGGGAGTAAAGCTCCTGTGCAACGTATTGTCGACAAAGTAAGTCAAATATTTGTCCCGACCATAATTACGATTTCGGTAATTACATTTATCGCATGGTATATATCGGGTGTGATATATTCCGATGGCAGTGTGCTGGCACATGCGTTGGTTACGGCTATATCGGTGTTGGTTATAGCATGTCCGTGTGCTATGGGGCTTGCTACGCCTATGGCTATAATGGTTGCTATGGGAAGAGCCGCTCGCGACCATATATTGATAAAAGATGCAGTTGCACTTGAAAAAATGTGCAAAGTAAATTGTGTTGTACTCGATAAGACCGGGACTCTCACAGAGGGACATCCTGAGGTAAAGGAAATTTATTGGCGTAGTGATGAAATTGAGACTCATCGTTCCTTGCTTTCGGCAGTAGAATCGACATCGACTCACCCGTTGGCGCAAGCCATTAAAGGTTATATAAGAGATGTGCCTTATATCAATGCGCAAAGTATCAATGTCAAACAACATATCGGGGGCGGTTTGCAGTTTACATACGAGGGGAAAATATATCGAGTAGGAAACGCTCGATTTACTCGAGCGTATTGTACACAGGGTGAGGCTACCCAAGTTGACCGATGGCAACAAGCCGGTATCACTGTAGTATATTATACATGTGAAGAGGATTTGTTGGCACTGATAGCTATTACCGACCCATTGAAAAAATGTGCCATCGAAGCTGTTAGTACTCTTCAATCGAAAGGAGTAGAGGTTCATATGCTTACCGGAGACAGCTCTGTAACGGCTCAAGCGACAGCCATTGCTGCAGGTATATCACATGTACAAGCTGAAGCAATGCCGCAAGACAAAGAGAACTATGTACGTGCATTACAAAAGCAAGGATATGTCGTAGCTATGGTCGGCGATGGTATCAACGACTCTCAAGCATTGGCTATGGCAGATGTAAGTGTAGCCATGGGGCAGGGTACCGATGTGGCTATAGATGTCGCCATGGTAACTCTTATCAATTCCAATCTTACATTGCTGTCACGTGCAATAGAATTGTCACGAGCCACTGTTCGTGTCATTAGAGAAAATCTCTTTTGGGCATTCATATACAATCTTATATGTATACCTGTCGCTGCCGGCGTGTTATATCCCTTTTCAGGCATATTACTCGATCCTATGTGGGCTGGTGCGGCCATGGCATTCAGCTCTGTGTCTGTTGTGCTCAATAGTTTACGTCTCAATCATAAATAATATATTGATATGAAAACAAATAAATTCAGGACCAATGCCAAGTGTAGCGGTTGTGTTGCCAAAATAGAGAATGTGCTCAACCCTATTGTGTCGCGAGACTCATGGTCGATAGATCTCACCACCGCAGACCGTATACTTACCATCACCGGAGAACTGAGTGACGAAGAGATAATAGATCTCATCACCAACGCCGGATTTAAAGCCGAGAAAATAGAGTAAAATCTGCTTTTGAATAGCATCACTTGTAACCATTTAGAAATTACAACGTCTAACCTTGTAGATACAGAGTCCTAATTTTAATTATCATGAAACACATTATTCTCACACTGTGCCTATTGGGGCTGATAGGTTGCGACCGATCCGTCGTGGTTATAAGTCCCGATATTGAAGCCAATCACAGTTTGGGTTCACTCTACATCGACCATATCGAACTCTATTCTGATGCCACCCGATTGGGTGTCTCCGTATATAACGGGCCCAACGAAAAGTTCAAAATTAGCGAAAATAGTTATCTGTTAGGACGTACCAGCGGTAACAAATATATTGTACAATCTGCTGAGGGCATACCATTAAATAGAACTGTTACTAGTGATTCTACCGGAGTAACCTCTTTTGTTTTGACCTTCGAACCGACACTTCCCGAAGATAGAATTTTCGACTTCGTAGAAAGTAACGAATGGCAGATACTCGGAATAAACACCACAAGTGAACGACAACCGGCAGAAATAGTGTGTCGTATCGAAGGTCGGGTGGCAGATCGACCCGAGAGTAGAGCGATAATACTCAATACACACGACAAAGTATTTGCTCGTCATGAAACTGGAAACATTGTGATTCCCATTCGCGATGGTCGTTTTTCATATGAATTGCGCACCGATGTATGCGACTGCTATGCCCTAATGTTTGACGATGAGGCTTATAGAGGGGTAATGTATGATAAACAATTCTTTTCCGAAAACGGCACGATATACATCACTCTCACAGGTGAAACGGGAGTAAAGGTCGATGGGGGCGAAATAAATAACCAATACTATCAGATAATCAACAAACTGAATAGTTTCTTTTTACCTACTAATCTTGAACGAGACTCTCTTGATAATGCAATGTCGTTTTATTCCCCAGAATTTTATGCGCTATGCAAAGATCGTTCGCTATCATCGGAAGAAATAGACCGGCGCATAAAAGAACTGGAACGTATCGGAAAATACTACTCCGAAGCCGGTAAAAAACTTGTCCAAAGAAGACAAAAAGCTACAGCTGAAAGCGAAAAATGGCTTTATAGCGAGATGGATCGTAACCCATCACTCCCGCTATATGTGAAGCTTTATGAAAAATTCTTTTACAATTACCGTCAAAAGTCCGAGAATCGTAATCCATTCCCCGAAAAATTTCTAATTCTCTATCGCGATAAATACAAACCCCTTTTCCCAACCCACCCATTAACATACGAGATAGAACTTATGTTCAAAGTTTCAGAGTTGAAACAGGGAGGGAAGTATATTGACTTTGTCTTACCCGACGTTGAAGGAATCGATTACAAACTATCCGAACTGATTGCCGGCAATAAAGTAACCTTGTTGGATTTTTGGGCATCGTATTGTGCACCCTGTCGACGATTGTCAAAAAGTATAATACCGATATATAATCAATACAAGGAAAAAGGATTTGGTATTGTAGGAATAAGCCGTGATAACCTGACAACGATGAAAAAAACAGCAAAAAAAGATGGTTATCCATGGTTAAACCTTTCCGACAATGAAAACAACTTAGTGTTCAAAAATTATGGCTTGGACACTGCGGCAGGAGGAACATTCTTGTTAGATGCCAATGGTAATGTAATATTGGTAAATGGAACAGCCGATGAGATTGCACACCTCATAAAGGAACATTGCAATAAATAAAATATTCTCATTCCTTGTAATAAAAACACTATTACAAGGATTTTTTTGTCTCTACTTTTCCGTTCGAAAAATCTCCAATAAATAATTTAATAACGTCTAAACCTTTTTCAATAAAAACAGTCTAATAAGAAATTATTACGTACACCATGAAAAAAATATCTTTTTTATTACTGTTCCTTTTATTTTTAGCAGGAATTTCGGCTCAGCAATTTCGCGGTGATTACCGCCAAAAACAGATGAGTTGGAATCGTATGGCATCACGTATTCCCGATAGCTTTTTCACTTATCAACGTGACGAAGCGGTGCGTATTGCCGACAATTTATTGTTGTATCAACTTAATTCGGGGGCATGGCCCAAAAATACCTATTTTCCGGTAGAATTGACCGACGAACTGCGAAAAAAGGTAGTCGCAGGTAAAAAAAATCTTCTAAGTGGTACTATCGATAATGGTGCGACAACCACAGAAATTATATTTTTGTCGAAGGTCTACAATGTAACTCGCGAAAAGAAATATAAAAAGGCTGCTTTACGGGCCATTGATTATTTGTTGGAAGCACAATACGACAATGGCGGTTGGCCGCAATTTTATCCCGGTGCGCAAGATTATTCGCGACATATTACCTATAACGACCATGCTATGGTGAATGTAATGAAGCTTATGCGTGACATTTCTCAATGCAATCCGCTCTATTGGTATGTTCCGCAATCGGTGCGAGAGAAAGCCAAAGATGCATTTAATAAAGGAGTAAAATGTATCCTTGCTACTCAGGTAATGCAAAATGGTCGTCCTACAGTGTGGTGTGCCCAGCATCATTGTGAAACATTAGAACCGGTCAAGGCTCGTTCTTATGAGTTGCCTTCGCTGAGTGGGCAAGAGTCTAATAGTATATTGATGTTACTTATGGATATACCCAATCCGTCGTCAGATGTCATTGCGGCGGTAGATAATGCGGTTGCTTGGTATGAAAAATCCCGTATCGACGGTCTGCGTATGGAATTCTATCGCAACGAAGAAGGTAAGCGCGATTATCGCATGGTGAAAAGTGAAAAAAGTCGGCCCTTGTGGGCTCGATTTTATGATTTGAAAACAAATGAGCCCTTTTTCTGCGATCGTGACGGTGTAAAGAAATACGACCTGTCTGAGATAGGACATGAGCGACGTACCGGTTATAGTTGGTATAGCGGTGATGGAGTCATGGTGCTGCAACGTTATCAAGAATGGAAAAGAGCATTGAGTATGGAGCAGGGAAGTAGAGGTAGAGACGTTAACCAACGTAATAAATAAAAAGAGCCGGTAGGCTCTTTTTATATTTATATTTTATTAGAATGAGAGTTGTATTTGGTTGTCTTCGGCCAATTTACGCATATTGAGCAGTGCATAACGCATACGTCCCAAAGCAGTATTGATACTTACTTGTGTCGCATCGGCAATCTCTTTGAAACTCATATTCTTATAATATCGCATAACCAAAACCTCGCGTTGACTTTCGGGCAAAGCTGCCACCAATCGACGTATGTCGGCATGTATTTGATGAGTGATGAGGGTATCTTCTATTGTCCCTTCACTCAATTCTTTACGATTGAATAAATCGGTATCTTCGTTTTCGTCATTTGATATGAGGTTCTCGTTGCGCTCTTGACGATAGTGGTCGATGATAAGATTGTGTGCAATGCGCGTAACCCACGACGAAAACTTGCCGGTTTCGACATAACGACCTTGCTTTATTGTCGTAATTACCTTTACAAAGGTCTCTTGAAAAATGTCCTCGGAGAGGTCACTATCCTTTACTGTATAATATATATAGGAATAAACCCTGTTTTTGTATCGGGTGAGCAGAATATCGAAAGCCTCGTTATTACCCTCTGAATAAAGAGCCACCAACTCTTCGTCGGATAGCTTTAATAAGTAGTTCATTTTTGTGGTTAAATTGGTTCAGAGTAGTCTTTTTTCGATAGGCAATAGGGTTTTTATGTGATATTTTTTTGTTTTTTGAGTAT
>JAZURX010000004.1:0-20318 GCA_045606385.1 Bacteroidales bacterium | reverse complement strand
AGGGATACATTGCGATTGTCGTTATCGAACGCAATATCAAAATCCCATATAGATGCGATATAAAATTTAGGATCATTACGAAGTTTCTTCATGTGAACGCTCCAAAACATATCGGGATTCCCTGCTAATTCTTGTATACACATATAATCGAGAAACGATGACATATCCAAACGATTTCTATATCCACGTAAAGGGTGCATGAAATAAGTCAATAAAACAACATTTTCCATCGCGTTAAATTGACCTGAAATAAAATCATATTGCTCTTTGGTAATATCTTCTTCATCGGGATATTTTATTGTTACGGGTATGCCATAAGTCGTTTTGAACCATGACACTTCTTGGTGTGCATATCCATCTATCTCGATATGATATCCACCCGTCAATGCTTCTCCAGCATTGTCTTCCGGTGTCATTTCATCTATCTCTATACGGCTTTCAGCTACTTCTATTTGGTCGCATAGCTGATAGGTGCCTTTATATTCACCATTTAGAACGACATCTACAGGTTGACAAAAAGGTGTATAATCCATTCCTATACGTCGAGAGATTTCAAATGCCAATATATTGCGCATCAATGTTTTGTCTCCATAGTTGTTTATTAAAGTCCATTTTTTTTCTTTGGCCGGAGCATTCAAAACATTCTGTTTTTTATCAAATTTGATTCGATATGGTTTCTTCGGAAATTGAGTAGATGCATTACCCCGTAAACGTGTTTCTCCCGGAGCATCAAGTACATGTTTCCCACTATCTGATACAATGATAATACGACTGATAATATTATTTTCCTTATCGTAGGGCTCAACTGCATCTACTGTGTTTATGTTTACAGTTGGCAGATTTGTTAATTGTGGTATGACAGAATCGTCTCCAACTCCTTTTGTTCCATAAAATTCTATTTCTGCAATATTGCATCTTGTGTCATTAGGTCCGACATATCTTACATATCGAAAACCTCGTGAACAATTAATATCCGTATAAGATATTTTTTCATATTCTCCTTGTTCTTTGATAATATATAATGAAACAGCGTCCATAAAATCGGGAGTGTTAGCACCTTGAAATACACCTAAAACAACTCTCTCCGCTCCTACTCCTTTATCATTCCGTGGAGACCACCCAACTTTATCTATAATATATGGCTCGCCTAAATCCAAACCAACATAAGCCAGTGATCTATTTTGTGAAGCATAAAATGTATTGAAATCCCCATCGAATGCATATTCGGCTAATTGTGGACCATTTGCGCTACCTGTTGCACTTCCATTATAATTATGTGCCGGTGAACCAATAACTGTTCCGCTCAATTTATCTCCGGCACTTATATTTGATATAGACATTGCTAAGACTATACCAATAAGTAAAATTACTTTTTCTTTCATAATAAGATAAATTATTAAATATGATTTCTATAATTCGATGTTTTGAATGAGTTTTTATCTCTTAAAGATAAAGCCAAAAAGCCTTTTACAAAGGTAATTGTATTTAAAAATATAAGATGAAGAATAAATATAAACTTTGGCGAAAAAAGTAGCATTATTGTTTCATCTCCCCATTGTTTGCATTATCTTTGCAACAATAACAAAAGATATGGCGAAACTTAAAACAATATATGTATGTTCCCAATGTGGCAATGAGTCCCCTAAATGGTTAGGGAAATGTCCGGCATGTGGTGAGTGGAACAGTTTTGTTGAAGAAGTCGTGAGTACCGCAAAATCTGCACTTACAGTATCTGCATCTGTTTCAAATTTGACAAAAAACACACCTATAAAGCTTGATGAAATATCCGTTGAGCAAGATCCTCGTATAGATTTACACGATAACGAATTAAATAGAGTTCTTGGTGGTGGTCTGGTACCGGGTTCGATGGTATTAATTGGTGGAGAACCGGGAATAGGGAAATCAACACTTGTCTTACAGACAGTTATATCTCTTACCGACAAAAAAGTTTTATATGTATCGGGTGAAGAGAGCGCAAAACAATTGAAAATGCGTGCAGATAGATTGACGCGTACAAAAAATCGAAATTGCTACATTGTATGTGAAACAATTCTCGAAGAAATATATACCCATATACGTAATGTATCTCCCGACATTGTTGTAATAGACTCTATACAAACCATATCGTCGACCATGTTGGAGTCTTCCCCCGGTAGCGTATCTCAAGTTAGAGAATGTGCAGCATCTATTTTGAAATATGCCAAAGAGACACATACCCCCACAATTATTATAGGGCATATCAATAAAGAAGGCAGCATTGCCGGTCCGAAAGTTTTGGAGCATATTGTCGATGCGGTACTACAATTTGAAGGAGACCGTCATTATATGTATCGTATATTACGATCGATAAAGAATCGCTTTGGAAGTACAGCGGAATTGGGTATTTACGAAATGCAACAATCGGGATTGCGGGAAGTGAGTAACCCGTCGGAATTATTGCTTACCCAGAATCATAATGGTTTAAGCGGCGTAGCAATAGCTGCAACAATCGAAGGAGTTAGACCGTTTTTGATAGAAGTCCAATCTTTAGTAAGTACTGCCGCATATGGTACTCCACAACGTTCAGCAACGGGTTTTGACACTCGTCGTATGAATATGTTATTAGCTGTACTGGAAAAACGGGTAGGTTTCAAATTAGCACAAAAAGATGTATTCTTAAATATCGCCGGGGGCCTGAAAGTTAATGACCCTGCTATGGATTTGGGTGTAATCAGTGCCATATTATCATCAAATATGGATATATCCATAGAGAAAAACATTGTGATGACGGGAGAAGTAGGCTTATCTGGTGAAATCAGACCGGTCACTCGTATTGAACAACGAATTATGGAAGCCGAAAAATTGGGTTTTTCAAAAATTATAATTCCTTCTCAGAATATGAAAGGAATAGACAAGACTCGTTTACAAATAGAAATAATTCCCGTTCGCAAAGTCGAAGAGGCATTCAGACAATTATTCGGTTGAATTATGATAAAAGAGCTATCATTAAGAATATTACCACAATACGCTGCATCAGAATCTTCTATAAAAGATTACTTAAGAAAAGAATATGCTCTTGATATAAAAAATATCAATGCAGTTCGTGTATTAAAACGCTCAATAGATGCCAGACAACGTCAAGTATATGTAAATCTATTCATTAGAATTTATATTAATGAGTTGCCCGATGATGATGTGTATCAGAGGATTAAATATACTGATGTAAGCAATGGAAAAGTTGCTGTTGTAGTTGGAGCAGGACCGGCAGGATTGTTTGCAGCGTTGAAATTGATAGAGTGTGGCATGCGACCAATAGTATTAGAGCGTGGCAAAGATGTTCATGAACGACGTAAAGACATAGCTCGAATTAGTCGTGATCACGTTGTTGATAGTGAATCCAATTATAGTTTTGGAGAAGGCGGTGCTGGAGCATTTTCTGATGGAAAACTTTATACGCGGAGTAAAAAACGTGGTTCGGTAGAGCGAATATTATCAATTTTATGTCAGCACGGCGCAAGTACGGCAATACTCAGTGATGCACATCCACATATTGGCACAGATAAATTACCTCTTGTTATCGAAAACATTCGACACACCATTATAAATTCGGGTGGAGAAGTAAGATTCGGCGCTCGTGTAGACGAATTAATAATTGAAAAATCGAATGTTACAGGCGTTATAACGTCTGATGGGACAGCTGTGCATGGTCCTGTAATATTGGCAACAGGACATTCGGCCCGAGATATGTATTATTATTTACATAAAAATGATATTGAATTGGAAATGAAAGGTTTCGCTGTGGGGGTGCGTCTTGAACATCCACAACATATTATAGATTGTATTCAATATCACTCATCATCGGGGCGCGGAGAGTATCTGCCGGCGGCCGAATATAATTTTGTTACCCAAGTAGCAGGTCGCGGTGTATATTCATTTTGTATGTGCCCCGGAGGTTTTGTCGTTCCGGCGGCAAGCGGACCCAATCAGCTTGTAGTAAATGGTATGTCTCCATCTAATCGTGGCTCGAAATGGGCAAACTCCGGTATGGTTGTTGAAATAAGGCCCGAAGATTTACCAGATTATGAAAAACATGGCATTTTAGCCGGTATTAAATTTCAAGAACAGTTGGAATATCAGTGCTATGTAAATGGGAATCATAGGCAAACTGCACCAGCTCAGAGAATGACCGATTTTGTAGACAAGAGGAATTCCTATGATTTACCTATATCATCATATTCTCCCGGTCTTATAGCATCACCATTACATTTTTGGATGCCAGAGTTTATAACTCATCGTTTACGACAAGGATTTATACATTTCGGAAAATTATCGCAAGGTTTTCTTACTCGTGAAGCGGTAATGATTGGAGTAGAAACTCGCACTTCTTCTCCATTACGTATCCCTCGAAATAATTATTTGATGCATCATGTCACGCTACAAGGTTTATATCCATGTGGTGAAGGTGCCGGATATGCGGGCGGAATAGTCTCGGCAGCGATAGATGGCGAACGTTGTGCCGAAGCATTGGCAAAAACATTCAATTCGTAAAATTATGATAACATTCTGTATTGCGTTAGTTGCATTGTTTGCCGGATATTTTATCTATGGTAAATTTATAGAAAAGGTATTTGTTATAGACACTCGGCGCAAAACTCCTGCGATAGCTAATCCCGACGGTGTCGATTTTGTGCCACTTCCCGGCTGGAAAATATTTATGATTCAGTTTCTAAATATTGCCGGTTTAGGCCCAATATTCGGAGCTATTATGGGAGCAAAATTCGGGACATCGGCATTTTTATGGATTGTTGTAGGTTCAATATTTGCCGGAGCCGTCCATGATTATTTGGCAGGAATGGTATCATTACGCAACAATGGTGAAAGTCTGCCCGAAACAATAGGGCGCTATTTAGGGAAATCGGCAAAACTTATTATGCGTGTTTTCACAATAATATTGATGATATTGGTAGGAGTTGTCTTTGTTGCAGGTCCGGCCGACTTATTAGCCATGCTTACTCCGCAAAGCTTGGATTCTACATTTTGGATATTGTGTATCTTTGTGTATTATATCATCGCAACAATGTTTCCGGTCGATAAAATTATCGGAAAGGTATATCCTATTTTTGCGATTGCACTGATTTTTATGGCTGCCGGTATATTAGTAATGTTATTTGTATCATTCCCGACATTACCTGAAATTACGGACGGGCTTGAAAATAAAATTGCCAATCCCGAAAACAATCCCATATTTCCGATGCTATTTATCAGCATAGCATGTGGCGCAATTTCTGGTTTTCATGCGACACAATCGCCTCTAATGGCACGATGTATGACAAATGAACGTCAAGGCCGTAAAATATTCTATGGATCGATGATTACAGAAGGTGTTGTTGCGCTGATTTGGGCTGCTGCTGCCACCTACTTTTTTAGTCCTGAAGGTCAAGAATTCTTTGGTGTAACCGATGCTGCAAAAACAAATGGTAATGCATCTATTATCGTTGATATTATTTCCAATAAATGGTTAGGTGTCGTTGGTGGGGCATTGGCAATTCTTGGTGTGGTTGCAGCACCTATTACATCGGGAGATACCGCATTTCGTTCTGCGCGTCTCATAATAGCCGATTTCTTGCACATCGGGCAACGAACCATAAAAAATCGTCTATTGATATGTGTACCAATGTTTGTAGTTGCCATATTTATTCTGGTGTATAATCTCTCCGACCCTGCCGGATTTGAAAAAATATGGCGATATTTTGCATGGAGCAATCAAACATTATCGGTATTTACATTGTGGGCAATAACTATATATTTGGCTCAGCGGAAAAAACTTTATTGGACAACACTTATTCCGGCTCTGTTTATGACGTGTGTATCTATATCGTATATACTTTTCGATCGTTCAGGTATAGCCCTACCCTATTCTATATCAGTAATAACAGCAATTGCCATATCGGCTATGTCAGCAATATGGTTCTTTGTCAAATTACCTAAAATACAAGAAAATAAACTCTGAAATTATATTTTTATTAAATACAAAAAATACATCTTCATTGGAGTATTTTTGCTATCTTTGCGACAATTTACCGAAATTAAACTATAATACTATATATGAGTAAGAAATTTACCGAATACAATCGCTTTGATTTATCAGAGATAAACAAAGAGGTATTGCAAAAGTGGGATAATGAGCAAGTGTTTCAAAAGAGTATGGAAACTCGTGAAGGTCACCCGTCTTTTGTTTTTTATGAAGGTCCACCCTCGGCAAACGGAATGCCGGGCATACACCATGTAATGGCTCGTTCTATTAAAGATATATTCTGTCGATATAAAACCATGAAAGGTTTTCATGTGAAACGTAAAGCCGGTTGGGATACACATGGTTTGCCTGTAGAATTAGGTGTAGAGAAGACGTTAGGTATTACCAAAGAAGACATCGGTAAAAAGATTACTGTCGAGGAGTATAATGCAACATGTCGTAAAGATGTGATGAAATTCACCAAAGAGTGGGAAGATCTAACCCACAAAATGGGATATTGGGTTGATATGAAAGACCCATACATCACCTACGACAATAGATACATCGAAACATTGTGGTGGTTGCTCAAACAGCTATATAACAAAGGATTGTTGTATAAAGGATATACGATTCAACCCTACTCTCCGGCTGCCGGAACTGGGCTTAGCTCTCATGAATTGAATCAACCGGGTTGCTATCGTGATGTGAAAGATACAACGGTTGTTGCCCAATTCAAAATGAAAACCCCCAAAAATGAAATGGCAAAATGGGGAACTCCATATTTCATAGCATGGACTACAACACCTTGGACGTTACCCTCAAACACGGCGTTGTGTGTAGGCCCTAAAATAGATTATGTCGCTGTACAATCCTATAATGCATATACAGGAGAACCCATTACAGTCGTTTTGGCAAAATCATTACTTAATGCTCATTTCAATCCCAAAGCTGCCGATATAGCCCTTGATGCATACCAACCTGGCGACAAACTGATTCCATATAAAGTAGTTGCCGAATATAAAGGTACCGACCTTGTAGGTATGGAATATGAACAATTGATTCCATGGGTGAAACCAGTGAATGTAGAAGAAAACGGAATGTGGTCTGTCAGCGATAAGGCATTCCGCGTAATTCCCGGAGACTATGTAACTACCGAAGATGGTACGGGTATCGTTCATATTGCACCTACATTTGGTGCTGATGACGCACAAGTTGCTAAGGCTGCCGGTATCCCCTCATTATTTATGATAAATAAAAAAGGAGAAACACGCCCGATGGTAGATATGACCGGTAAATTTTATCTACTTGATGAACTTGATGACAAATTCGTTGCAGAATGTATTGATAATAAATATCTTGATTACCAGGGCAAATGGGTAAAAAATGCCTATGATCCTCAATTTACAATAGATGGCAAATATGATGAGAAAGCGGCTCAAGCTGCAGAGTCGCTCGACATAGTTATTTGCATGATGTTGAAATTAAATAATCAAGCATTCAAAATAGAAAAACATGTACATAATTATCCTCATTGTTGGCGCACCGATAAACCGGTATTATACTATCCTTTAGACAGTTGGTTTATTCGCTCTACCGCCTGCAAAGAGCGAATGATAGAACTCAATAAAACCATAAATTGGAAACCAGAATCAACCGGTACCGGTCGTTTTGGCAAATGGTTGGAAAATTTGAATGATTGGAATTTGAGCCGTTCACGTTACTGGGGTACCCCTCTTCCCATATGGCGTTCAGAAAGTGGGGAAGAAAAATGTATTGGCTCTGTCGAAGAATTATATTCTGAAATAGAAAAATCTATTTCTGCCGGATATATGAAAATCAATCCGTATAAAGAACGGGAATTTACCCCCGGCAATTATACCAAAGAAAACTATGAAAAGATTGATTTACATCGCCCATATGTAGATGATATTATTCTTGTATCGGATAAAGGTGAACCCATGAAACGGGAAACCGACCTTATTGATGTATGGTTTGATTCGGGTGCTATGCCCTACGCTCAAATACATTATCCGTTTGAAAATAAAGATTTATTGGATAGTGGTGAAGTATATCCGGCCGATTTTATTGCAGAGGGTGTGGATCAAACTCGTGGTTGGTTCTTCACATTACATGCTATTGCAACAATGATATTTGATAAAGTATCATACAAAACAGTTATTTCCAATGGTTTGGTTCTTGATAAGAATGGAAATAAAATGTCAAAACGTCTTGGAAATGCTGTAGATCCTTTTGCAACAATCGAAAAATACGGTTCTGACCCATTACGTTGGTATATGATAACCAACGCATCACCATGGGATAACTTAAAATTTGATTTAGACGGAGTCGAAGAAGTACGTCGCAAATTTTTCGGAACATTGTATAATACATATTCATTCTTTGCATTATATGCAAATGTTGATGGATTTACATTTGAAGAACCGGAAGTACCGGTGTCTGAACGACCGGAGATAGACAGATGGATTATTTCACTGCTCAATTCATTGGTAAAAGATGTAGATTCCTATTACAACAGTTTCGAACCTACACGCGCAGGACGTGCAATCTCTGATTTTGTAAACGATAATCTCAGTAACTGGTATGTCCGACTCAATCGTAAACGTTTCTGGGGTGGTAATATGGATAAAGACAAGTTGTCGGCCTATCAAACACTCTATACATGTCTCGAAACAATCGCGGCTTTGATGGCTCCTATCGCCCCATTCTATGCCGATAAGTTATACACAGATTTGACAACCGCAACAAATCGTGATTCACAGTCGGTACATTTGAGCAAATTCCCTGTTGTTAAAGAAGATTACATAGATCAGTCTTTGGAATCTCGTATGAAAATTGCACAAGACATTACCTCTATGATATTGGCACTTCGTCGTAAAGTAAATATCAAAGTGCGTCAACCTCTGGCAACACTTATGATTCCGGTACTTGATGAACAACAAAAATCAGATATTGAATCACTGAAAGAATTAATATTGAACGAGGTAAATGTAAAAGAAATGCAACTCGTCGACAATGCGGCCGGCATATTGGTAAAACGAGTAAAACCCGACTTCAAGAAACTTGGCCCTAAATATGGCAAGATAATGAAACAATTGGCTGCGACCATTGCCAATATGTCTCAAGATGAAATCTTACTTTTTGAAAAAGAAGGTAAATATCAATTCGATATTGATGGACAAATTGCAATTGTAGAGTTATCTGATGTCGAAATCATTTCAGAAGATATACCCGGTTGGTTGGCTGCTAATGATGGACGTCTTACGGTTGCATTAGATATAACAGTTACAGAAGACTTACGTAGAGAAGGTATTGCTCGAGAATTGGTAAATCGTATACAAAATATTCGTAAAGATTCGGGATTCGATATTACCGATAAAATACATATATATCTGTCGCATAATGTTGAGACCGACCCGGCAATTGAAACATACAAAGATTATATAGCCAAACAAGTATTGGCTGAATCTATAACATTATGTGATTCGGTAGAAAATGTTATTGCCGAGCTTGATTTTGACAATTTTACACTGCAAGCATCTGTGACAAAAGCTTAAAAATAGTTTTTTGCCCCATATTAATTTGCGATATGGGGCAAATCTTTATACCTTCGCAAAAAATATAAACTAATAACCCTAAAAATATTCACCATGGGTACTAAAACACGTTATTCCGACGCAGAATTAGAAGAATTCCGCGCCATTATTCAAAACAAACTCGAAAAAGCATACAAAGATTATGAATTGTTGAAATCATCGGTTATGAATGCCGATGGTAACGATACATCTGACACCTCTCCTACATTTAAAGTACTTGAAGAAGGTGCTACGACATTGTCTAAAGAAGAAGCCGGACAATTGGCTCAACGTCAGATGAAATTTATTCAACATTTGCAAGCAGCACTCATAAGAATAGAAAATAAAACATACGGCATATGTCGTGAAACCGGAGAATTAATACCGAAAGAAAGACTTTATGCTGTACCTCATGCTACTCTGAGTATTAACGCGAAGAAAGAGCAGAAATGAGCAAAAGGAAAATTGCCCTACTGACGATATTCCTGATACTATTTATCGACCAATCATCAAAGTTTTGGATTAAAACACATTTTACATTAGGAGAAAGTATTACGATTTTCCCCTGGTTTAGAATATTGTTTATCGAAAACAACGGAATGGCCTTCGGTATAGAAATATTGGGGAAACTTTTCTTGAGTATTTTCAGACTTGTTGCGATAGGATTTATTGGTTATTACATATACAAACTTACCGAAAGAGTCCGTCACTATAAGACTGGGTTTGTAATCTGTATTGCTGCTGTTTTTGCCGGTGCGTTTGGAAATCTGATCGATTCAATGTTTTATGGATTAATTTTCAGTGAATCGACGCATTTCTCTATTGCTACGTTTATGCCCAACAGTGGAGGATATGCTCCTTTTCTATATGGTAAGGTTGTAGATATGCTTTATTTCCCTTTGTTTGGCTTTTATTGGCCACAATGGATACCATTTATAGGGGGAGAATATTTTGAATTTTTTCGACCGATTTTTAATATTGCAGACTCAGCAATTTCGGTCGGTGTGATAGTGATGTTGCTTTTTTACAGAAATACGTTTTCAGCAACATTTGCAGAATTGTTTCCCGGTAAAAAGAAATAAGACATGAGCAAAAGGGTGAAATGGTTGTGTGTATTGTTCCTTGCTATTCTTATTGCATGCGAACAGATACCCTCACATATTATTCACCCCGATGCTATGGTCGATTTATTGGTCGATATACATAAATCTGAATCTATATCAGAGAATATCAATAAATATGGTACAGCCGAAGGTAAAGAGCAATTACGCAAATCAATTTTTGATAAACACCATGTATCACAAGAACAATTTGATACATCTCTTGTATGGTATAGTGACCATATGAAGAAATATTCGCAGGTGTACGATGAAGTTACTGCACGATTGAAAGCAGAGAGCGATGAAGTAAAAACATTGCTGGTAGAGAAAAAAACGGCACCACTTTCAAGACCGGGTGACTCAATAAATGTATGGAACAAAGAAACTTTTTTCCTTTTCGAACCGCACATTCATCGCCATATTTTAACGTTTGACATCTTAGCCGATGATAATTATCGAGAAGACGATATATTTCAATTGTCAATCAATTTCAATAAAGTACCTCAGAACACTCTCGATAATGCTCGAGCCACATTGATTATAAAACACAGAAACGACTCTATAACTGCCGTAACAAGTGAAATTGATAAAAGTGGGAAATTCATGCTTGAGGCACAAGCTCAAAATTTACGTGTTGCAAGAATTCTGGGTTATATAGAAGTTCCGTCACACCCTTTGTGGCAAGCAACATATATGAGTGATATATCATTGTTGCGCATCAGACATAAACAACGGCCCAATCGTCCTCGATCATAAGATGATATATAACTACTTGGCTCATTTTATCTATTCTTATAAAGGTGTTGCGGAATTATCTATTCTAAGTATCAACACCGAGGATAATAATATATGTGTATCACCCTACCGTTGTGAGGTAGAGAATACGTCGTTTTATAATGGTATCTTGCTGATTACAAATAATTCTTTTTTGTCTGTAAAACAATTATTTACAGACAATATATGTGCGGGACGCTACCAATCATTGCAGGAAGTGAGTCATGCTATATCATTATATCCCAATCTTTCCCAATACATATCACCTCCTACTCCGCATATATATCTTGTATCATTGGATTGTAATACACACAAAGTTTCTTTTGAAAAAATTTTATGAACATAAAGATAAATGTCTCCTTTTTTCATTAACTTCGTAAAATATTAATATACCCAATATGAGATTAGCAATAGTCGTACCATGTTATAACGAAGAGTGTGTCATTGAAGAGTCGGCCAAACGTCTGCGAAGTGTTATTGATTCTCTGATAAATAAAAATAAAATATCTACTGATAGTTATATACTATTTGTCAATGATGGCAGTAGAGACAATACATGGGCTATTATTGAAAAATTGTATGATGCGGATAAGCATATTTTTGGATTGAATCTGGCAGCAAATAGAGGGCATCAAAATGCTCTTTTAGCAGGGTTGATGGCTGTAAAAGATATATGTGATATATCTGTGTCGATAGATGCCGACTTGCAAGATGATATATCGGCAATAGAGCCTATGGTCGACTCATATAACCAAGGGTTCGATATTGTGTATGGTGTACGTAATTCACGTAAAACTGATACATTTTTCAAACGTACGTCGGCTTTGTTGTTTTATCGTACCATGTCGTGGTTGGGAGCAAATTCTGTATATAATCATGCCGATTACCGCCTTATGAGCAGACGTGCGATGCAATTCCTTGCGACTTATCCCGAACGAAATTTGTTCTTGCGTGGTATAATACCGACTATTGGATATCGTACGACGAGTGTATATTATGACCGATTAGAACGATATGCCGGAGTATCGAAATATCCCTTTAAAAAAATGCTCAATTTTGCCATTGATGGAATTACCTCCTTTTCGGTAAAACCTATACGTATTATATCGACATTGGGATTTTTGAGTCTGCTTATAACTCTTATTATGGCCGGATATATATTGGTGTCGTTTTTTTGTGGAAATACCGTAGAAGGCTGGACTTCTCTTATGTTGTCACTATGGTTTATAGGTAGTATATTACTTATTGCAATTGGAACTATAGGAGAATATATAGGTAAAATTTATATTGAAGTAAAACAGAGACCTCGGTACAATATAGAGACATTCTTAACTCATGACCATGAATAAAAAAATGCGAGCATTTGCCCGCATTTTTTTATTGAAGTTGTTTTATTTGTATAAATTATCTACGAATGTAGCCAACTCTTCACCTCTCAAATCCATGGCAATAATTTTACCATCGGGATCGAGTATATACATACGAGGAATACCGGTTACATTGAACATTTTAGCTGCCGGACATTCCCATCCTTTCAGTGATGAAACATGATACCAATCCAATCCGTGTTTTTTGATAGCCGCTTTCCACGCATCTTTGTCTTCATCTAATGAAACGCCAAATACTTGGAATCCTTTGCTATGATACTTTTCATATATGGCTTTAACATTGGGAGCTTCGCGCAAGCAAGGGCCACACCACGATGCCCAGAAATCGAGTAATACATAGTTCCCACGAAGACTGTAAAGTGAAAGTTCGGTATCTTCGGGAGTCAATAGTTTAATATCAGGAGCTGTTCCACCTATTGAAACTTGAGTAAGAATGTCGATGGCATTTTTCAACTCAATACCTGCATTTGAATTTTTTACACGGTCAGTCAGGTTTTCGTATGCAGCCACAACTTCATCTTTTTCAAATTCTTTTATCATGTAGTCTTTGATAAAATAGGCTGCGCCATAGTTATTGCTTGATGAATCGAGATAAGCAACCATTTTTTTGCGAGTTTCCGATTCAAGCATTTCAAATTGTGCCAAAGCTGTATCAACTGGTACATCTGTTTCGCCTTTCATAATACTTGAAAGCATAAACATTCTTCCCAATTGCATCAATGAAGCGCCAAAAATCAAGTCGACACCTTTTTCATACACATCTTGTTCATCGCCGGTAGCTTTTACTACTGCCACTTCAAATTTTGTGCTATCACGTTTTGTACGGATTTCATTTGTGATGTTCACCAATACAGGCGATTCCGATACCATAACATTTACACCGGTTTCATTTATCTCCGGTTTTATTGCATAGACAGCAACTTCGGGTTTCGTGTCAAAAGCAAATGTGCCATCAAGAGCAACGACAACCGAGTCTATATTTGTCATATTTTTAGGCTCGCCTTGTTGCAGATACACTTTTTTGCCAATACCCTCATTCCAATTACCTTCTATTTTGTATGATTGAGTACAAGACAATGTCACAATCGATAATCCGATCGCAATTGCTACAAATTTACATGTTTTCATATTATTGAGGTTATAAAAAGTGCAGTCATATAATGGCAGCACTTTAGGTTTGTATTATATTAATTTTTGTCGGCAAGAGTTATTCCGTAATTGGCGAAATAAGCTTTACAAGCTTCTATACGAGCTTTCATGTCGGGAATAACATCATTGATAGTAGGTATTTTACCATCGAGACCTATAAGATCTACTTGGAACGCAGGTGTCAAAGCGGCTTCGGGGGTACCCATTTCGGGTGCTATGTCGATGGCGTGTTGTACTTCAGCAAAATACGTCTCTTTTTCGGCGGCCGTTGTAGTAACGATAAATGCTACATAGTCACCCATTACTTGAGCCATCGAAGGACGGAAATAGGCAACACCTATTTCTTTTGGATATTCATAGCGTTCCATAGTTTGTTCATTTTCATTGTAAACTTCACAAGCTCCTACACGACCCGGACGAAGTTCGCAATTGAACCATGAGGTAGTCATGTGCCAAAGTGACTCATCATTTACAATTTCTTCTATGGTATCGAACCAGCCCTTGTCGTTAGTCCAACCGGTTTTAAATTCTTCAGAGGCTGATTCATAATATCCAGAGCAATTTTCATTCATTGTAAACAAGTCGTCCCAGAAGTCAAATCCTTGAGTATATTTAACAGAATAGTTGTTGAAATCGGTCGGGACTTCCAAATTCGAATCTGCGATTTTGTTGAAGATATATTCGGTAACGAGTGAAACATAAAGACGTTTCAAGTAATTTTTGTCCATTGTATCGAAGTCGGCACAGCAGTGCGAAAACATCAAATATTCGGGACAAGCAATACCACCTTCAAATGTATAATACAAATCTTTTGCTATTGATGATAAACCATAGTCTTTATCAGAATAGTAAACATGATATTGAACTTCACTGGCGAAATAGATGGTACGAGGCATATAGCTCATAATAAATTCAGTACCGAAAATGGGAAATACTTCGTCTTCGACAAATTTCAACACTTTATATACATACTCATTGTCGGCAGGTACAAAAAATTGTCCGTAAAAATCGGGAATTGTATCACCGGTTTCACATACACGATCGCGAGTAGCAAACATATATCCATCTTTTGACGGATAATTGAAAGTAGCAGTGTCTACATCGAGCGCGGCTTCAAGGTCGTATTTCAAATTAAACGCATCGATGGCTTCCTCTGCTGTAGGAGGAATAAATTCACCTCCATCGTTGTTGTCGTTGTCGTCATCGCTACAAGCGGTAAACGCGAATGCTGCAAATAAGCAGCTTGCAAATAAGATTTTTTTCATTTTTTGTAATTAATGGTTATTGTTAATATGTGAGTTAATAGTTATTTATCGGACGTATAGGACGAGGATTTACATTATGAGGGTTGATCTGACGTTCAGATTCGGGGAAATTGAGTGTATATGCGTCATCATCTTTATTCATTATATAATATCCTGCATTACCATATGGATGTATTATTTTGGCACGTGTAGTGCGACGTAAATCAATCCAGCGGTGCATCTCTTCAAAACACAACTCGCGACGACGTTCGTCCCATAAAAATTGTATAATGTCTTCATTTGATTCAAAGTCGGCGGGTGTCAATGCTTTATAGGCTTGTGCGTCTAAACGATATTTTCGCAATCTGTTAGCATAGTCCAACGCTGTATCAAATTCTGGTTTATCTTTACGAGCGTACGCCTCAGCTACTGATATATATGCCTCTGCGGTACGGAATGCAGCTTTACGATATAAATAATCCATCGAGTTTGCTTTCAGCGCGTTATAATTTCCACCTTCGGAGTAATAGAGGTACTGAGAGTTTTTTCTGGGAGGGATGTACCAATAAGCCAATCGGTGGTCACCGACACAAGTAGCTGTATCATAATCGTAAAGACCGATTAGGCTGTTTTCAATATTATGCGACAAAGTGAATGTTTGACCTGTTGTATTTCCGATGTTTATCAATGTCTGCAGTTCTGTTCCTCCGGATGTACCGGTATATGCAAAAATGATTTCGGGATTTGACGGTTGAAGGAAATTATCATAGTCCGACGAATAGTTTTCTCTTCCTGGAGCAATGGATTGTACTCTGTCGGTAATATCGAACAATGCGTCTTTATGTTCAAGGATTTCTTCGCCATATTCTATTACTTTTTCGAACTGGTTTGTATACAACGCAGCTCTCATAGCAACAAAAAGCATGGCATCATAGCCGATATAGTAAAAATTACCGGTTTTTTTCCCTTTGAGTAGTTCCAATCCTTCTTCAATATCCTCTTCGATTTGTCCATATACTTCAGCAAATGTCGCTCTGTATTCCGGTTGCAATGATGGTGTCGGTGTCAACCGCAGTGGAACACATTCAGTCTCGGGAGTTGCCAAATCATAGGGCTTGGCATATACGTTTGCCAATAACAAATAGGCATACGCACGATGGAACAATGCCTGACCTCGCAAGATTTCTTGTTCCTCTTTTGTCCCTTCAAGACCATTGTCCAATGCTTCAAGACATGTATTGGCTATAAGAACTTGCGAATAAAGATGCTCAAATAACATATCACTAAAGCCTTCATCGACCAATTCTATATCGTCTCTCCATTGATATGCGAAACGATATTTGGCCTGCAAATAGGGCAAAGTATTATCATGATAAGGGGTGTATAATTCCATATCATCGGTCATAAGGTTGAGCCATATACACTCATCCATTAAATCTACAAAATAGCCTTCGCCTTGAAGTATCTCTTTGTAATCGGCACATGTCGTAGGAATTACAAGATTTTGAGCTGAACGTTCCAAGAAGTCACAACACCCGTATAATCCGAGTGTAACTACTATGATAAATATATGTGAAAATCTGCGTATCATTTGTATTCTGTTTATAATTTATATTAGAATCCTATCGTAACTGATAATGAGTATGTGCGAGGAATCGAAGATTTAGCGCTACTTCCTTGCTCCGGATCGAATCCGTGCCAACGCTTATCGGCAACAATAAACAAGTTGTTGGCTTGAGCCGTAATTTGCAAATTGGAGAGATGCATCTTCTTCAACATTTTTTTATCGAAAATGTATGATAGTGAAAGACTGCGCAAACGGAAATTATCAGTGGAACATACACGAGCTGTAGAATAATCGTACATAGATGTGCCACTAATTCTATCGATACTGGTTTGTGCAGGTCTCACGCCTAAATTGATATAGGTGTTGTCGTCATACAAGGCCGGTATGTTAGTACGATTTTCATCTCCGGGTTGTTTCCATCGGTCATTAAATTCTCTTGTGACATTCATTTCAGGATCGAATACCGAGTCATAATTACCATAGATGTATGGCAATCTGTTAACTGCTCCTAAAGAATATGTAAATGAGCCTCTCAATGTCCAGTTTTGGATACGATACTCGAGATTGATACCTCCGGTATGAGGAGGAGAAACAACGCCCGAACGAACCAATTCTACCTCGTTTTCGTACAAAGTATAGTTTTTATAAACTTTATTTCCATGTTGTGCTTCAACATTGCCTTTGTTATCATAGAAAACCGGAAGTCCGGTTTTGCTATCGAGGGTAGCGAATGGGTATGAATATATGGTACCGAGAGATTCTCCCACCAATAATGCCGAACCCATCAACATATTGTCGCGCGTATTGGACGTTTCATCATTGGCCTTAACCAATTCATTTTTATTATATGAATGAATGAATCCTAAAACAAGACGCATCTTTTTATTCTGCAATGGGGTGAATTTAACCGCTAACTCAAATCCGGTGTTATTTACATTACCACCATTGATTTTACGAGTGGAATATCCATTTACGGCCGATATAACTTTATTCATAATCATATCGGTACCCACTTTTTTGTAAACATCAACTGTTGCAGTGATACGATCCAACAAGAACGAGAAATCGAGACCGACATTATATTGTGTTGTTTTTTCCCAGCGAAGGTCTGCATTAGGCCAATATTTTACGGTCGAAGTCGCCATACCCGTTTGAGAACTGATAGCACCTATCTGCATTACAAGGTCGGGCGAAGTGGATTTATCGACATTACCTTGTATACCATACGATGCACGTAGAGCCAAATAGGATAACCAATCACTTACGGGTTTCATAAATCTTTCATTGGTCATAACATATTTACCTGCAACAGACCAAATAGGAAGGAATCGATACTCGGGATTCTGTCCAAATTGGTTACTACCGTCCATACGTACGTTCGCATTCAAAGTATATGTATCTTTATATGAATATATACCGGAGAATATCCAAGATACGGTGTTTGCTCTATTGTCTGTAATACTCGGAGTAAATCTTCCGTTTGAAATTTGATTCAAATAAGTATCTGTATATGCCGGAGAAATCACATGTCCACGTTCTGGCATCCAACCATAGTATGTGCCCGAAAAACCGTCGGTAATTACACTGCGAAGTTCCGAGGTGGCCAAAGCACTTAAAAGGTGACCTTTGAAATCTTTTGAATAGCTGAGCGTATTACGTAAGTCCAATGTGGTTTTTGTCGATTCACTTTTGGATATCACACCACCTTGAGGTAATGCACTGTTATCCCATGCGTTTGTTCCAAATTCCAAATCGCCATCAATAAAACCACGAATATCATTTACATAGTATGAATCTTGTTCGGCCCATGAAGTGGTTTTTGTGGCATTATACACATATGAACCTGTCAATTCATAACGTAGTCCATCATATATTTTCCAAACGAAATTCATCAAACCTGTTAAACTTCCAATGTCTGCATAATCGCCTGTATGTTTCGATTCGTGCAAGGCATTGTAGCGATATGTACCACCTTCGGCATTATACGTAATTGTTTCGTAAGGACGATAATAAAAGAGAGAACCATCGGGATTGAAACAAGGGATTGTTCTCGATGTTTCGCGAGCGTAATCATCGGGATTGAAACTGGTATGATAACCGGTATTGTGCGAAATATTTCCATTTAATTGGAATCCGATATATACTTTGGGGTGTACCCATGAATTAACTTTCATCATGGCCGAATATCGACGAGCCAAACTTTCACGACCGGTACCGGGGTTGTTTGATACCCCCACAGAAGAATAATATGTAGTATTGTCGGTACCACCGGCAAGGCTTACGGTATGACTGGTCGATACCGCATTACGGAACAAAATATCAAACCAATCGGTGTTACGCTCTTCCATTTCAGTGACAGCGGCATTGAACTCGCTACGAGAAAGTTTTTTAGAGTCATATTGCTGCTTCAACATCTCGTATCCGATATTAAAATTTTTACGAGAATACATCAATCGGGCATCTTCAATATCCTTTGACAATTGAACACGATCGGCTGCATCCATCAAATAGAGACGATTGTAGCTTTCGCGTTGATTTATTGATACGCTACCGCTATATGTTACTTTCGGTGTGCCTTTGCGACCCTTCTTGGTCGTAACAACTATTACACCATTTGCCGCTTGTATACCGTAAATGGCTGTGGCCGAAGCGTCTTTCAACACAGTAATGCTTTCAATATCTGTGGGGTTAACACCGGCAATTGCATTACCTACCAAATATTCAGCATCATCGGCCATAGGATCGAGGTTACCACTTGAGTCCCAATTTACGCTATTATCATCGAGAATTATACCATCAAGAACCCACAATGGTGCTGTGTTTCCATACAATGATGATGTTCCACGAATGCGAATTTTAGGCGTTGCACTGGGATCACCACTCGTTGTCATTACAGACATACCGGCCACTTGTCCTGCCAACATTTGATCGACAGAAAACTTATCGGCAAGCTGTATATCTTCCATTTCTATTTGAGATACGGCACTTGCCAATTCTCGTCTGTTAATATTCTGATAACCGGTGACAATAACTTCATCGAGGAATTGACTTTTTTCTTTCATCACCACGTCGATGACTTTTTTGTTGTTGACCTTCACATCTTGTGATTCATACCCAATTGAGGAAAATGTAAGAACAGCTTTATCGCCTTCGGTATTAACACCTAAGATGTAAAAACCCTTCTCATTGGTAACTGTACCTCCTGTAGTAGAGCCTTTTTCAGCTACCGTCACTCCTACTATCGGTTGTTTCAATTCATCTGTAACATATCCTGTCACAACAAATTTGCTCTGCGCAGATAATGTTACAGTCATGAATACAAATAGACAAAACAGGTAATACTTAAAATATTTTCTCATGAAACTTAAATTTTTTCATATCTACATTATAAAAATGTGATAATGCAGATTAGGTTATACAAGATGAAAAGAAAATAAAAAAATCAAAATAAATCAATATTTGTTATTAAAAATTGATAATCACAATCATTTGACAATGTTTTTCAATATAA
>JAZURX010000003.1:0-57188 GCA_045606385.1 Bacteroidales bacterium | reverse complement strand
AAAAAAAAATAGTACTTTTGTTCCATTAAGAAGATTATATAGTGAAATTCTCCTGAGAAAAAGGTTTATTCATTATGTAATTGTACACAAATATCGAAGGAATACTATGATAACATTGCCAGAACCCTCGTTACGTCGATTGCCATGGTACTTGGCTTATGTGAAGTTGTTGCGAAGTAAAGGGGTGGAGTATGTCTCGTCGACACAGATTTCGAAAGAGATAAATGTAGATGCGTCGCAGATTGCCAAAGATTTGTCGTTCATCAATATAACCGGAAGAACCCGCGTGGGCTATGAAGTGACATCGTTGGCCGATGCCTTAGAACATTTTTTGGGTTTTGGAGAGATGCATAAGGCAATAATATTTGGGGTCGGGAGTCTGGGCGCTGCATTGTTGCAGGATAGCGGTTTGGCGCAGTATGGTATGAATGTGGTAGCAGGTTTTGATATATCTCCACAAGTGATAAATACCCGCATCAATAATATCCCTGTATATGATATTGCCGATTTTATTCGTGTACAACAAGAAATAGATGCGCGCATAGGAATACTTACAGTGCCTATAGAGAGAGCTCAAGATGCTTGTGATGATATGATAAAGGGCGGCGTAAAAGCGATATGGAATTTTACACCTTATCGAATAAAGACACCCGAAAACATTGTGGTGCAAAATACGTCGATATATGCGCATTTAGCAGTTATGTTCAATCGATTGAAACATTTGGACGATAGTCAGATATAGGACAAAACATAAACTATGAAGATATTTGCGATAGGTTGGAATTATCCCGCTCACAATAAAGAGATGAATCGTGCGTTATTACCTAAGGAACCGGTTCTTTTTTTGAAACCTGACACGGCGATGTTGAAAGACGGGAAACCGTTTTTTTATCCTCCGTTCTCGGAACAGGTCGAATATGAAACAGAGCTGGTAGTGCGTATTTCTCGATTGGGGAAGAATGTTGCGCCACGTTTTGCGCATCGGTATTACGACGCTGTGACGGTAGGCATCGATTTTACGGCTCGAGATTTGCAAGCGCGATTGCGGGCCGAAGGTGCTCCTTGGGAAATATCCAAGGGATTTGATGGTGCTGCTGTGGTCGGTGATTTTGTTCCGGTGGAAGAACTCGAAAATGGGTTGCAAGACTTGCACTTTTCGCTACAAATCGGTAATAGTATTGTGCAGCGAGGACATACGGCCGATATGATATTCCCGATAGACGAGTTGGTGGCTTATATCAGCCGGTTTTATACTTTGCGAATGGGTGATTTGTTATATACGGGAACCCCTTGTGGTGTGGGGGCTGTGAACATAGGAGATCATTTGCAAGGATTCCTCGGTGAACGTAAGTTGCTCGATTTTTACGTGAAATAGCACAACCCGGCTTATGGTCGTGTAGTGATTGTATGAGAAAATATATTCGCATAATTGTATCTTTTGTCCTATTGTTGACGGACAGTATATTCGTCGGCAATATTGTGTCGGCATCTGAACGATATGCCCCGATGTCGGTTTTGTCGACCGGTGAATGGGTGAAGATAAAGATTGCTAATACAGGCCTATATCAATTGTCTTATAAACAATTGCACGATTTTGGTTTTTCAGATCCCTCTCGCGTGGCGGTGTTTGGATATGGGGGAGCCATGTTACCCGAGGATTTTTCGAAACCCTATATCGATGATTTACCCCAAGTGCCTGTTTTACACACGGCCGAAAAGTTGATATTTTATGCCCAAGGCGTTGTGTCGTGGACACTAAAGAATGATGCGTTTATGCGCACGCGTAATCCGTACTCTATGTATGGATATTATTTTTTGACACAACTCGATACTTTGCCATTGTCGCCACAATCGGTACCTTCGACATCGTCGCATTCATCTCGGGCTGTTAATACGTTTCACGACTATCTACTGCATGAGGTAGAGAAGGTAAGCCCCGGTCGAATGGGTCGCAATTTTTATGGTGAAAACTTCTTGTTCAATGCAGTACAAAATTTTGTATTCGATGTATCTGGAATTTCCGAAACTCCGATAGCTGTGCAGATGCGCTTTATCGCCAAGTCGATGAGCGCGTCGACGGTATCTCTTGCCATCAACAACGAAGTGAAGGGAAAGAATACGATTACACCGATAATCGACTCAGACGGACAGAAATACAAAAGTGGAGTGGAAACAGAGATAAAAGCTTCTTTTGTGCGTCGTCATGATGATGCCGATGAGATGAAAATTACATTTACCGGCTCGGGTGCAACAGCGGCCTATCTCGATTATATATTGCTCAATATGGAACGAAAATTGCAATTATACGATGGTATGGTTGCTTTCAGACATAAATCAGCGGTCTCGCAACGGTTGCAATATGATGTGGAAGTGGGTGATGCATCTACACTTCATGTTTGGGATGTGTCGTTGCCTCACAGCCCGAGTAAAATAGATGCTACGATAGATGCGGGAATCATGTCGTTTACATCAACGGAGATAGGCCTAAAAGAGTATGTGGCTTTTGATGAGACAGCGACATTTGCCACTCCCGAATATGTAGGTAACGTAGTAAATCAAAATCTGCACGCATTGCCGCAAGCCGATTTTATAATAGTGGCTCCGCAAGCTTTTACCTCTGACGCAAAGAGACTCGGAGAGTTTCATTTGGCACATGATTCGTTGTCGTATCATGTTGTAACACCAGGAGTTATTTATAATGAATTTTCATCGGGAGTCCCCGATGCTACGGCAATACGCCGATTTATGAAAATGTTTTATGACCGTTCATCGAGCGATAAGTCGACGCGTCCTCGCTATTTATTGCTTTTTGGTGATGGCAGTTACGACAATCGTCGTGTTACAGAGGAATGGGCGTCGTACGACTATCCGTTTCTTCTTACTTTCCAGTCCGATGAAAGTGTTGATGAGAAACAAAACTATGTAACCGACGACTATTTTGGATTTTTAGAAGATAATGAAGGTGCAGATATAAGTCGTGCACGTATGTCGGTAGGGGTGGGCCGTTTCCCGGTACGTACCAAGAGTGAGGCAAAGGCTGCAGTCGATAAGGTTATTGCGTATGCCACTAATACCGACTATGGTACGTGGAAAAATGATATATGTCTTGTAGCCGATGATGGAAACTCAGGCGTGCATATGGAGCAAAGTGATGCATTGGCTCAAATATTAGAATCGAAAAATCCCGAATTTTTTGTTCATAAACTCTATATCGATGCCTATAATCGTGTGAGTGCGGCTACCGGAGCTACCTATCCCGATGCTAAAAATCAAATGCTCAATCTGCTCAAGCGCGATGGGCTTTTGGTTATCAACTATGTAGGTCATGGCAGTACCAAAGGGTGGACAGCTGAGAAAATACTCGAATGGAGCGATATATCCAATATGTTTGTGTCGCGATTGCCGCTGTGGATTACGGCTACGTGCGATTTCAGCCGGTTTGACGACCGACCTACATCGGGCGGTGAGTCTTTGTTTCTGAATGAAAATGGCGGTGGCGTGGCACTTATTTCGACCACACGTGTGGTATTTATACATGCCAACGGTCTTATCAATGAAGCAATAGTACAACATCTATTCGATAGAGATACAGACGGTAATGTCGTGCGTCTCGGCGATGTGATGCGTCTCGGTAAGAATAATGTAAATAGTACTGCCTCAGATGTATTGATGAATAAACTCAATTATATATTGCTTGGCGATCCCGCATTGAGATTATCTGTGCCTGATTATAAAATGGCTGTCACTGCAATAAATGAAGCTGACATTGCCGATACAGAACCGGAAGATATTGTGTTGCAAGCTCGGTCTTGGGTGACGGTAAAAGGGGAAGTGCAGACGCAATCGGGAGTGCGTATGAATGATTTCAACGGATTGATATATCCTCGCTTATATGATTCGCAGCAAGAGGTCGTTACCGCAGGAAATGGGAATGATAATGGTGTTGTAGAGCCCTATACGTTTACCCGCAGAGACAATTTACTATATACCGGACGCGACTCGGTACGTAGTGGCGAGTTTGCATTTACATTTAAGATGCCACGCGAATTGAATTATTCCGATGCACCCGGTTTATTCAATCTCTATGCCTATGATAGCAAGGGCTTTGAAGCACAAGGTGTAAACAGCCATTTTGTCGTGGGTGGTATGGATAATGATGTAGAGTCTGATTCGGAGGGCCCGCAAATAGTTTCGGCATACATGAACACGTCGTCTTTTGAGGATGGAGATAAAGTAAATGAAACACCGATGTTTATAGCACGGGTGGAAGACCCTTCGGGAATAAATATATCGGGTATCGGCTTGGGTCATGACATGACGGTGTGTATCGATAACGATCCCCGTAAGGAATATGTCGTCAATAAATATTTTATGCCGGTAATAGGACAGTTTGGTATAGGCGATGTTTATTATCAGTTGCCGACACTTTCCGAGGGCAAGCATAGCTTGTCGTTCATGGTGTGGGATACGGAGGGAAATTCATCGGAAACTACCTTGCGTTTTACGGTAAAGAGAGGATTGAAACCTCATATATATGATATGTATCATGCCTCTGAGCAGGAAAAGGCTCGTTTCTTTTTGCGCCATGATCGTCCCGGTATGCGTATGACCATGCGATTGTCGGTATATGATTGGTCGGGTCGAGAGGTGTGGAGTACCGAGACGACAGATATGTCCGAAACATTTACCGCGACGCCAATCGAATGGCCTTATACCGATAATTCCGGTCGTAGAGTCCCTGCCGGTATGTATCTTTATCGAGCCATTATATCGGTGAATGGAGGAGCTGAGACCACGAAGACTCGAAAAATTTTGGTTTTACCACAATAAAGAGACCTAAAAAAGAGTTTATAATAAGCATAGAAATCATTACAAAAAATGAAATATACAATAAAATCATTCTTGATAGTATTTATGTGCTGCATATCGAGTTTGTCTTTATATGCGCAAGAAGATATAAGTAATCAATTCAATCCTATATCTACCGGTGTTGCCACATTGAATATCGCTCCAGATGCACGAGGTGGCGCTATGGGAGATTTAGGTGCTGCTACCGACCCCGATGTGAACTCACAATATTGGAACCCGTCGAAGTATGCATTTGCTTTCAGCAGTGCGGGATTTTCTGTTTCATATACTCCGTGGTTGCGTAAGTTGGTCAACGATATAAATCTTGCGTATGTAGCAGGATATTGGAAATTTGGGAATAATGATTTGCAAGCATTGAGTGCGTCATTGCGTTATTTTTCGTTAGGTAAAGTACCTATATACGATGGTAGCGGTTCATTACAAAATACGGTGAATCCTTATGAAATGGCTATTGACTTGGGGTATTCCCGTAAATTGTCGGAGACCTTTTCGATGGGAGTAGTTTTTCGCTATGTACGTTCTGATATGGGTTATGGGGGGATACAATCGGCCGAAGATATGAAGGGTGCCAATGCGTTTGCTGCCGATATATCTGGTTATCAGACGGTATATCCTATCATAGGTCGTAACGAGTGCCAATTCTCATGGGGATTCAATATATCGAATATCGGTTCGAAAGTGTCGTATGATGGTGGTACTAACAATGCTTTCCTTCCGACCAACCTCCGTCTTGGTTTTTCGTTCCTTTTTCCAATTTACGACTACAATACGGTTGCAATCAATCTCGATTTGAATAAATTGTTGGTCCCTGCGGCCCCTCGCCAAAGCGACTATACATTCGTGGGAGAAGATGGCAATACGCAGTACGATACCGAGGCTTACAATGAAGCCAAAGAAGATTTTAATAATACAGGCCCTATTTCAGGTATTTTCAAATCGTTTCATGATGCACCCGGAGGATTCAAAGAAGAGATGCAAGAGATTTATTTCTCTACCGGTCTCGAATATTCGTACAATCGCCGTTTTTTCTTGCGTGCAGGATATTATTATGAAAATAAGTATAAGGGAAATCGCCAATATGTAACCTTTGGTACGGGTTTCTCACTCAATGTTTTCTCGCTCGATGCTGCTTATGTGATGGCAACAGCACAGAGCAGTCCGCTCGATCAAACCTTGAGATTTACCCTATCGTTCGATATGGACGGTATAAAAGACCTTTTGGGCCGCCGTCGCCGTTAATCAAGTAATTTTACTGTCAACAATATGAATGTGCGCGTAGGAATGGGTTTTGATGTACATCGTCTCGTCGAAGGACGGGAGTTGTGGTTGGGAGGTGTTCGTATCGACCATACATTAGGATTATTGGGACATTCCGATGCCGATGTGTTGATACATGCGTTGTGTGATGCGCTTTTGGGTGCCGCATCGATGCGCGATATAGGTTATCATTTCCCCGATAATTGTGGCGAGTATAAGAATATTGACAGCAAGTTATTGTTGCGCGATACCATGAAACTTATACGTGAAAAAGGGTACGAGATAGGGAACGTAGACATTACAGTGTGTGCCGAACGCCCAAAACTCAATCCACATATTCCGGCCATGCAGCAATGCCTTGCTGATGTAATGGCGGTGAGTGTCGACGATGTGTCGATAAAGGCTACAACTACCGAGAAATTGGGCTTTATAGGGCGAGAAGAAGGTATATCGGCCTATGCGGTGGCTCTGTTGCAGAAAGATTAAATGCTGTCTGAAAGTTTTTCCTATAAAATTATTATAGCTTTCAAAAACGATGTCTCTGATTCAATAAGGTGTCACAAATATTCCCTAAGATAATATAGAGATAAGATTTAAGCACTTTCTTAGAAATTGAAGTAATAGTTCATAAAGAAATTCCAAAAAGTGACTACACCAATTGCCAATAATTTAGAGAAGTAGAATGGTAATTTTATCCGGTCGTTGAGCAGATATATTACGGCGTTGTTTATTAGTAGTCCGATAAGCGAAATGCCGATAAATCGTAAATATTGTAAAGTAATATTGGGGTCATGGCTTTCGAATGTCCAAATACGATTGAGCAGGTAGTTGCTTGTGGCTGCGCATATAAATCCGAAAGAGTTGGCGATATATTTGTTGAAATGCGCCAGTTCCTTGAGTAACCAAGTAATGCCGAAGTCGACAATAACTCCGGAACCTCCTACCACGCAAAATTTTATAAGTTGTGCAATCATGGTTTCTCGCAAACTGTGAGTTGTGTACGACGAGAATTATACCAGTGCCTTATGGGTTTGTAGGCTATGGAAAATCCCATATCGTATGAGTGAGATTCGATATTTTCAGGTATGACTACCTGTATATCTATAGAGGCGTCGCCGTGTGCCGGTATGGTGGTAGATGTGTCTATAGGAATATCGATTCGAGTCTTTTTGTGAGCCATGAGCATGCGTAGGCTATAAGTGTCTCCTTGGGCTATTGCTATATCGTAAGGGTAGGGGTTATGCAGTTTTAATGTGTATGAGAGTGTGTCACCCGAATATATTACCCCAGGTAATGTATTGGATTCGTAAGCTATGTCGACAAGCCGAGACGGCTTAAATGAGTCTATGACTGCATACGAGAATTTATATCCGTTAGCTAAAGCAATTTCGTTGCTCCCGAGTGGCTTATTGCGGTCTTTACTTCGTATTTTTTGCAATGCGCCAGTAATTACTTCTTTGCCGACGGCTTGTGTATCGTCATCGCGCAATTGCCATTGACTTGTGCGATATGCAAAATCGGGTTGGCAATACGCTTCCTTACCGGTGTAGAAAATATATTTCGATGCAATTGCATAGCTGCCGCCGAATATGACGGGTCTGTTGCCGGCGATGTCGGCGATGTTTGCGAATGATGGTTTATTGTCGAATATCTCAAAACGAATATTTATAGGATTCCATATCATCTCTATGCGCATAATTCCGGCCAAGGCTATAGTTATCCAACCTACTGTCAAAACGTATTTATGGAGTCGGGACGAGCGACTTTCTTGTATATATCGGTATAATAGAAATACAAGTCCGAAGGTTGCGGCAATAAGCCATTGCGGTTGTACGCGCCCTTTGAAGGTGGACATGGTGAAAAAGAGGAAGAAAAGTATCGGTAGGAAATAGAGAGCTCGTTCGGTGGCATTCCTGTTTTTTATATGTTTCCACGCCATAAAATATAGGGGGAAGAAGAAGGGGTTGAATACAGCAAATGTATTGAGCAGGTGCTCGGTAATATTTGCTACCTTGAACGAGCCGTTGCGGTCGTGGAAGTGATATTCGAACGATATGAAATCGTGTGTATATTGCCAATAAAGGTGGGGTAAAATGAGTATGAGTGTAATAAATGCACTGATATATAGTCGTGGACGTAAAAATAATTTTGGATTTACGACAACGGTAAATAGTACAACCAATGCGCCATGGTATTTACTGTATGCCATCAGAGCCATGGTGATACCGAGAAAAATAACATTGAGCCATGTCTCTTTTTCTGTAAATCGTTTGTAGCATAGTAAGTATAAGGCTGTAGTCATCATCAGTGGCACGTCAGGCACAGCGAGGAATCCGTAAAGTTGTAAGATGGGAAGAGCCGCTGATATGACAATGAATAATATGGCATCGCGTGTTGTGGTATAACGGGTGCGAATGATAATCCATAAAATCCATAGATATATAGGTTGTAAGCATGTAAAGAAAAATCTTACGCCCAATTCACCTCCAAGTAACCCTCCTAATGCGATAAGTAGGGCTGTCATAGGCGGATGATCGAAATATCCCCAATCAAGGTTTTCGGCAAACATATAGTAGTAGGCTTCATCGTGTGCCAACTCGGTAAATGTTGCTTGAAGCAGATTTATTATCCACCATACCGATAGTGCCAATGCGACATATCTGTCGGCCTGTTTATTGGAATCGTATGCGATGCTCATTGTAGTTTATGCCGTAGTGAGTAGTTGCTCTAATTCTTTTGTCGATAGTCTCAACTTGAGTTTGCCGTCCATAGCTACGGATATGTTACCGGTTTCTTCGGAAACGACGATGGCTATGGCATCTGTTTCTTGAGAGATACCGAGTGCGGCGCGATGTCTCAAACCTAATGATTTGGGTATGTCGAGATTGTGAGATACGGGGAGGATACAACCAGCGGCTCTGATACGGTTTTCGGAAATAATCATTGCACCATCGTGTAAAGGGCTGTTTTTGAAAAATATGTTTTCGATAAGACGCGGATTTACATCGGCGTTGATAATATCGCCGGTCTGTTCATAAATAGCAAGTGGCATATTGCGTTTGATAACGATGAGTGCACCCGATTTCCCTTTTGAGAGATTGATACAGGCATATACGATAGAAGTGATGTATGTGCGATCTTCATTACTTTTTTTATGTGGTAGCAGAAATCCAAATAGGTATCGCCATCGTTTATGAGAGCCGAGTCCGACCAAAAATTGCCTTATTTCATCGTGAAATATGATGACCAAAATGATGACACCAACGCTTACCAATTTATCCATGATAGCACCCATAAGACGCATATCGAGTATACGTGTTACCACTACCCATATACCTATAAATACCAACACTCCGGTAAAAATATTTATGGAGCCGGAATCTTTCATCATGCGGTAAAGGCTATAGAGCAATACTGCAACAATGAGTATGTCGAGAATGTCTTTGAGACCGAAATGTGCAAACATATTTATGAGGTTATGGTTTTTGTTACAATTTTTACGGTTTCTACGGCCTCTTTTACATCGTGAACTCTCAATATGTTTGCTCCTTGGAGCAAAGCGATAGTATTGAGAGATGTCGTTCCGTTGAGGCTTGTTTCAGGAGTGGTTTCCAGCAGATTGTAAATCATTGATTTGCGAGATATTCCCGTGAGTAATGGCAGATTCAATATTTGCAATTCGTTCATGCGATGCATGAGTAGGTAATTGTCATCTAAGGTTTTCCCGAAACCGAAGCCCGGGTCGAGAATGATGTCGCTTATACCCATGAGATGCAAATGCGCGATACGCTTTGAGAAATATTCGATAATATCGGCCATAATGTCGTTGTATGCGACATTTTTTTGCATGGTTTGTGGGGTACCGCGCATGTGTGTCAAGATGTATGGAATATGCAGGTCGGCAATTGTTTCATACATCTTATTATCGAGAGAGCCTCCTGATATATCGTTTATGATTTGTACATTATATTGTTTTATGCATTTGCGGGCTATATCGGCTCTGAACGTGTCGACCGACACTATCGCATCGGGGTATATCTGTCGAATAGCAGAGAGTGCGGTGTCGAGGCGTACCCACTCTTCTTCTGTTGATATATGTGTGGCACCGGGTCGTGAAGAGTAGGCCCCTACATCGATAATGGTGGCACCCTGTCCAATAATGGTGCGAGCGCGTTCGGTAATGATTTTTTTGTCGTTACTGCATCGGCTTTCGGAAAAAAAAGAATCGGGGGTGACATTGAGTATCCCCATAATCAAAGGATAGTCGAGCGACAACAATTTGCCGTTAATATTTAGGGTAAATCCCATTGGTGTGTGTTGTCGCAACATAATAAGAATTGATCACGTTTATTTTTTGACGAAGATAATTGTTTTCGTTCAAAAATCGGAGATTTGGGAATGAAAAATTACACACAAATTGTGTGAATGTTAAAGTTTTTCCGATTCTAGTTCTATAGGTACAAGAATTTGTTTTTTGGGTGTGTATTCTTTGTTTGTTTTCTTTTGGGGTTTAGGCCGTTCCAATTGTTTCTCAAATTGTGGAATTTCTGACTCTATCCACGTCGTGTCTAAAATAGTTGTTTTTTCGTCAGAGCGTATCCATGTACGGATTGCCAGTGTAATAGCAATAGCCAGAATGAGGAAGATTATCGCGATGCGTTCGCCGCGAGAGAATAGCCATAGCCGTTGTCTGTCGTTATGAATCATATTACAAAATATTCAATCCCGATAAGAAAATGAAAAATATGGAAATTGGAGCGACAAATCGCAAGCAGAAAATGAGCGGAGAGAAATACCACGATTTTTTGTTTAGTCCATTGCTCAATTCTTGCTGTACAAGTTTTTTGTCAAGATACCACCCTACAAATATAGAAATGAACATACCTCCTGCCGGCAACAGAATGTTTGATGAAAAGAAATCGCAGAAATCAAATATGGTCTTTCCAAATATGCGTATATCGTTGAGAATACCAAACGATAAAGAGCATAGTGAAGCCAAAGTCAGATATATACATGTCATGAATGTTGTTGCTTTACGACGAGAGTAGTTGCGAGCTTCTTGCAGGTATGCTATGGAAACTTCACTCAGCGAGATGGTAGATGTGAGTGCTGCCAAAGATATTAAAACAAAGAATAGAGAAGACCATAACCACCCCAAAGGCATTTGAGAGAAGAGATTTGGTAATGTGATGAATATCAACTCCGGACCTTGTGCCGGGCTGATACCGAATGTGAATACGGTGGGAAATATGAAGATACCGGCCAAAATGGCTACAATTGTATCAAAGGCACCTACAGTGAGAGCCGTTTTTCCCAGATTTGTATCTTTAGCGTAGTACGAGGCATAAGTGATGAGGATACCCATTCCTACGCTCATCGAGAAAAATGCTTGCCCCATAGCCCGTATTATCACATCAGATGTGATTTTAGAGAAATCGGGTTGGAACATAAATTTCATACCGTCTTCAAAGCCAGGCAAAAATATTGAGCGTATTCCAAAAACAATGAGAATTACAAACAATAGGGGCATCATGATGTTTGCAGCCGTTTCGATACCGCTGTTTACACCACGTATCATGATAAAATGATTGATAAATATGAATAGAAATACCCAAATCAGAGGTTTTATGGGCGAGGAGATAAACTGATTGAACTCTGCGCTATATTCTGCAGCCGATCGTGCTGATAATCCTCCGGGAATAAGAGATTGCACCGCATATTCGAGCGACCACCCCGATATAACAAAATAGAAACCGACGATGATTACAGGCGCAGAGATACAAATATATCCTATTGCTCGCCACCAGCTGTGAGGTGCAAGGCGGTTGAATGCGTGAGAGGCGTTGGTGCGCGTGTTGCGTCCGATGACAAACTCGGCCATCATCACCGGTAATGCGAGAAATAATACACAAGCGATGTATATGAGAATGAATGCGCTGCCTCCGTTTTGCCCTGTCTCATAGGGAAAGCGCCATATATTACCTAATCCGACCGATGATCCGGCGGTGGCTGCTATAATTCCAAGTTTGGTGCCGAAAGATGCTCTTTTTTCCATTATAATGCAATTTAATGGTATAAATATTAATATATACTCTTATTACTATGCAAAAATAGTATATTTCTATATTATACTCAATATTTAATCGCATTATTATAAATAAGGTTCTATAAATAGAGATTTTTCTTTAGATACAGTGTATTTATCCGCTAAATATATAAATTTGTAAAAAATTAAAATAAGAAATGATTATGAGAAAATACATGCTTCTTTTATCATTATTATTGCCTGTTATCGTGTGCGCGCAATATATCCAACCTGGTACATCGCCCAATCGTACGCAGCGACAGTTGATAGACCGGGGATATGGAATGTTTATACATTTCGGTATGAATACTTTTTTGCAAGAGGAGTGGAGCGATGGGACAGCGTCTCCGGCAACATATAATCCTACACAACTCGACCCCGAACAGTGGGTACGTGTTGCTCACGATGCGGGTTTTAGATATGTTTTGCTCGTGACGAAGCATCATGATGGCTTTTGTATGTGGGACAGCCGTCACACCGATTATGATGTGATGTCGTCGCCGGTAAAGGTCGATGTGGTAAAAGCGGTTTCAAACGCTTGTCGTAAATGCGGGCTGAAATTTGCTGTGTATTATTCGTTATGGGATAGGCATGAACTTACTTACCGAAATGCAGATTTCGGTAAATATATTGATTTTATGTTGGCGCAACTCGAAGAGTTGTTTACCAACTATGGCGAGGTGTGTGAGTTATGGTTTGATGGTGGTTGGGATAAACCTGCCGATTTGTGGCAAATGCCGCGCATATACCATAAAGTAAAAGAGTGGCAACCCAATTGCGCTATCGGGGTCAATAACGGTATTATGCGCAATGATAATGTCGATAAAGGGGGCTTCGATATGGCGATGCCTGATGAGATGATAGCAGGAAATAAGATGTACACTCGCTATTTTCCTATGGATTTTCGTTTGGCTGACCCTAAAATTGCTCATAAAAAAGATTATAAGCAAGTGTATTACAAGAACGAATCCTACTATATGCCGTTCGAGCATACGATATGTATCAGTAAGCAATGGAATTGGTTTCAAAAGAATCGTCCGATGGAGGTGCGTTCTTTAGATGAGTTGGAGGAATTGTTTTATTGGTGTACCGACAATGATAATACCCTTGTTGTAAACATTGCTCCCGATGAGCGAGGTTTGTTGCGAGCCAATGAAACCGATGCCATTGTGGCATTGGGCCGACGATTGGGTATAAAGAAGGGTAAACCATTACCCAAGAATGGAGAGTTTATCTCAATAGACTCTCCGATAGAAGCGACATCTGTGTGGGAGAATCATCCCGATTATATGGCAAAGTTTGCGGTCGATGGCGGTCCGTCAACGCGTTGGGCTTCGGGCGAGTTAACACCCCAATTGACAATCACTCTTGACCCTGAAAAACCGTTTAATAAGCTATCGATATTTGAGTATCAAGATCAGCAATGGGCTTCGGACAATTTCTCGACCACCCGTGTCAATCGTATCGAAAGATATACCATCGATATATTTAATGGAGAGGAATGGGAAAGTATATATGTGTCAAGCGAGCCGATGGGAGATTGTAAGGTGATACGTTTCCCGTATGATTACAAAGCCGAGAAAATACGTTTGAATGTGCTTTCGGCAAGAGATTTCCCCTCTATATATGAATTCAATGTAATATATGTGAAATAAAGTGATAAATGTAGAATAACGGTTTCTTGTTACTTTGAATGATTGTATATAAAAATATATTTTTCGATAGTTTGTGTGCTGACAAAATATCGATTAGAGTGTTATGTATTATAGAAACCTGAGTGAAGATGAAACATATTATCAATAGATATTATCTTACATTACTCGTAATTATAGCCGTATTGTATTTATCGCTGTGTCGAAATGTGTCGTCGGAAACATGGTTAGATATTCCTTATCTTAATAAAATAGCTCATTGCGTGATGTATATGGGGCTGATGGGAACATTTTGTTTCGATATTTATCGACAAAAATTTTCTTCTCCGCAAACTGTCAAATGTATATTGTCGGGTTTTGTGTTTGTTGTAATATTGGGGGTATTGCTGGAGATATTGCAGAGCTATGTTACAGAGTATCGTACCGGCGATATGTACGATGTGATAGCTAATGTCATAGGTGCTGTATTGGGAGTTGTGGTAGGAATATGTGTGTCGCGTCCATTGGCTCGTCGCTTTAGGCGATACTTTTGAGTGATGTCACGAAAAGAGATTCTTGTCTTTGATATTCTCGTTAGGCGATAGCGTATTGGCATCTCCGACAAGTTCATTACGAATGGCTTGCAGTTCTGTTTTTATTTCTATCAATCGCCTTTTTATATCTACGCGTTTATCTATGGCTTGAGGATTGCGACGTAATTGTTCTTTTGCACCGGCAATGGTAAGACCTTTGTCGCGTAGCAAGTGGTATATACGTTCGATATTTTGTATATCTTTGGTTGTGTAGGAGCGAATTTTTCGTCCGCTTTTTGAACGTTTTGGCGATAAAATATCAAATTCACTTTCCCAGTACCGCAAGGTGTGTTCGGGTATCTCAAAGTATTGGGCAACTTCGGTAATGGAGTAGAACATTTTGTCGGGGAGATTTTTTTTCATCTTCTTTTGTTTTAATCCATTACAAGTCCGTTGTTTTCGGCAAGTTGTATCATCAAATCATAATCTTCGGGAGTAAGGTCAAAGAAATAATAGTTGATGGGATTTTGGTGCTTACCGTTGTATAATACCTCATAGTGAAGGTGAGGCCCGGTCGATTTCCCGGTACTTCCGACTTCGGCTATGACCTCACCGCGAACCACTTTTTTCCCTCGTTTGGTAGTTATCTTGTGCAGGTGGGCGTATAGCGTGCGGTAATTGTATCCGTGATCGATAATTACGGTGTTCCCATATCCTTGTTTACGACCGGTAAAAACCACTTTACCATTGGCTGTCGCATAAACAGATGTCCCGGTATTTGCAGCGAAATCCATGCCGGCATGGAATTTCCGAGTATGGTATATGGGGTCGATGCGCCAACCGTAACCAGATGCAGTACGTTTCAGGTCTTTGTTCGAAATAGGTTGTATGGCCGGCATACAACTTATGCGATCGTCGTTTTTCTTTACTAACTCCATGATTTCATCGAAGGAGTTGCTTTGAACGTAGAGTTGCCGGCGCAGCAGGTCGAGTTTTTGTGTCGAAGATACGATAAGGTCGGCATTGTTGAGGCTTCTCAACTCACGATAGTGAGAGTCATTGATTCCGGCATTGCGGGCGGCTTCGTCGATAGGTTCTGCCTGCATTATGATACGATAGAGGTTGTCGTCTCGCTGTTGTACATCATTCATCACTTCCAAAGCTTCATCGAGGCGATGTTCCAATATGCGGTATTGTGTGGCCATTTGCTCATTGTCTTGGCGTAATTTTCTTTCTCTTGGCGATTCGATAAAGTAGTAGAAAATTCCGAAAAATAGGACTCCGATGATAATACCGAGTATCAAATAACGGAATATGGCAAAAATTCGTGCTCCGAACGAAGGGTAAATACGTTCGTATGTAAGAGTCGATGGGTTGTATTTATAATAAACTTTTCGAGCCATAAGGTGACACCTTCATTAGGAATGGCGATAAAATGAATCAATAATGTGATTTTTTGTGCACTAATGAGCGCAAAAATAATATTTTTGGGTTATTTTTGCAAGTCCTTTTAGGAAAACCCATTTATCTTTTAGAATAATTAAAACCAATAATATGCTTACAGCAAAAGAAATTCGTGAATCATTTAAGGCATTTTTTGCTTCGAAACAGCACCAAATTGTACCATCTGCACCGATGGTTGTGAAAGATGATCCCACATTGATGTTTACCAATGCGGGTATGAATCAATTCAAAGATATAATACTTGGAAATGCTCCGGCCAAATATCGTCGTGTTGCAGACTCGCAAAAGTGCTTGCGGGTAAGCGGAAAGCATAATGACCTCGAAGAGGTAGGTTTGGATACCTATCATCATACTATGTTTGAGATGTTGGGAAACTGGTCTTTTGGAGACTATTTCAAGAAGGAAGCTATCGATTGGGCATGGGAGTATCTTGTAGATGTTCTGAAACTCAATCCCGAACGTCTATATGCGACAGTTTTTGAAGGTTATGCCCCCGAAGGATTGGAGCGCGACAACGAGGCTGCATCGTATTGGGAAAAACATTTGCCGGTAGAACATATTATCAATGGTAATCGCCATGATAACTTTTGGGAAATGGGTGATACCGGTCCCTGTGGACCATGTTCGGAAATACATATAGACCTGCGTAGTGATGCCGAAAGAGCCGAGGTCGATGGCCTTACATTGGTAAATCAGAGTCACCCTCAGGTTATAGAGATATGGAATCTTGTATTTATGCAATACAACCGCAAGGCCGATGGTTCGTTGGAGTCTTTGCCAGCCAAGGTAATAGATACCGGTATGGGATTTGAGCGTTTGTGTATGGCTTTGCAAGGTAAAACGTCGAACTATGACACCGATGTATTCCAACCGCTTATCAAGGCGATAGGAGAGATTGCAGGTGTGACTTATGGCGATGATGCTCGTTGTGATGTAGCTATGCGCGTGATTGCCGACCATATACGTACTATATCATTCTCGATTACCGACGGACAATTGCCCTCCAATGCAAAAGCCGGATATGTGATACGTCGTATTTTGCGTCGCGCCGTTCGTTATGGGTATACTTTCCTCGCTCAGCAACAGGCGTTTTTGTATAAATTGTTGCCGACGCTCATTGATACAATGGGTGATGCATATCCCGAGTTGGCTGCACAAAAAACGCTTATCGAAAAAGTTATCAAGGAGGAAGAAGAGTCGTTTTTGCGTACATTATCTACCGGAATAAAACTACTCGATAAGGTGATGAGTGAAACATGTGTGGCAGGAAAAGATTGTATAAGCGGTGATGATGCATTTGTGTTGTATGATACTTATGGTTTCCCTCTCGACCTTACCGAACTTATATTGAAAGAAAACGGACTTACTGCCGATATTGAAGGCTTTAATACTCGTATGCAGGAACAAAAGGAGCGTGCTCGCAACGCGGCATCGGTAGAGACCGGTGATTGGGTGGTGTTGCGCGAGGGCGATCCTCAATTTGTAGGATATGATGTACTCTCATGCGATACCGAAATACTTCGTTACCGCAAGATACGTCAAAAAAATAAAGAGTTTTACCAATTGGTGCTCTCGGTAACTCCTTTTTATGCCGAAATGGGAGGTCAGGTAGGCGATACCGGTGTATTGGTAACCGATAGCGATACAGTGAAAATAATAAGTACCAAACGTGAAAATAATCTTGCTGTACATATAACCGAGAAACTGCCGACAGATGTCACGACTACTTTCCGTGCGGAGGTGAATGAGGCTGATCGTGTAGCCACCGCATGCAATCACACGGCTACGCACTTGTTGCACGAGGCATTACGCGAAGTTCTTGGCACGCACGTTGAGCAAAAGGGCTCGTTTGTTTCGCCTGAGGCGCTGCGATTTGACTTTTCTCATTTCCAAAAGGTTACTAATGAGGAGCTTCGCGAGGTAGAACGTATTGCTAATGCCAAAGTACGTGCATGTATCCCTCTTGACGAGCATCGTTCGATTCCTATCGCAGAGGCAAAAGCTATGGGGGCTATGGCTCTCTTTGGTGAAAAATATGGAGAGGAGGTACGTGTCATTCGCTATGGAACATCAGTAGAATTGTGTGGTGGTACTCATGTCGCCAATACTGGTCAGATAGGTATGATACGTATCGTCGCAGAGAGTTCAACGGCTGCCGGTATACGTCGTATCGAGGCCGTGACAGCTGCTCAGACCGAAAAATTGTTCAATGCCGTTGCCGACCGATTGGAGATGATACGTGTGATGTTCAATAACGCGCCCGATATAATGTCGGCTATACAGCGCATGCTCGAAGAGAATTCCGGGCTTAAGAAACAAGCCGAGGATTTTGCTCGAGAACGTCTTATGAGCCTCAAAGAGCAAATGCGTCGTGAGATGAAACAAATAAATGGTGTGAATGTGATATGTGTGCGTGGCCCGTTGATGCCTGAGATGGTAAAAAATCTTGCATTCCAATTGCGTGGAGAATTGACCGATCATTTCGCATTCATTGCCGGAACGGTGGAGGTTGTGGCTCGCAAGCCATTGCTTACCGTAATGCTCAGCGATGATATGGTAGCTGCCGGTTTCAATGCATCGCAGTTGGTGCGTAATGCGGCTAAACAAATTCAAGGTGGCGGAGGCGGACAACCTCATTTCGCACAAGCCGGTGGTAAGAATGCCGACGGCCTTGCTGTTGCAGTAGACGAAATACTCGCTGAAATAACACGATAGACATGTAATGCCGGAATACCCTATATCGGTATTCCGGCTTTTTTATATCGACTTTTTTGAAATCATGATGCGTTACAACATGAGTAAGTTTTTTGCTGTCCTGTCGGTCATATTACTGGTAGCTTGCTCTACGGTGCCCCTTACAGGTCGCAAGCAGGTGTTGCTGGTATCGGATAGCGAAGTGCTTTCGTCGAGTTTGACACAATACGATGAGTATATAAAAGGGACGAAAATATCGACTGATAAAGACGGAGTCGCTATGGTGGCTCGCGTAGGAAAGAAGATTGCCGATGCAACCGAAAAGTACCTTAAAAATAGTGGTTTATCGTCTGAAATTGCCAATTTTGCGTGGGAATTTAATCTGGTCGATGATAATCAACTCAATGCTTTCTGTATGCCCGGAGGCAAGATTGTAGTGTATACAGGATTGCTCTCGATTGTAGACTCAGACGATGAATTGGCTGTAGTGATAGGGCATGAAGTGGCGCATGCTGTTGCAAAGCATAGTAATGAGCGTATGAGCCAAGAACTTATGACTCAATTTGGTTCTGTGGTACTCAGTACGGCTGTAAGTAATAAAAGCGAGAAGGTGCAACTTCTCGCAAATGTGGTATATGGCCTTGGTGCGCAGTATGGCGTGATGTTGCCATACTCGCGTAAGCATGAGTCTGAAGCTGATTATATGGGCCTAGTCTTTATGACAATGGCGGGCTACAACCCCGATGTTGCGATTAATTTTTGGAAAAAGATGTCGGTGGGTGGCAGTTCTATACCCGAATTTATGAGTACTCACCCCGGTGATGCCACTCGTATTGCCGATATAGAAAAATCGTTACCTGAGATAAAATCAAAATATCAATATAAGCAACAATAAGGTATGAAGCATGTGTTATGTCCACGATGCGATAGCTATGTAGCGTTTGATGAGACTCGATGCGAGCGAGGTTCGTCACTGTTTCTCGTTTGTTCGCATTGCGGGAAAAGTTTTTCTCTATCATATGACGATATTTCGCGTCAAGAGGAGATCGAGGATTGTGGCCGAGTAGTGGTGCTCGAGAATAATTGTTGTCATAGACAAGAATTTCCTTTGATTGTAGGTGACAATGTTGTCGGACGGCGAAACAAAGGTACCGATGTCGATATAGCCATCGAAAGCAGTGATGCCGATATGGAGCGCAGACATTGTATAATCAATGTGAAGTCGGATAGGTGTGGCGGTTATATTTATACATTGAGTGATTGTTCGGCGCGGGCCGGCACCTATTTGCGTCAGGAACGGCTCGGTCGTCGCGATAAAATACGTATCGATGGCGGCTCTATTGTGACCATAGGGGGTACGACATTGATACTTTATCCGACCGGTTATGACGAAAATGAAGACTAAGGCAACTTTTCCCAAAAAAACAGATACTGTAAATAATAGATTATGAGCAATGTAGTTCTTTTTGATACGCCCGAAGTGCATGCGGCCTGCTTGCCGATTACATATATGCGTGCTGTATGTGATATACGTGTGGGTATACGTACAATTGCAGAGAAGTGGCAAGGTTATATGCCGGGTAAATATACGGCTCTTTCTGCTGAATATTTGTCTGTAAAATATCCTTCGATTCCCGATGATGCATTGTTTATTGCAGGAAATATATGTCCTGATACACAATTGGTTTCTGCTATCGGTATGTTAGAATCAGGTATGGCGCTGGCTGATGCGGAAGGAGTATTGATAGCATACAATGGTAAAAAAGCCGATTTTGAGGTCGGTAATTATGCAGAAGTATGCGAGTATCGGCACAATTATGTGGCTGTGAAGGCATCATACGATATATTCCGATTTAATGGGATAGAGTTGGAACGAGACTTTGAGGTGCTTACAGCAGGACGGCAATCGCAACCTCTGCCCGAGTCGTGCCATTTGATTGGAGAGCCCTCGCGATTGTTTATTGAAGAGGGAGCTTTACTCGAATGTGTAATACTCAATGTGAAGAATGGCCCTATATACATCGGTCGCGATGTTGAAATCATGGAAGGAACTTGTATACGTGCTCCTTTTGCGGCTTGCGAACATGCCACAGTGAATATGAACGCCAAAGTATATGGTGCTACTACACTTGGACCATATTGCAAGGTGGGTGGAGAGTTGAGTAATGTTGTGATGCTCGGATACTCCAATAAGGGTCATGACGGATATTTGGGAAATGCCGTTATCGGTGAATGGTGCAATCTCGGAGCCGACACCAATTGCTCAAATTTGAAAAATAATTATGCGGAAATAAAGTTGTGGGATTATGCCATGCATCGATTCCGCCCGACAGGAATGCAATTTTGTGGGTTGTTGATGGGCGACCATTCGCGGTCGGGTATCAATACCATGTTTAATACGGCTACGGTAGTAGGTGTGGGGGCTAATATTTATGGTCCCGGTTTTCCCCGTACGGTTATCGATTCGTTTGTACAGGGAGGAGCAGAGGGATTCAAGCCGGTATCGCTTTCGCAGATAACCGATATGGCCGCGCGAATGATGGCACGGCGCGGAAAATCTCTTACCGAGGGGGAGATGAATATTTTAGCATATCTGCATGATAATGTGTATCCTCAGTAGAGGTGTATAGAAAAGAATAAAACGCGTCAATACCGATAAGGTGTGACGCGTCTTTTTTTATATGTGATAGGGAAGAACGAGCGTTTTATCGATAATTTGAGGTAACTCCTCGGGGTCGTGAGTAACGTATATAATAGTTTTATAGGGTTGCGTAGCAAATGTTGTGATTATATTGCGCACCATTTCTTTATGTATTGCATCAAGACCGTGTAAGGGTTCGTCGAGAATGAGTAAATCCGGATTTTTCACCATGGCGCGAGCCAGAAGCAAGAGCCGTTGTTCGCCCGACGACAATTTTACAAATGAGCGGTCACGCAAGTGGTCTACACCGAAGACTCGTAACCATTCTCGGCAATTTTCTAATTGTGAAGTACTAAGTTTACGATACAGCCCTATGGTATCGTGGTAGCCCGATGCGACAATGGAAGCCGCAGGAATGTCTTGGAGATAAGCCCGATGCATCTCGGGTGAAATATATCCTATGTGCCGTTTTATGTCCCAGATGCTTTCTCCGGTGCCTCTTTTGTGATCAAATAGTGTGATATTTTGCGTGTATGCTTGTGGGTTGTCTGCGCAAATGAGGCTGAGTAATGTTGATTTTCCACTGCCGTTACACCCTGATAATGACCATTTTTCGCCATTGATGATTGTCCAATCGAGACAATCTATAATTGTCCTTTCGCCATATCGTATGGAGACGTTATTGAATTGTACTATTTTATGAGCCTTGCAGAGGTTTTCGTTATTGTAAGGAGGTAATATTACCCGAGTATTACTTGCGGCGTATTTACGAGTTGTGATGCTCTCTTTTGCGAGGTACTCAGCGAGAGTATATTTATGACTGCATTGCATGTCGACGGTTTCATATACATGAGTGATGAATGAGGGTATCTCCTTGGAATCAGAAACAGCCAGTATTATTTGTATATCGGTCGCGTCGACAAGATGTTGTAAAAGTGCTGTCAGTAGTGCGCGTGATGGAGTGTCGAGCCCTATAAACGGGTTTTCCAATATTATCACTTTTGGGTGAGGAAGTAATAGCTTGGCAATATGTAGTTTGCGTAGTTCTCCCGACGACAACATGACGAGTTGTTTATGACTAATTTCGTCAATGTCGAGCATTCGGTATACGCGTTCACTCCACCGAGGGTTGTCACATTTAATGGTTTTTAGTAGGGAGTGTACTGTCGGTGATAGTTCACAATCTTGAGAGTTCCAACGTTGCTGATAATAGTAGTCTGATGTGGCAGTTCCGTAGGCATCGTTGAAGGTAACGTAGCGTATGTTCTCGGAATTATATTTGTGTGGTGTAATTCCAAAATCAAATTTGAGTATTCCTTTTTTGAGAAAAATTTGTCCTGTAATTGTCTGTATAAGAGTTGATTTTCCGCTTCCATTCTGTCCCACAATTGCGATATGCTCATTCTCTTGCATTTCGAAGTTTATCGGGGTGTGAAATCGGCGAGATATGTCTCCTATGATGCCGTTTTCTAAGAATATGGTTTTACGCATCGTCCGTGTGAATCAGTTCTGCTTGCTATGTTGTAATTGGAATAGTATGTCAGTACAAAAGTATACAATAAAATTTGCCCAAGCAAAGATTTGTTGTTTGTGTCTATGTGTCAGATGTGTAGTGTGAGTCTTTTGGGATTATCATTATATATCTTCATTTTTGTAGAAATACAAAAGCTCCCCGATATCAACATCGGAGAGCTTTCTACGAAAGTATTACATGAAAAGAAAATTATTTCAGTTTGATAATGAGGGTTTGTAGAGCCTCGTTGTCGGAAGAGTTTCCGATAGATATTTTGTATTCTCCTTTTGTGGTCATCATATATCCGCTACTATTATCGTAGAATGCGAATGTCTCGGGAATAAGTTCGAAAGATATTTTTTTGGTTTCTCCCGGTTTCAATGTAACACGACGGAATGCTCTCAATGTTTTTATAGGGGCACCTTCGGTGTCGTTTATTTTGCTGATATAGACTTGTATCACTTCGGTGCCTTCACGCGTTCCTATGTTGGTTACGGGAATAGATACAGATATGTTTTTCCCTGTTTTTACCGCTTTTTTTGTTTTGGCTTTTCCGCAATGGAAAGTTGTATAGGAAAGTCCATAACCGAATGGGTAAAGGGGTTTCTCGGTCATAAAGCGGTAGGTACGACCTTGCATCGAGTAATCTTGATAATCGGGCAGTTGGTCGATGTCCCGGTAGAATGTGACAGGTAGTTTTCCGCAGGGATTATAATCCCCAAATATTACATCTGCAACCGCTGTGCCACCCTCTTGACCGGGATACCAGGCTTGCAGTATGGCAGTACAACTTTCGGTTTCAGGAACGAGTCCCATTGCGCTACCGGAGCAGTTGACAAAAATAATTTTTTTGCCGGCTTTGTGCAGGCGTTTCAAAATATCGCGTTGTATTTGGGGTAATTCTATGTGAGTGCGGTCACCGCCTTTGAATCCGGGATATTTTACAGTCATTGATTCCCCTTCGAGTTGTGCCGATATACCTCCGCAGAATATGACAACATCTGCATCAGATACTGTACGAATGTCGTCATCGATAGATTTATGGAGCAACAAACCGAGGTCAATTTTAAGGAATGCTTTTCCTTTGAGTTGCAGGTAATCTATTTCAATATCATACTCTTTGCCTTTCTCTACCTTGAAAGTGTATTCTTCTTTGGTATTGGAACTTGTTTTCCATTTCTTGAAAATTTCTTTGCCATCGATAATAATACGAAGTCCGTCGTCGGCATTGGCTTTGAGAAGCATTTCTCCAGATTCTTCTGGACGTAAAATACCTTTGAATACACCGGTAAAATTGGTCAGTTCCACGCCCGGTTCGAATACGGTATTACCGCCGGCATCGCGGTTGATAGGTGTGGTGTAAATTTGTGTTGCCACGGCATTTCCACTCATATCTATATTGTTGTAATATGTGCCGGTGATACCGTTTTTGCCGTCGTGTGTATGTAGCCAGTTGAATTTTGATTCAAACGAAGTGTTTGTTATCCAGTCGCAACCTTTTACGTAGGTTACATCGCCTACTTTTTCTCTGATGCCGTCGAGTATTGTAATTGTGCGACGAGGTGTGCCGTTGTAATTGGCCCATTGCATTACCGAGTCGTTTGCGTTGGGACCCATGACAGCTATTTTCATCGATTTGTTCAGCGGAAGAATATTGTCTTTGTTTTGGAGGAGTACGATTGATTCGCGAGCCATATCAAGGGCCAATTTGCGGTGTTTATCACAATCTACAACCGAATATGGAATATTTGACCAAGAGACAAGTTTTTCGTCTTCCATTTCGCCCAATTCAAATCGCGCTTTAAGCAACCGTACAACGCTGACATTGATATCGCTCTCCTCTATTAGTCCTTTTTTTACGGAGTTTATCAATGATTTATAGCTCGATCCACATTCTACATCGGTTCCTGCCAATACGGCATCGGCCGATGCTGTTGCCGAGTCGGCATGTGTGTAGTGTTTTGAGGGATTATAGAAGTCGTTGATGGCACCACAGTCACTTACTACCAAATGTTTATATTTCCACTCGTCGCGGAGTATCTGCATGAGTAATCGGTCGCTACCGCAACAAGGTTTTCCTTCGAAACGATTGTATGCACACATTACCTCTTTTACATTGCCGTCGATTACGGCGGCTTTGAAGGCAGGGAGGTATGTCTCGTTCAAATCGCGTAAATCGATGTCTTTGGCATCGAATGAGTGACGATTCCATTCGGGGCCACTATGTACGGCAAAGTGTTTGGCACAAGCGTGAAGCTTATCATACTTAGCTGTATCGGGGCCTTGCAGTCCGCGAATTACTTGCAACCCCAGTACTGTTGTTAAATAGGGGTCTTCGCCGTATGTTTCTTGTCCACGTCCCCAGCGAGGGTCGCGAAAAATGTTGATGTTGGGTGTCCAAAATGTCAGACATTGGTATTTACCATATTTGCCTTTGCGTTGGAAATCGTGAAATTTGGCACGTGCTTCATCGCTCACGGCATTGAATACTTCATACAGCAGGTCGGGATCGAATGATGCTGCCATACCGATTGTTTGTGGAAAAACCGTTGCTTCACCGGCACGCGCTACGCCATGCAAAGCTTCATTCCACCAATTGTAGGGCTTTATTCCTAAATGTTTGATGGCCGGCGATGTGTTTTGCATGAGTGCAACTTTTTCTTCCAGTGTCAATCTTGATACTAAATCTTCGGCACGTTCTTGCGGAGATAGGTTGGGATCTTTGTACGGTAAATTTTGTGCGTTCAATGTTATTGTGCAACACAATGCTATACCGGATAGCAAATACTTTATAGTCATATGTGTAAAATTCAGGTGTTGCAAAGAAACTTTATAATTCTCGTAACAAAGTTCACGAATTGAGCAAAGAAGTGTATTTTTTGATATTTCTTCATTCTATAACCAATGTCGCATGATTTATACGATATAAAGAGTAAAAAAAGGTCAAAAAAGTGTATTTTTCGGCTTTTGTGGAATATGGGGCGCGCGAGAGATTATTTTTCGCTATATTTGTACAGAGTAAGGAATCCGTGATATGAAAAGTATTATGAAACGCTTGTTGTTTTGCTTGATATTAAGTGTTGGTGTGCTGTCGATCATGGCACAGTCGCACTATCGTTGCCGTCTTACGACCTATACCGAAACTGATGGACTTTCTCAAGGCAGAGTGACCTCTATAGCCCAAGATGTAGATGGCGTGTTGTGGATTGCTACGTGGGATGGACTTAATCGTTATGATGGTTACGCTTTTACCTGTTATAAGGCAATGCCGGGAAATCATGAGCCTCTGATGCAAAACAGGTTTGATAGAATATTGATTAATAGTAAAAATGATATATGGTGTCTGGGAAAATCCCGTTTTTACTTGTTCCATAGTAAAGAGCATCATTTCGAGGACATTCATACAAAACTTGAAGCCAAATTCAATAGAACTATCTCTTCATATAATGTGGTGTCACTTGCCAATGGTTATTCGTGGTTGCAAGACAAAGATGGTACTCTTTATAGAGTTGAAGATGCTAATACTGATAATATGGAGTTGTACCCTAATACTACCTCGCAACGCCGAAAAGTGCATGAAATAAAACTTGATTCACAAAACAATGAATGGGTGTTGACCAATCAGGGAACAATATATAAGAGTCAACCATTTAAGAATAATTTATCGTATAAATGTTGGCTCGAGCATGAAGGGCATATATGGCTTGGTACATCGAATTGTCGCATAGCGGTGTATGATATGACAACCAAAGATATGGTATTTGTCGAGAATATGCCGAACATATCGCCGGCTCGTCGCCTTTATAGCATGCATTCGTTGAATGATACGACTGTGATGTTGGCTACAAGCGGAGGGCTTATATTTATTGATTCGCGTACACGTGTACCAAGGCAAATGAAATTGCCTACCTATGCAGGTGCGCAAGATGTGGTCTCTTGCTTGAAGGGAAAGTCGACCTATTATCTGCTTATTTCTCAAGATAAACAAGTATATCTTTTTGATGAGATAAAAAAGTCTGTTATACCTGTGTCGCAGCCTGCTAATGTGAATTGGGAGGAACAAGATGTATCGCGCCCGTTGTTTTTCACCAACATACGAGGTGAAATATTCCTTTGTTTACACTCAGGCGGATTGTATCATATCGATGCAGCGAATCGTGAAATGCGACCATATAATGCGGGGCGTTTCTTGTCGGCCGAGATGCGTCTTGTTTTTCAAGATAATCAAGACAATATATGGTTAGGGTGCAATATGGGGTTGCACAAATTGTCTTTTGGAAACGATGGTGTATATCAGAATCTTGATTATTTGCAGGATAAGATACGATGTGCCTATTCCGATTCTAAAGGTAGAATATGGATTTCGTCGCAGAACGGAATTGTTGAGATATGGGAAGGAGGTAATCGATTGGGTTATCTTGCTCCAGATGGTCGTATAGTTCCGAAGGTGACGGAGTTTGGTGTCGGAGTGTATTCCATAATTGAGGACTCTAAGCATAATGTGTGGCTGGGTACACGTGGCGAGGGGCTCTATCGTTTGCGATATGACAGTGTGTATAGATATCGTATTACAGGACAGTTCAAAAATGATGAACAGCAGCCTTATAGCATAAGTGGTAATCATGTATATGCGTTGTGGCAGGATAAGAAAGGGAGAATATGGGTGGGCTGTTACGATTCGGGATTGAACCTGATGGAGTATCCCTATTCGAATCAGCCTCGTTTCCTTCACGAAAACAACAGATTGGCTCTGTTATCGGATAATGATCCCAAAACGGTGCGATGTATTGCAGAGACAGAGACCGGAATAATATTGGTGGGAACTACACAGGGCCTGTATTCGTTTGATGAGAATTTTTCATCACCCGAAAATATCCGATTTTATCGTAATGTGCGCCAGAAAGATGAGGTAACCAGTCTTGGCGGAAATGATGTGATGGGTATTGAAGTGACTGATGCCGGAGAGATATATCTTGCTGTGTTTGGGGGCGGATTGAATAAAGTGCTATCTGATAATCTGCTTTCGAATAATGTTCAGTTCAAATCCTACACCAAGCAATCGGGGGCATATTCCGATATTGCTCTCAATTTGGTTGAGGATAAGAATGGATTTATTTGGGTGCTTACCGAGCGACTGTTGATGAGGTTCGACCCCAAAAGTGAAAATTTGGAAAATTTCGGAACAGATATATTTCCTCGATATGCAACTTTCTCGGAAAATAAGCCGCACATCTGTAAAAATGGCAATCTGTTGGTATCGACCAGTATGGGGATTTTAGTGATAGAGCCGGATAAGGTAAATAGTGGTGATTATGTTCCTTCTGTGGTTTTTGGCGATGGTGTCGATTCGGTTATATTGCATGCCGATGAAACTATTCTTTCGGTGCCCTTTGCTGCCGTGGATTTGTCATCTGACGCTCCGATACGTTATGCGTATAAACTCGATGGTGTCGATAAGCAATGGACGATTACGTCCGATAATCTTACGGCCAACTATGTGAATCTTCCTGCGGGTACGTATAATTTACGCGTAAAATCAACTAATCGTAATGGCCTATGGGTTGATAATGAAAAGATTTTGGTTGTTACTCGTGAGCCTTCGTTTACTGAAACACCGTGGGCGATTCTGCTCTATGTGTTTGGCGTAATTTTGTTGGTGGGTATTATTGTATTTATCTATTTACATATTTATAAGTTACGGTATCGTTTATCGCTCGAACATCAGCTTACGGAGTCGAAATTACGTTTTTTTACCGATATATCTCATGAGTTACGTACTCCCCTTACCCTTATCGAAGGGCCACTATCGGAGGTGCTTGCCGATGATAATCTCTCTGAGCAGGATAGAGAATATCTTACCGTTGTGCAGAGTAATGCGCATCGTATGCTGAATCTTATCAATCAAATTCTCGATTTTCGTAAAATTCAGAATGAAAAAATGCGTCTATTGGTCGAAAAACTCAATGTGAGAGAGCAGATAGAAAGTATCATGGAGAATTTTGACAATATGGCTCGAATGCATAAAATCGATTTCTCTCTCACGATGGAATCGCATGATGTTTATGTGTGGGCAGATAAAGATAAGTTTGAAAAAATATTTGTCAATCTTATATCCAATGCGTTTAAATATACGCACCCGGGTAAGGCTATAACAATAATTGTTTGTTACAGAAATGGAGGAGTAGAGATTGCCGTAAAAGATGAAGGAGTGGGTATTCAGCCCGATAAAGTGGGAACTTTGTTCCGTCGATTCGATACGATACTACAAAACAATGTTTATAAGCAGTCTACTGGTATAGGATTGTCTCTCGTGAAGCAGTTGGTGGAGTTGCATCATGCCGATATCTTCGTGCAAAGTAAAGAGGGTGAAGGTTCTACCTTTGCTGTATTGTTTAAACTTGGGAAAGAGCATTTTGAAGAGGATAAGCAGATTGAGTTCCTGCTCAGCGACAGCGATGCCGATGATGAAAAGTTGGAAGAGCGTACTGACAGCGAGAATGAAGATAATGACGACGACCGTTTTTCTATACTTGTTGTCGAAGATAATAAAGATTTGCGTGTTTTTTTACAGAACAGCCTCAGTCGCAGTTATAAAGTATATGTGGCATGTGATGGAGAGGAGGGTTGGTCGCAGACTCTCGAGTATATGCCCGACCTTGTGATTACCGACCTTATGATGCCCGGTCTTGATGGTTTCGGACTTATTGAGCGAATTAAAAACAATGCAACCACATGTCACGTACCCATAGTTGTTTTGACGGCAAAAGCGACCCTTGACGACAAGATACGCGGAGTAAACAGTGGTATTGCCGATTATATGGTAAAGCCTTTCAGTACCCAGTTGTTAAAGGCTCGTGTGGCAATGATTTTGCAACAACAGCAACTCTTGCGAGAGAAATATATGGAACATATCGGCAAAGACGCCGATGAAGATAGTGCGTATCGTCCGGCAGAGCTTTCTATAATGCCTGCCGATGAGAATTTTATGCGCAAACTGATTGCGTATGTCGAAACTAATATAGATAATCCCGATCTCAGTATAGATGAGTTGGCGCAGGAGATGGCATTGAGTAGAAGTGTCTTTTTCCGAAAGGTAAAAGCACTTGTAGGTCAATCTCCCATCAATTTTTTACAAGCGATACGCATCAAACGTGCCATACAGCTGATGCAATCCAAAAGTTTCTCTATAGCCGAGGTCGCATACAGAGTCGGTTATGCCGATCCTAAGTATTTCAGCAGAAGTTTTAAGAAGATTACCGGTAAATCACCTTCGGGCTATTTCAAAGAAGAGTAGTATTCAATATTAAAATCTTTGTGGAAATATTTGTAAAAAAGTGGCAAAAAATAGTATGTATATGCGATTTTTTTGCTATTTTTGTATTGCAGTATGTGCAGATATAAATTGTATAATAGGTAACTCTATGTGTTAAATTGAGGCGTAGTAGGCTCAAAGGGGTGCTATGTGGTGAAAAAATACACCTATTTGAGTAAAAAGTCCTCTTTTGTTTGCCGATTATATAAGTACTTTGCGCGTCAAAGAAATATTAAGAAAAATCAAATATACCATGAAGAAATTTTTATTGTTTCTAATGTGCTTTGTTGCTGTCTCGGTAATCCATGCGGAAGATTTACCTGCGTTCCCCGGGGCAGAGGGTTTTGCTCGATATATTACCGGCGGTCGTGGTGGTGCAGTATATCATGTGACTTCGTTGGAAGATGATGGTTCGGAGGGAACCTTGCGTTGGGCCATAAACAAGTCTGGTGCCCGTACTATTGTTTTCGATGTTTCCGGTACTATTTATCTCAATTCGTCGTTGAGCATTAAGAATGGCAATCTGACTATTGCAGGGCAGACGGCACCCGGTGATGGAATATGCGTGGCAGGTTATCCGGTGGGTATTCGAGCCAGCAATGTTATTGTGCGCTACTTGCGTTTCCGCTTGGGAAATGAAAATGTAGCAAAGGAAGAAGCAACGAATGGCGCAAATGCTGTCGATGGGTTTGATGGCTTGAATGCAATGGATACTGAAAATATCATGATTGACCACTGCTCTGTAAGTTGGAGTGTCGATGAGTGTTGCTCGGTGCTTGGTAATAAAAACACTACGGTGCAATGGTGTATCGTGTCGCAGAGTATGTATAATTCGGGACACTCGAAAGGAAATCACGGATATGGTGGAAACTGGGGTGGCAGTGGCGCTTCGTTTCATCACAATCTTATAGCGCATCACAGCAGTCGTACTCCCCGTCTCGGCCCGAGACCTACTACTCAGCTCGATGAGCGTATGGATATGCGTAACAATGTGATATACAATTGGTGCGGAAATGGTTGTTACGGAGGTGAAGGGCAGAATGTAAATATTGTCAATAACTATTATAAACCGGGTCCCGGGACCAACAAATCGAGTTCTTCTGTGCGTTATCGTATTGCTGGTATAGGTATTCGTACAAATTCATACGTGAAAACCTATCCCGATTATGCTCCGGCGTTGCATCTGTGGGGTAAGTATTTTGTCGATGGAAATACGATAGTCGGTTATCCCGAAGTAACAGCCGATAACTGGACCAAAGGTATATATGCACAGATCAGTGCGTCGGATTGTGATGGAACCTATACCTCGGTGACTAAAGATACCATGAAACTCGAAACTCCTATCGGTTTTTATGCTACAACCACTCACTCTGCAGCCGATGCCTATGAAAAGGTGCTGAATTATGCGGGCGCTTCACTTTCGCGAGACCGTATCGACTCGACCATGGTAAATGATACTCGTAACGGAGTGGCTACATTTACCGGTAAAACGGCCGGAAAACCAGGTATTATCGATTCGCAAGAAGATTGTATTCCGGAAGGTTATGATGTGGCGTGGCCCGAATTACGATCGAGTCGTGCTCCTATCGATACCGACCGCGATGGTATAAGCGATGATTTCGAGGAGAGATATGGCCTCGATCCTAATGACCCGTCTGATTGTAATAAAATAGCTCCTTCGGGTTATACTTATCTCGAATCTTATATCAATAGTCTCGTTGGAGCTATCACGGTCGCTTGTACATCAGGTGGAGAACTATTAGGCCTTATTAAGGATTCATCAGTAACCCCCGTTGACGAGACTGCGGTGTTATCGGCAACCACATACACGGAGTCTTCTTCGAGTGCATGGCTGTTTAATAACGATTATTCTATTTCTACGGCAAAGGGCTATGCTACAGGTACAAATAATGCATTCAAAATGTCTCGTAATGTCGATTTTGTTATCAATATCCCCGAAGGGGTGCAGGTGACGGCGGTATCGGTGAAGGCCTATTCAAATGTAGATGATGGAACGGCATACTTGTCGAAATTGAATGGCGTATCGTATACCGCAAGTGAGTACTCGTTTCCCGCACGTGTAGGGGGAGCCACTGCTACTCATAAGATTATATTTGATAAGCCTGTAACCGGCTCGTTTGACATTCGCTTTGCTGATAATCAAGTAGGAGCAATCATTACTTTGTATCAAGAGCGAGCCACATCGGGTGTGACAGAAGTTGAGTCGCACGATAAAGATCTTAATCGCCTTGTAAATGTGTATAATATGATGGGACAATGTGTGAAAATACAGATACCCTATAAAGATATATTCACAACACTGCCTCGCGGATTCTATGTGGTGGAAGGTGAAAAACTGATAGTCAGATAAAATATCCGATCCTCTATTCCTTTTGGGGTAGGGGATTCGGCGTGGATATGAAATAAACAAAATAAAATAATAGTAATAATTTAAAAAAAAGAAAACCGAGATTCTATGAAAAACATGTTCAATAAGTGTATCGCTTTTGCCGGTGTACTTTTGTCGGTTGTTTTTTGGACTTCTTGTCAGGATCCTATGGATTATTATGAAACCACAGGGTCGTTGAAAGGAAGTATCTATAAAACATTGGAAGACCGGGGCAATTACACCATCTTTTTGAAAGGTGCTGATATTGCGGGCTATACGCCAATGCTCAAAGGTAAAGGTGTATGGACGGTAATGGCTCCGAATGATGAGGCATTTGCCGAGTATTTGAAATCGGAATACGGCGTTGAGTCCATTGAGTCTGTCGACGTTGCCGAATTGAAAAAACTCATCGGCTTTCACATTATGTATTATTCGTTCGATAAGAACAAGTTACTTAATTTCCGTCCGCTCGAAGGCGATGGTGCCACACCCGAGGAACTGCTCGTCAATGCGGGGTTGTACTACAAGCATCGTACCAAAAGTCAAGATGCAGTAGAACAACTCGATGATACACTTGCCATATACCATCAAGAGCGATTCTTGCCGGTATTCTCGTATCGTATGTTCCAAACCAAGCAGATCGATGCGAAGCGCAATTATGAGTATTTTTACCCCGATGCAAAATGGAGTGATCCGGTCGGGTTCAATGTGTCGAATGCCGAGGTGGAAGAGTATGAGATTATCACCTCTACCGGTTATGTATATTTGATAGATAAAGTATTGAAACCTTTAGAGACAATCTATACCGAACTCGAAAAAGACGGTAATTTCTCGACCTATCTTTCTCTTTACAATGAATATGAATATTATACGCTCAATGAGGAACTTACTCGTGAATATGGTAACGGTAAGAATCTTTATCTTCACGAGCATAACACTCTGCCGAGTATTGATACCGAGTGGCCGGTATCGTCGTATTCGATGGTAGATGCGTTATCGTCTATATCATATAGTATATTTGCTCCGACCGATGATGCTTTTAATACTTTCTATAGTGAATATTTCGGTGTGGAAGGAACCGGCTATCCATCGTATGTAGCGTGGGATTCTATTCCTCAAGATGTGATGACATATCTTTTGGCCAATAGTTGCTATGCGTCGTCTATGGTATTCCCTGAGGAGATAGAGCGTGGTGATATAGAAAGTTCTTTGGGTACTGTTATCAAATTTGATACCGAAGCAGTGCCGCAAGAAAATCGCAAAATGTGTGTAAACGGTGTGTTGTATGGCTGTGATGAGCTTACACCGCCGTCGATGTTAGGCTCGGTTACCGGTCCTGCGTTCCAATACAAGAAGTTTAATAACTTTTTGCGCATGATATCCAATTCGAGTATGATGCCCGACCCCTTGTGTGTCGATAATGCCAGATTTATTATGCTTTATCCTTCGGATACGCAGATGGCAAACAATCAGATTACTTGGGACCCAAATAAAGGTTCTAACGGTTCTCTGGTTTTGGGAACGAGCGGTATCTCTACGTCGAATCAGCAGAAATATGTGTATGCACACGCAGCTTCGGTCGATGGTGTGACTACCACAATCGATGAGTTACCGACAACTGGTACAGCGGTGATACCTACTTTGTCGCCCGATTACAAGTTGTATTGGTATGTGAAAGACGGTAAAATTACTAACAGTTTTCAATTCAACCAATTGATATCGTATACCGGTAATCCTATTACCGAAAATGATATATATTGTGAGTTTGAAGAACTTACATTCCAAGGAGAAGGTTGGAGTAACGGCCGTTGCTATTCATACGACGGTGCCCGAGCCAAAGTACTCTTCGAGGGAAGTCTCTCAAACGCGCTTTATTCTAAGTTTGTACCTATGATGCTTACCTATCGTAATGATGAGGCCACTCTTTTCGGCGCGTTTATACAATTGCTTGTAAAATCGGGATTGGTCGATGTTGATGCACAAGAAATGATTCTTATGACTGAGAGTTGCTTGATGCTTGTGCCTACATCTTCGTCGTTGAAGGAGGCCATTGTGGCAGGCAAGGTGCCCGGTGTGACTACAACTGCGACTGCTGATATGTCGACGCTTGATTTCTTTAATGCCGTTACGGTTACAGATGAGGCTCTATTGCAAAAATATCTCAAATTGTATTTTGTGCCCATCAGTACAGCAGTATTCTCCAACTATCCTTTCCTCGGTTGGGGTGAGGATACCGAATCGCTTGGCGGGCTTATCACTCTCGATGCCGAAGACAAAATGGTAAATGGTGTGATGAAGACTGTGGCTACCTGCATCAATATATATGATGATGGTACCAAGTTGAGCGTGAAGGTAGATGATCGTACCGTTTCGCTTGATAGCGGTATTACTTATAATGGTGAGGTCGACTTTGTCGGCGACTATGATTACTTCCCCTTCGTCTTTGACGATGGTTGTGTACAATTTATAGATGGAGTATTATGAAAAACAAGATATCTATAAAATATAGCCTTTTGCTTTTGTGTGCGATGTTGGGATTCTCGGCTTCGGCACAGACAAAATCGGGCTTCGTTTCCGGTAAAGTATATGAAATATACGAAGGGAAACATGAACCCTCTATCGGTGTGAACGTTGCCATAGAGAATGATCAGAAACGTGTATTAACGGGTGCTACGACAGATGCCAACGGTGCTTTCTCGCTGAAAGTCCCTGCCGATGCTCACACAATCGTATTCTCGTTTATCGGTATGGAGACACAACGCATTCCCTATACCGGACAGAAAACCATCAATGTGGTAATGGAACCCAGCTCACAACAGTTGGGCGAAGTAACGGTTTCGGCGCAACGTGCCGAGTTGTCGGATATGGGTATCACGGTACGTGAGCAAACTGCCGCGACCCAGAAGATAGATATGTCGTCGGTAGTGGAAACTTTGCCGGTTTCATCGGTGGAGGAAGCTCTGCAAGGACGTCTTGCCGGTGTGGATATTATCTCGGGTGGTGACCCCGGTGCTAAAGGATCTATCCGTATACGTGGTACTGCTACGTTGAACTCCAATACCGATCCTCTTATTGTCATCAATGGTGTGCCCTATAATACCGAAATTGACGACTCGTTTGACTTCAATACCGCAAACAATGAGGATTTTGCCGATATGTTGAACTTGAATCCTTATGACATCGAGTCTATCGAGGTGTTGAAAGATGCCGCTTCCACCGCCATATATGGTACAAAGGCTGCCAACGGTGTGCTCCTTATCACCACGAAAAAAGGAGCAAAGGGTAAAACCAACTTTACTTTCTCCTCAAAATTTACCGTGAAAGTAGAGCCGGAATCGATACCGATGTTGAGTGGTGATGATTATGTGGCATATATGCAAGATGCTATATGGAATACCGCCAATGCGCAGGGTATAAGTAACTCGGCTTCGCATCTCGAATATTTGTTCGATACACCCGAAATCGGTTATAACCCCGAGTGGCGCTATTTCAATGAATACAATACCAATACCAATTGGCTCGACTATGTGACCAAGAACGCATGGATTTTCGACAACAGTTTCTCGATGTCGGGTGGTGGTGAAAAGGCCACATATCGATTGTCGTTGTCGTACATGAACGAAGGCGGTACGACCATCGGTACAAAAATGAATCGTCTTACTGCATCGTATAACCTTACATATCGATTCTCCGATAAACTCGATATGTATGCCGAGTTTACCTATTCAAACACGCAGAACGATAAACCTTATTTCGACGATATGCGTGGTGAGGCTATGCGCAAGATGCCCAATAAGAGTCCTTATTGGATAGACCCTGCGACCGGAGAACCTACCGATAACTATTTCATTCGTCAGAACGCAGATGAGTTCCAAGGTGCTTATAGTAAAGAGAAAAACTATCACCCGCTGATTGTGGCCAATGAAAGTTTCAACGATACCGATCAAAATGAGGAGAAGATAACCTATCGCTTGAATTATAAGATATTGCCTCAACTTACCTATACCGGTTGGGTGTCGATGAAATTCAAAACCGTGAAGACTCGTCAATTCCTGCCTCAAACGGCTACCGACTCGTCTATCGAAAACGAACTCTCGAATTATAGTTATGACGGCTACTCCAATACGATGTCGTTGCAGAGTGAAAATAAAATCATGTATCGTCAGTCGTTTGACCAACACACGATTGTTGCCACCGCGTTGTGGAGCACCGAGCAGTCTCGCAGTTCCAATACCGCCGAGGCAGTGTATGGTGTGGCTGCAGCCGGTATGTCCGACCCTGTTTCGGGTGGCTCCATCGCTTCGCTTGGCTCGGGAACCTCTGAGTCTCGTCGCTTAGGAGCACGTATGCTTGTAAACTACACGTTGATGGATCGTTACACATTCAGTTTCACCGGAAACTATGAAGGTTCATCGGCCGTAAGTAAGCAAGAACGTTGGGGTTTCTTCCCCTCGGTGGGTGCTGCTTGGCACATGGAGCAAGAGTCGTATATGCAGAATCTCGACTGGTGGAATCAATTGAAATTACGTGTCAGCTGGGGACAAAGTGGTAATCCTCCCAAAGGAACAGCTCCTTATGTAGGTACCTATTCGTCAATTGGCGATTACAACTTGCTTGCCGGTATTGCTCCCAACTCTATGCACCTCAATAAATTGAAATGGGAAACTTCGTCGGAGTGGAACGTGGGTACCGACCTCGGATTCATGGACAATAAGTTGACCATGACATTCGACTATTACAAGAAGATTACCAAGGACTTGTTGCAAACAAAGGTAACTATTCCCTCGAGTGTGGGTTATGCCACGGCACAGTTGGCTTATTATAACTCGGGTGAGTTGAGCAACGAAGGTTGGGAATATCGTATCGATTACGAAATATTCAAAAATAAGAATTGGACGGTATCTGCCAACTTTAATATCAACCGTAACGTCAACAAGATTCTCAAATTGCCCGAAAATCTTACCGCTGACGAAATACCTTCTGTGTCGAATGGTGAGTATACCAAGCGTCTCGAAACCAATGTGGCAGTAGGATCATTCTACGGTTATCGTTATAAAGGTGTGTATCAAAACACTGCCGATACCTATGCTCGTGATGCCGAGGGTAATGTTATGTACAACCTCAAAGGCGAGCCTATCATCATGAAAAACGGTACATATACCTGTTATCCGGGTGATGCTATGTATGAAGATATAAACTTCGATGGTAAAATCGATGGTAAAGATGTTGTTTATCTCGGTAACTGCAATCCTATGGTGACCGGTGGTGGCGGCGTAAATGTCAAGTATAAGAGCCTCGGTCTCAATATTTTCTTCCACTATCGTTTGGGTCAAAAAGTCATCAACTCGGCCCGTATGAATTCGGAAGCCATGTACAACCGTGATAACCAGAGTACAGCGGTGCTCAATCGTTGGCGTAGTGAAGGAGATCAGACCGATATCCCTCGCGCGCTCTACAATTATGGTCTCAACTACCTTGGTTCAGACCGTTTTGTAGAAGATTGTTCGTTCCTCCGTCTCAAAACCATATCGTTGACATACGGTATCCCCAAAAACATATGTAAGAAGATGAAAATTAATTCATTGAACGTATTCCTTACCGGATATGACTTATTCACCTTCACCAATTATAAAGGTCAAGATCCTGAGGTTTCGCTACCCTCAAAAGTAACCGACTTGGCCGAGGATAAAGCAAAAACGCCGCGTAGCCGTCGTTTCGCATTTGGTTTCAACATTAACTTCTAATCGGTTTGTGTTATGGAAATGAAGAAATTTAAATATATCATAATGACAGTGTGTTGCGGGGTGATGCTGTCGGCAACTTCTTGTAAAGATTGGCTCGAGATTTACCCCGAGAACTCGCAACCGAGTATTACATTCTGGCAAACCAAGGAAGAGGTTGAGTCGGTGATTACGTCGGGATATTACTACTTGCGCGGTATGGTGGAACCTTACCTTATTCCGTGGGGTGAGTTGCGTGCGGGTTGTGTATATTCGCTCAAAAGCAATAAAATCGGACAGTTCCAAGTAAAATCAACCGATGATAAATTATGCTCTTGGGCCGAGTTGTATAAAATCATCAACGTGGCCAATACGGTGTTGAAAAATGCACCTCTTGTGCTCGAGCGTGATGACACCTATGAGGAGGCTGTGATGAAGTCGCATCTTACCGAGGCATATTTCCTCCGTGCGTTGGCCTATTTTTATGTAGTGCGCAACTGGCGTGATGCGCCACTTATTACCGAACCGTATGAGGACGATACATATTCGACCAAGATTGCCAAGTCGCCCGAAGCCGACATTGTGGCACAGATACGTGAGGATATACGTCAAGCATTGGCTACCGGCGCAGCTAAAGAATCGTTCGATACCAATTGGGAAACCAAGGGGCGTGCCACTAAGTGGGCGTTGTATGCACTCGGTGCCGATGTAGCGTTGTGGGACGAGGATTATGAGGCTGCCGTTACTTATTGCGATGGTATATTGAATGCCTCAGCGGCCGGTGCACCTCGTTTTATGTCTACTCCCACTCATTCGAGTTGGTTCTCTATGTTCAATCCCGGTAACAGCAACGAATCTATCTTTGAGTTGCAATATAATTACGAAGAAGATCAAACCAATAATCTGCCGAAGCTTTTTGACGATGTGCATACCGATGGAACTTATGCTATTTCGGCCGGATTGCTCCGCGAGTTCAAAGATGAGTATATATATACCGAGATGGAACTCATAGAGGCTGTGCGTACCATGTATGGCGGATTCTTTGTGACCGACCCGCTGGCATACGAATCGGCTACTGTGGGTTATGTGTGGAAATATTGCGGCTCGCAGTCGCTTTCGGATAAGCGTACCGCCTCGTATTATGATCCCAATTATATATTGTATCGTGTGGCCGATGTGATGCTGATGAAAGCCGAAGCCCTTGTTTTGCGCAGTGCCGGCGAAGACATCGATGACAAAGTGGCCGCCATGGAGTTGATAAATGAGATAAGAACACGCTCTAATCTCGAAATTCAACATGAAGCCAATGCCGACATATTGGAGTCGTATGATGAAGAGACCATGCTTACACTCGTGCTTTATGAACGCAATATCGAGCTTGTGGGCGAAGGTAAAGCATGGTACGATTTCTTGCGTTTCGGCCGTCGCAACAACGGTAAGTATAAAACGACTTTCCTTGTAGACAATGTGCTCAAATACAACGAGCAAGCCGGTGAGTCGTGGTTGCGTACCGTTCTTAATAATGAGAATGCTCATTTCCTGCCTATCAGCAAGAAAGAACTTGATGCAAACTCTATGTTAATACAGAACCCTTATTATAACTAAGATTATGAAGAAGTTATCATTATTTATATTGTCGCTGATGGCGGTGCTTACCTCGTGTGAGGACCCGTATGAGGGGACTGTCTATGTAAAAGACACGGGCGAAACTCTCGATATGACTTGTGCCGCCGTTCTTTCACGCAATGAGGCAGAGTTCTCATTGTGGATAGAGTTGCTGAAGTATGCCGACTATTATAATGCATTGAACGATGCCGGTACTACTGCGACGGCGTTGTGCCCCAATAATGAGGCCATGCGCGAATTCCTCGATTGGAAAGGTGTATCTTCGGTAAGAGAACTCGACAGAGAGTATGCTCGTGCCGTGGCGCAAATCCACATCTTACCTACCGATCTCTCCGATGAGTCGCTTATCAACTATGCCGAGAATGGCGAGACTATTCCGGTACTTTCGATATTCGGTACATATCTTACTACGCGATTTGGTTATACTATCACCGATGTCGATGATGCCTATCGCACCGATACCGAGTATAATACCGACTCTATTTATTTGAACAATCAAGCCAAGTTGGAGAAATTTACTGCTATCAAGACCGGTAACGGTGAAATCTTCACCATGGGCGATGTAATACGTCCGGTAGCCGAGACTATTCTCGAACGTCTGCGTCCCTATGAAGAGGCCCCCGGCGATGGTGAGTACGATATATTTATAGGTGCTGCCGAGCGTAGCGGATACGACGAGGTGGTGGCTCAAGTATATGACACCACATACAATGAAATGGGTGCCATGGTGGTGTCGAATGTGGTGTTTACCTGTCTTGCCGTACCCGATTCGGTGTACAAAGCGGCCGGTATAGAGAGTGTCGACGACCTTTGCTCTTACCTTGGTGCTACAGACGATTATACCGCCGAGGACAATCCTTTGCGTCAGTATGTGGCATACCACTTCATCGACAAAGAGATGTATGTGAAAGATTTCTTCAATTTCCAAGAAGAAGGTCAGGTAAATATCTGGGATACCCAATTTACACACCAAGTTATTACATGTCAGGACATGGCCGGCGCGCACGTTTTCAATAAAGTTGCCAGCATCTTGCGTAGCGATATGCAGGCGCGCAACGGTCTGATACAGAAAATTGATGATATACTCCCGGTGTGGGAACCCGACCCTGTAACCGTAATCTGGGATTTGTGTAATACTTCCGATATTATCTCTTTTGTAAACAATTATGGTGCAGCCAAGAACCTTGGTGCTTTGTTCTCGTCGCCCATTGCATCTAAAGAGTATCAAATCGACTTGAGTGAAAACAAACGTGATGGTGATTATGGTGCGGTTTCTTCGTTTGTACTGAATGAAAGTTATGTAAATAACTCGTCGCGTGCGTCATACGCAAGTTATCGTCCTGTCGGTTTTATCAAATGTAAATACAAGAGTGCCAAAGAAAAAACCGTAAATAATTATGGTGCTAATATGGACAACTTGTTGGTACTCAATCTCGGATATGCCGGTTGGGTGCAGTTTACCACTCCGACCATCATCAAGGGTAGATATAAAATAGAACTTTTCTATGGTGGAAATCCCGTGTTGTATAGCTTCTACGGTTCGGGAAGTCATACCAAATTCATGTTAGATGATACCCAAATGTCGAATGTGTTCATATTCAAAGGTCTTGCCTCGCAAGGTTTCGGAAAGGCAACCTACGGAATCGCTTCGGCAGAATTGTGGAAAGAGATGGTGTTTGAACACTCCGGTGCTCACACATTGAAAGCCACCATGATGGACATCAATGCCAAGACCAATGCCAAGTACCACCAATTGTGGGATTATGTGAAATTTACTCCTATCGAAGAATAATACTATGAAGACAAATAAACTTATAGGATTCTTGTTTGCTGCCATTTGCGGAGTGGCGGTCTCTTGTACCGATACATGGGACGACCATTTCGATGAACATGTGGTAACTTCCAATTCGGCCGATGTCGAGGTGTATGCCGGTGATGTCTCCGCTTATTTGAATGCGACTTCGGCTCTCAGTGAAATGAAAAACATACTCGCCGAAACCGGAGTGCTCGAGTCGCTCAAATCTTCGGGATTCTATACCTTGGTGGTGTGCGAAGATGGTGTACTCGACCTTTCAGCCATTGTCGACCAAGAGGCTTTCGCTCGCAATAGTGTGTCCGATATTGCCATCTCTCCCGATAAGTTTGTCGAAGGTTTTGTAGGGCTTGTCGTTCGTCACAAAACCTATGCCGACAACAAGACTCTCAAAGTCGACGTGCGCGACGGTGAGGTATATATCGAGTATAAAAAACTGCTGAAGTCGGTAAAAACAGATAATGGTTATATCTATTATGTAGATGGAACCATCGTTCCGCGAGTGTCGATATATGAGCATCTGAAATCGCTCGGCGAAGAATATTCTCGTTTCAAAGAGTTGGTTGCGACATTCGAAGAAGAATACTTCGATAAAGAAAATTCTACGGCATCGGGTGTCGACGATATGGGTAACACGATATATTCCGACTCGGTTATTACCGTGCGCAATACTGCCATGGACCGTTATACCGAAGAGGGTCTCTCTTATTGGAATATGTTCTCTGAAAACTATTCCACCACACTCTTTATCCCCAACAATGACCTTGTGGACAAAGCCCTCAACGATGCATATACAAATGGGCCTCGTTGGCTAAGTCGCTCGCTTACAGCAGCTGATAGCGCCAAGTTCCAAAAATGGATTGTGCAAGCTTGTTTTGCCGACCGTATTTTGTCGCCTGCCGATGTAGCCGTCGGTGCTCCCGATTTCAAATGTGTGGGAGGTCGTGTGCGAGAAGTGAATAAGGCTCAAGATACAGAGTCGTTTGTCAATGTCGACGCTGCCAATTGGCGTCCCTCGGTACAAACTGTCGATGCATCGAGAGTCGACACCCTCAGTAACGGTGTGGCTTACTATCTTACCGACTTCAAAATTCCCAACCATGTGGTAATCTATCGCGTGAAATCTCGCCTCTATGAGTTGTGGAACAACTGTACACCTACTCAGCAATCACAATATTTCCGTTGGACCAACTGGGTCGACCCGCTCATCTGTAACGATGCTCAATCGTCGTTTACACTCACCGAGCAGTTGCCTACGATGAATTATCACGTGCTCACTGCCGTACCTTCTAACGATGTGATACATAAGGCATGGGCAAAAGACTCTCTCGAAATATCAAATGCTACGGTGGCTGCGGCACAACTTATGCTCGACTCATTGTTGCTCATCGAGATGCCCGACTCTGTCACTCTTGTACGCATCGACTCTGTGACCAATGTTCGTGACTCTGTCAGTGCCACTATTCCCGATTGGGAATCTGTCGCCACGTCGGCCCGCCCCGAGGATTGGTTGTGCAGCGTAGAGTACGACGGCTTGACCTATAATTCGGAACAAGATGCTGTCATCGAGTGCTGTCTGCCTGCCGGTGAATATAATTTGCGTATGGGCTTCAAACACTCTATCACTTACTCGTTGAGTATTTATTTCAACGATAAATTGTTGGTGAAAGATATGCCGATGGCGGCTCAAGGCTCGAACTTCCACTTCGACCGTGGCGGTGCGTCGTCGATGATATTCTTGGGTGATAATATGGTGGGTTACCCCGAAGGTTTCGATGCCGAGGTGTGGTATGAGACCGACCCCAAGTCGGTGGCATACGATACCGACGGATACCAAGTAGCCGTTGTCACTATCCCCGAAGAGGGTAATTTCCGTATCCGCATCGAATCGAGCGATATGGCCAAAATTTACTCTCCCACAGGCCGTAATAAGAACAATGTGTCGCAGTTGATGATGTATCACTGGTGTCTGCGACCCACGAGCAATAACTATTAATGTTGAAAATTTACTGCTATGAGAAGAATATATAGTTTTCTGATTGTTTTGCTGATGGTGGTTGCCCCTGCCTTGGCGCAGAAGGGCGCGACCTTCAAGTCAAAGATAGTTAGTACCGACAATACTCCGTTGCAGGGTGCCATCGTATCGGTGGTGGGAACATCGACCTCGGTCGTCTCTGATGAGAATGGTGCGTTCGAATTTACCACCGATCGCACACGCGGTACGCTGCGTATTGTTGCCGTAGGTCATTACACCCGCGAGTATCCCCTCGACAAGAATGCGATACCTGTCGAGATAGTATTGGTTCCCGAGTCGTATATAAGTTACGCCGGTACCACTGCATTTCCGTTGTACAGTGAGCGTCGCGATAGTCGTAGTGCCATCAATGCTTCGCTCGACAATAAGGATATGAAACGCAGCATTGCCGCCGATTTGGCATGGCAAGACGAGATTCCCGGTCTGCACATTGTAAAAAAGAGCGGTATGCCCGGCGAAGGAGCCTATTTCAACCTGCGTGGAACACACACCCTTATGGGCGATAACGCACCGTTGTTGGTAATCAATGGTATTCCCTATTTCTACAGCAGCGATGTGTCGGGTGTACTCAACGGATATTCGCGCGACGCGCTTTTCGGATACAATGCCAACGATATAAAGAGTATCACCGCATTGAAAGGTGCTGCTGCTGCCATGTACGGCTCGCTTGCATCGAATGGTGTAATCCTTATCGAAACCGAGCAGGCAACATCTGATAATCTCAATACCCGCATTTCGTTTTCGGGAAATTATGGTGTAGCCATGCCTAAAAAGTCGCTACCGTTCCTCGACGCGTCGCAATACAGTCGTTATTTGCAAGATGTGGGAGCCAGTCGCTATGCCTCGATGATGGATCTTACCACCGACTATCCTTTCCTCCAAGGAAGTGACAATGCGTATGGTTACATTTTCAACAACAATACCGACTGGGTGAGCGAGACCACAAGTCCGGCTTTTGTTACCGATAATGTGTTCCGTATCGAAGGTGGTGACGAGATCGCCAAGTATAACATCTCTCTCGGATATACCAATGAGGGTGGTGTTATCGACAATACCAGTACGCAACGTTATCATACCAATATAAACTCAAATGTGATGGTAAGTCGCTGGGTCGACATATTTACCAATGTGAACCTTGCATACATTACCAGCGATTTGCATGAGCAGGGTATGAAATATGAGACCAACCCCTTGTTGGCGTCGGCATTTATGATGCCCAATCTCTTGCCCTATATCCGTGAAGCCAATGGTAACGTGCTCTCTACCTATCTGCCTTATGATGGTTGGAATACATCGTTGCTTCCCACCTTTGCCTATGACAATGTAAGTAACCCCAAGGCTATTGTAAACACAGTCGAGGGCGAGGATAAAATTTACGATGTAAACGTACGTTTCGGTCTTAACTGGCGTCCCAATACGCATTGGACGATTACCGGTATGCTCAACGTGTATTACAACTATATCGAAGAGTCGCTCTTCGTTCCCGGTGTCACCGATCGTGCCATCGTTCCTCAACTTTATGGTACCGGTTTCAACTATGTGAGCAAAGGTGTGCGCAAACAGAACGCCAATTTCTTTGGCGCGAACGCCATGTATGAGAATGTCTTTGCCGATATTCACGACTTCAAAGCTTATGGTGGTGTGCGTTTGATTACCAAAAATTTCGAGTATGACTTCGAGTCGGGATACAATACGGCTAATGACAACTATCAAACCCTTGCCGATAACCTCGACGAACGTGTCATCGATGGTACAAACGACCAATGGCGTTGGCTCAGCTACTATTTGCATGGCGATTATACGTTCAATCACTTGTTGAAAGCCACCGCTTCGCTCTCCATCGATGGTACTTCGGTATCGGGCGTAGATGCTCCGCGTTTCGGGTTCTTCCCCTCGGCCGGTCTTACCTTCTTTGCCGCAAATACCGGAGCGCTTCCTTCTTGGATCGATATGTTGAACCTCTCGGCCGAAGTTTCGCTTACCGGTAACAGCCGTTTCTCGTCGAACTATGCAAAGAACTATTACCTCTCGTCAAATTTCTTCAACATGGGTACCATTATTCGTTCGAATCTGCCCAATACCTCACTCGAGTGGGAAAAGAAGACCCAGTTTGATGCCGGTCTCGATGTGTCGTTGTATAAACACATGTTCGACATGCAATTCAACTATTTCTATGCCAACTCATACGACCTTTTGCTCGACCGCGATATTTCGTCGGCTTACGGTACATCGGTGTACTACGACAATACCGCTTCGGTAGAGACACAAGGTTATGAGTTTGCTCTCCGTTTCAATCCTATACACACCAAAGACTTCGATTGGTCTATCTCGGGTAATATTGCCACAGCCAAGAGTAAAATTACATCGCTCGGCGGCACGCAGACTCGCGACATCATAGAGTTTACCTCTTTCAAAGAAGACGATGCGCAAGTATTACTCGAAGTGGGTAAAGCCCCGTATCAATTCTACGGTCTGCAAACCAATGGCGTGTATGCCACCACATCCGAGGCGCAGAAGCCTGTCAAAGACGGCAAGCCTCTTGTAAATTCGGGAGGTGACGCATACCAAGCCGGTGATGTGCGATTTGTCGATCAGAACAGCGACGGTATCATCAACGACGACGACCGTGTATGTCTTGGCACGGCTACTCCCGACTTTTTCGGAGGTGTAAGCACCACGTTCCGTTACAAATGTATATCGCTTACCGCCGATTTTGGATATTCGGTAGGAAATATGGCTTACAATGCGTTCCGTCGTCAGACCGAGTCGATGTCGACATTCTACAACCAATCGACCGCCGTACTCAACCGTTGGCAAGTCGAAGGTCAGGTAACCGATATGCCGCGTGCCGCATATGGCGATCCCTCGGGCAATAATATCTTCTCCGATCGTTGGGTCGAAGATGCTTCATACTTCAAACTCCGTAACCTCACATTGGCTTATCATTTCGACAATAAAGCATTGAAATTCTGCCAATCGGGTACTATCTATGTAACCGGTGAGAACCTATTCGCTGCTACCGATTATCTGGGCGGAGATCCCGAGTTTGGATACTCTTACAATGAAAGTATGAAAGGCTTTGATTATGCTAAAGTTTCATTGCCCATCAGCGTAAAAGTCGGATTCAAATTAAACTTCTAACAGACTATGAAACGAGTAATTTTATATATTATCATATGTCTCGCCGTCGTTCCTTTTACGGCGTGTGACGACTTCTTCAACGAAAATCCCGATACCATCATCAATACCGATGAGTATATGTCGACCGAGGACGAAATGTATCGTGGATTTCTCGGTATTCTCACTCGTCTGCAAAATGCCGGCGACCATGCCATATACCTCACCGACACGCGTTGTAATTTCTTAGAGACTGCTCCCAATGCGCCGGTGGCGTTACAAGATATTTACAAGTATGAGCCTACCGACGGTAATACTTATGCCGATCCTACTTGCTATTACGAAATCATCGTAGCTTGTAACGACTATCTCTCCAAGATGGAAGAGTATATCGCCAAGGTGGGCGCAGGTATGAGTGAGCAAGGCGTAAATAATGTGCCTTCGCTCATCAGTGGCGCGATACGCATTAAGGTGTGGGCATATTATAAGTTGGGCTCTATATATGGTGAGGCTATTTGGTTCGACGATCCTCTGCCAAGTCTGGTAGATATTAAAGACAAAGGAACATTCCGACACATGACCGACATGAAACAGGTTGCCGATGAGTGTGTGCGCCTGCTCGATAACGGTGTGACCCTCGGCGGTGTGACCTATCCTGCCAATCTCGAGATGGATTGGCCCGCATGGATAGATCCCGAAACCGAGAGTGAAGCTTATGAATATTGGAACTACCTCACTCCGCAGTGGTTGCTCCTCAGAGCCGAATTGCTCGCATGGCGTTGCTCCTACGAGGATAGTCGTGCCGACTGGCTGTGGATACGCGACAATATACTGCAATACTATGCCGATATATACGGAAACGTATCGGGTAAAATACCCCACATGGACGGTAACTATACCGAAGAGGAACTCGATGATGGCGCCTTGGGCGATTTGAAACAATTCTATTCGTGCAGTATCCCCAATCAGCACGGGTACTATTCAAACTTCTTCAGCGAACAGGTAGGCTCCAAATTCCTGCTTCTGAGTGGTATCATGTACGACTATGACAATCATCAACGCAACCGATTGGTGCAATATTTCTGTCCCGCATGGCCCGGCGATGGTTTCTATCTGCAACCTTCGCGCTATGCTCTCGACTCGATGTATATCGACACCGACATTCGTTCGTACACGCAGCGTCAAATGATTGCCGACATCAATGGTACTCCGGCCATGACTAAGTTCTACTACAGCCGTGAGGGCGATTTGGACTACCGTTATCTGCGTACCAATATTTTCGAAATACAACCCACTATACCTTTGTTCCGTGCCCATGACCTCAACTTCTTGTTGGCTGAAGCCGAGAATCATCTCGGAAATTGGCATCAAGCCAATACCTTGCTCAATCACGGTCTCGAAAACGAATTCCCCGATCGTGGTGCATACGGCCTTCCCGACGGTTGGGACGTTCGCTATGATGTGATGTTCGGTCGTGCCGGTGGCTATGGAAATATCGGTATCGTAGGTTGCGCCATAGGTGACTATTACAACCTGCCGGTCGATCGTAACGGCGATCCCCTCGGCACCGATTTCGTATTGAAAGATGAAAATGGCAATATCATTCGCGAGGGTATTTCCGAGCAGGAACGTTGTGCAATGGTCGACAAGGCGTTGGCCAATGAGTATGCTCGTGAGTTTACCTGCGAGGGTAAATCGTATGCTTACTTGTGTAAAATGTCTGTACGCCATGGCAACGATGTGATAGCCGATGCTGTCTCGGCCAAGTATGGCGACGACCTCAAAGGTAAGGTGCGTGCCGCTCTTATAGACGATTGCTTTATCGATTGGGACTTGATGGGAGAGTAATCTCCCATCGGGTTTCCCGAAATATATTAAAATCCGTTGAATTTTGCGGATTAAAGATAATATTTCGTATCTTTACGCAATATTCGTGTTCGCACACGGAGATCGATTTTTCAAATAAAAAATCCCCACGACGCACGAGCGGTGCGTCCCTGTAATTCTCTACGATTGTATATAACAAACCTGAAAAACAAATAAAATTAACCAAGTAAAATGTCTAACTAAAACATTTGCATTATGAAAAAAATCTTTACTCTTGCTGCCGCATTTTTGGCATCGGCCGTGGCTTTCAACGCTGCCGCCGGTATCTATGTGGTAAACAACAAGTCTGAGTGGAAATCGCTTGTAGGTTCTTTTACTGCTGCAAGTAAAAATGTAGGTGACCGCGACACCATTCTTATTACTCCGAATGATGGTTGGGCGATGGATACATGGAAAGACTGTCCCTCTGCCGGTAAAATCTGGTTCATCGGAGCCACCAATGTAGAGACCGACGTTCTCGGCAACGTTACCTCTTGGGAACGTGTTGAAGAATTTGGTTCTCTTCCTATATTCAAAGTACGTCAAGACGCCAACCATGACGGTATCGAAAATTCCGATTTCGGCTGGTTCTTTGAGAACTTGAATATCCAATTTACCGGTGATGGTAATCAAGCCTCTTCGGGACAATGTTTCTATTTCAACAAACGTTACTTCCCCATCGACTCTATGGTGTTCCGCAAATGCGACATCAACAATATTCCCCGTACTCTTATCCGTATGGTTCCGAAAGAGGAGACCGCTGAAGATGGTAGTAAATATTATACCGACGGTGGTACCATCAACTATTTCGAAATGACCGATTGCCGCGTACACGACAACATGGTACTCGAAGGCAATAACTGGCCGTTGGTATATTTCGGTAGTACTCCTATGGAAATCGTGTTCCGCAACAACACGTTCTACAATATGCCCTATTGTAAACAAATATTCACGATGAACTATGTGAACTTCGACTATGCTGCGCAAGCCGATTGTAGCTTTACTTTCGAAAACAATACTGTGATGGTAGGCTCTAACAATAATTACGACCTTATCAATACCGGTGGCTATTTGGCTCAGGCATCTACATTCAATATCCACAACAACCTTATTTTGTGGCCCGAAGGTGTAGAACAAACACGTCTCCCTTACATCGTTCGTTGTGACTATGGTATGATCTATGCCAACAACAACGTGGTTGAAGGATATAGAAATTGGGGTGCAGGTAACAATGTGGATATTGAAACCGGCGAACCTACCTGGCTCGACTGCGATACTACCGGTAACATGACTATGGCCGAAGCAGAATTGCAATGGAGCAACTTCTACGATATTGCTAATAACAATTTCTTGCTCGAAAAAAGCAACAAAGTGTATACCGCCGGTAAAGAAGGTACATTCATCGGTGCCGAAGAGTGGTATGTTGATGCATTCCCCACCAAAATCGCCGTAAATGTATCTGTTGAAGGCTCTACCTCGGCAGTTGTTACTGTTGATCCTGTAAAAGACATCTATTTCGCCGGTGACGAAATCAAAATCTCTGTCGATCTCCACGACGGTCTCAATACCTTCATCGGTTGGAGCGACGGTGTGACCGAAATGGATCGTACCATCGTACTCAGCGAAGATGTAGATCTTGTAGCAAAAGTGCAATCGGCCGACTATGAGCTCCTCTGGGATTTCTGCAACATTATTAAGAGTAACCAAACCATGGAATACCCGATGGCTGCCAACCATGCTGCAAACGACGAAAATCCCGGTGCATTCGGTATGATGACCGTAGAACACACCGGCGCTTATGCCGATACTCTCAGCAGCCAATCGCGTAACAATAAAACCGGTCTCTATAACGGAGAACCCAATGTACTCTTCCTTGCTCCGCTGTTGCGTACGCGCCTCGACAGTGTGGTAGTAGAGCAAGAAATGGCCGCCCTCGGTACTACTGCTGCTCAAGCTGCCATTGATGGAAAATCGGTAGAACTTACCAAAGCTTGCTGCGCTAACCCCGACTACTCATACATCAAGTTCTCAACCAAAGGTATGAGCGGTGTTGAAGTTTCGGCTGTACTCCGTGCCGAATCACGTATGCACAAAGTAACCAAAATGGAATGGTCGCTCGATAACACAGCTTACAACACACTTACCACTATAACCATTGACTCTGTAGGTGGACCTTGGCAAGATGCTATCGCTACTCTTCCTGCTGCCGCCGAAGGTCAAGAAACCGTATATGTACGTTGGATTGGTGATACCGAAAGTCCTATCGTAGGTCCCGGTATGCAAGGAACAGACAAAATCGACTTCAACAAAGACGGTGAACAAGACTTGGTATCTCGCGTATACTATACTTACCAATTCATCGGTAATATCAAAGTTACTGCCGCACAAGGTGGTTCAGCCATCGAAGCTGTTGCTGCTGACGAAGTAGCTATCGCTCAAAGCGCCAACGTGATTACTCTCAATAACGTAAATGCTGCCGCAGTAGAGGTTTACTCTATCGCAGGTGCTCAAGTAGTTGCCGTTCCCGTGGTTGACGGTTCGGCTGTTGTTACCTTGCCCGGCCACGGTGTATATATCGTGAAAGCAGGCAATGTAGCCGCAAAAGTGATTTACTAATTATTGGTACAATCATATAGCAGGCGAGGCTCCTTAGGAGCCTCGCTTTTTTTGTAGTATGATATGTCGACGGAGAAAAATAAAAAAGTATTTCACCTATGATTTATAACGGACACTCGAGCCGAGTGTCCCTACAAAAATATCAACGATTTTCAGTGATAATGTAGTACCGCACGGTCTGTGCATCCGAAGGTATTAGAAATAAACGGGATTTTGTAATTTACCTCATGCGAATATACGGCGGACACTCGAGCCGAGTGTCCCTACAATAATTTGTAAATAACGTCAACAAATTTTAAAGATAATACAACTTGTGAGGCTTTTATTCCCTATATACACCGGGAATACCTGAGGGCGAGAGTGTCTCGGCCGAAATGCGCAGGCGACTGTTCTGTCCGTTATTGTAAAATCGAACAGTGGCTTTGCCGTTGCTGTCGGTAGAAACATTGGGGTTCCAATAGACGGTACGTCGGAAATCTCCCTCTGCCGGTAAACCACCACGGCTGTAATCGATGTGATAGTATTCCTGCGGTACGGAGTATCCATGGAGTGTAGTGATGCGATAACCTTTGTGTTCGCGTCGTTGTTCATTGGTGGGGTAGCATATCACTTTTATAAATACTTTGCTCCAGCCTTCGATGATTTCGATGCTTTTTACATCTTTAGTAGATAGTGAGAGAATGTCGGGTTTGAAGGTGTCGCTTGTGTCGATGGGGGTGTTTATTTCGGTAATCCCGGCCATTTTGGCGGCATCGATGTGGTCGCCCATGTAGAATGGAGTATCCCAAGAAAAGATAAATTCGGCAGGACGATTTTTATAACGATATACGTTGTTTCCCGACGTATCGGGGATGTAAGAAAAATAGGGATTGATTTCTTCGAGCATATCGGGAATGTTGTCGGCGTAGTTCGACTCGCCCGAGTCGATGAGTTTGTCTTCTTCGGCGGCAACATTGTAGGTTATCGAAGGCACATCGTTGCCTGATGTGCGTCGTGCGGTAATTTGTACCTCTTGTAAGTTGTGTTCTCTTTCACTCATAGAGAGTTTCTTCAATGAATCGGGCGATATAGGAATTTCCTGCTTATTGATGATGGACTGAGATGTAGATTCGGGAAGCGATGTTTGCAGTGGGTGGTATGCGGTGGCTTGTGGAGAAAATACGCGGTCGAGTTCTATGGTGTAGTCGGCATTTTTTGCCTCGCCCGTACGTTTTATTTTCTGAGAGCGGAGTATCATATCACAGTCGCCCCAAATGTCGCTGTCGGAGAGAAAAACAAATTTACCTTGTTGGTCGGTACGTGTATTACCTTTGCTGTTGGCTGTCTCAGAGAATATCCATACCGATAAATCTACGCCCGGGCGAGGCTTTACGCCGGTGATGGTGTAGTCGACTACTTTCCCTTGTACAAGTATTCCCTCCTCGATCATGTGCGAAGGATTGAAGGGAACAACACCGGCCATTTGTTGCCAAGAGTATCGTCTCCAGCCTTGAACAAGCATAAGCAGGTCGAGAGCGTCGCGGTGTATGCGATCATCGGCTTCGAAATAGTAGGGAATGTTCTCTATATAACCTCGTAAATCGCTTTCGAGCAATAGGTTGCTCATAATGTCGGCATTGTATCGGGTGGGGAGCTCGGATTGCCGGTCGCGAACAGCCAAGGAGAATGTTGTCGACACGGGATTACCAGCTTCATCGCTCACATCGAAAGAGAGGTTTACCTGCTCGTAAGGGTTATACGATTCTTTGAGAGGCGACGAAATGATATTGAGGTATTTGCCGTTGTTGTGAAAAGCCAATCGTTCGGAGAGTATTTCGCCTTTGTCGGTAAAGAGGGTCACTTGCAGGACACCGGTAGGAAAATTCTGCTTGCTTATCTGTATTTGAGTAGAAGATTGCGAACGCAGGTCAGCCAGTTCGAAGGCGTACGCGCGTCCACGACACGAAACGGTGAGTCCCGCGATAATGGCAGGAGCTTTGTCGGTGCGCTGTACCTGTATGAGCATTTTGTCGCCTCTCAGGTTGTTGACATTGATAGCATATCCTTGCGATATAGCAGCCGGGAGAGTAAAAGTGTACTCTTTCCCATCGTGCCGAGCCGAAACTTTGTATTTCTCCTCATTGGCGATAAGCACAAAGCGTCCCATGCCGTCGTGTGTGGAGGTAAATTGCGCGACTTCGTTTTTTCCGTTGTCGTATACTGCGCCTTCGATATCAACGCCATGCCCGTTTTCGTCAGTAGCTTTGAATGCAATGATTGTAGGTATTCCTGCCACCAAATTGCCACCTTCGGGGTAGAAAGAGATGTTGAGTTTTTTACGCTTATCATCTTTTTTTCGCATCTGTGGCAGTTCTTTGCTTTTGGCAGGTCGTGTCATGGCTGTTTTGTAATTACCATCGACCTCGGGTTTGTCAAAGATGGGAAATACCCGGGAGAATGTGGCATCGATACCCCAGTTGAGCATCATGCGCGTGTAGGCACGAATTTCATAAAATCCGGCTGCCAGATTTATATCAGACAAGTAAAATTCGCCGTGACATTGTCCATCGACTATTTTCAGTTTTTTTGTCTCCACTACACGGCCTTCTGGGGTGAGTAATTCTACATACAGTACCCGGCTCATGTTGGTAGGTAATCCGAGTGTTGCAGAAACGACGTATGCCTTGAACCAAATGGTTTCGCCGAGGTAATAGCCGGTATTGTCGAAATGGAGATACACTTTTTCTTGAGCGTTGAAGTGCCCGAATGTATTGAGTTTTTTTACCAATTCAGCCATTTCTAATATGGAACTATCTACGGCTTGTGAGTATGATGGAAGGTGATTTGTAGCGAGAAAAATGATGAAGCAGATAAAAATGCGTTTCATAATATCTGATTTTATGTAGAGGAATTATATAATGTAAAGAAATAAATATTTATTGAGAAATGCAACTAATTTGCGATGTAAATTGGTGGCTATCGGGTGGCTCGAAATACACCGCCGGGCAGGGTTTGTATGAGGGCTTTGAATTCGAGTTCAAGTAATGTGGCAAGTACTTCACCGGCGGGCATATTTGTGGCGATGGTTATTTGGTTGACCTGCATGTCGCCTCTGTCGCGGAGCAATTGCATGATGAGTGTTTCTTTGTCGGTAAGTTCGGGAAATAGAGAGGGTTGTATGGGCATGTTTTCGGGACGAGATATTTCCCAACGCATTGCGTCGATGAGGTCGTCGGCCGATGTAATGAGTGCGGCCACGTTGTCGCGAATGAGATGATTGCAACCATCGGAACTCTCTTGTCCGATGTTTCCCGGCAAGGCAAAGACATCTCGATTGTAGTCGCGTGCGATATGGGCGGTTACTAACGATCCGCCTTTGGCCGGAGACTCCACAACGATAGTGGCCTCGGTGATGCCGGCAACAATGCGGTTACGGGCCAGAAAACTCGCACGATGTATGGTGTGTTGCGTGGTGTATTCGGTGATAAGCCCGCCTCGATTGAGTGCTTCTTGTGCAGTACCGCGGTGTGTGGCAGGGTAGAGCATGTGTAAACCGTGGGCCAATACACCGATTGTGGGCAGATTGTTTTTCAAGGCCTCGCGATGGGCGCAGATATCGATGCCGTAAGCCATACCGCTGACGATATGCAGGTCGGGGAGCAGTCGGGCCAGGTCTCGAAGCAATGCTGCGCAGAAATCGCGCCCGTAGCGGGTGGCACGGCGCGTACCAACAATGGAAATGGCATGAGTAGGATTGAGAGAGCCATTGCCTTTGAAATATAGCATCGTGGGAGCGTCGGGGCAGTCATGGAGTCGTGCGGGATAATTGTTATCGGTAAAAAAAATGGGTAATATGTCTTCTCTATCGATAAAACGCATCTCTGTATCGGCAATGGCAAAGGCTTGTCGGCGTGCATCATGGTCGAAAAGAGGAACCGATATGCCCAGCATTGAGCGCCATGTCTCGGGAGATTCGCCAAAGAGTGTCGCCAAGTCGCCGGTCTGTTGCAGGAGACGTTCGGCGAGAGGTCGCGTCATACCTTTCATCTGAGAAAGAGCAATGGCGTATCGTAGTATATCGGTAGAGGGTAGCATGGCTGTTATTCTGTAAGATATTCTCCAAAAAATGTGGCCAACTCATCACCTCGTGTAGCACGTCCGTTGATGGTTGCGACAGTATCGACACGCCCCCGGGTGCAAAGTCGATTGTCGTTCTTACGGTAGATGTCTTGATAAAAAACAAATTTTGGCCCTTCACGTCGCAGATACAGGCGACATACGGCCTCGTCTTTGCTACGAAGTGGGGTGCGATATTCGATATTGATGGCACGTACCACGCATTCTATGTCTTTTGCACGTAAGTCGGTAAACCCTACACCGGTACCGAGCAGGAATTCGTGGCGCGCATGTTCCATGTAGTGCTGATAGTTGGCATTGTTTACAATACCTTGCATGTCGCACTCGTAGTCGCGTACTTTCAGTGTTATTTCGTGTATATATTTTGTATCGGCCATAGTAACGGAATTATTGTTCCCTCTCTTCGGAAAGATTGTCGTAACGTTCGAAAAGGAAATCGTTGTAGGGGAATCTTTGCACATGTATCTCTTTCACTCGGTCATACATGAGTTGTTTCAGAGTTTCGATGTTGTTGCGTTCGCGAGCCGAGATAAATATGCAGTTTTCGTGCATACGAGCCATCCACGATTCTTTCAGTTCATCGAGTGAAATATTTTCTTTGGTGCGAGGCGAAAGGTCATCGGGGTCTTTCTCGATATGCTTGTAGGCATCGATTTTATTGAAAACAATAATCATCGGCTTGTCGGTGGCATTGCACACTTCATATAGTGTTTTGTTGACAATCTCGATCTGTTCTTCAAAAGCCGGGTGAGAGATGTCGACGACATGCATAAGCAGGTCGGCCTCACGTACCTCGTCGAGGGTCGATTTGAAAGACTCGACCAAATGGGTAGGGAGCTTGCGAATGAAACCGACGGTGTCGGTAAGGAGGAACGGCAGATTATCGATAATGACTTTTCGTACCGTAGTGTCGAGAGTCGCAAAGAGTTTGTTCTCGGCAAAAACTTCGGACTTGCTAAGCAGATTCATTAGAGTCGATTTACCTACATTGGTATATCCAACCAAGGCTACCCGTACCATTTTCCTGCGGTTTTTACGTTGTACGCTTTTCTGTCGGTCGATATGTTTCAACTCTTGTTTGAGAAGGGCGATTTTATCGAGAATGATACGGCGGTCGGTTTCTATCTGAGTTTCGCCCGGTCCGCGCATACCGATACCGCCTCGTTGACGTTCGAGGTGTGTCCACAAGCGTGTAAGTCGGGGTAACAGATATTGATATTGAGCCAACTCTACTTGCGACTTTGCGTGAGCTGTTTGCGCACGTTTGGCAAATATGTCGAGGATAAGACTGGTGCGGTCGAGTATTTTTACCTGTAAGGCTTGCTCTATGTTTTTGAGTTGTTTGGGTGATAGATCATCGTCGAAAATGACCAACCCTATCTCATGCTCCTCGACATAGTCTTTTATTTCGGAAAGTTTTCCGCTGCCGACAAAAGTTACCGAATGGGGCCGGTCGAGACGTTGCAGAAACTTCCTGACCGGCTCGGCACCTGCGGTTTCGGCCAGAAATGCCAGCTCGTCGAGGTATTCATTAGCTTTCGCTTCGTTCTGTTCCTGGGTGATAAGACCTACCAGTACGGCACGTTCGTTGACTTCTTCGGTAAGAATAAAATCTTTCATAAATGTTTTTCAAAAAAGCGATGAACAAAATTTCATTCACGATGAGACAAAGATACGCACAAACGGTCAAGAAATACGAAACTTGTTTCAATTTTTTTATATCGGGTGTAGTATATTTTGCAATTTATCTCCAAGATACAAAGAATTTTCGGGTGAGAATATAATCGATGGAGAGGTGATAATAAAATAGTCAAAGCGAGTTACTATTTTGACTATCCTTGTATTATATGGGGTATGTTGGTAGTAGCTAAAAAACGAGGACAGATGCCAT
>JAZURX010000002.1:0-64942 GCA_045606385.1 Bacteroidales bacterium | reverse complement strand
TAAAGAATACTTAAAACCGGCAATGGAAGGTCTGTTTATAGAGCCTATTTATCTGGAACAATTAAATCATCCGAAACAGAAGTATCGCTTAACCGAAAAAGGGAAAGCATTACTCAAATAACTAAAAATCGGCAATAATTCAGTTTATTGCCGATTTTTAGATTTATAAGGGGATTACTTCTTCTGTAACAGATGACTCAGATTCTCATCGTTGGCTATTCGTGCCAGTTCGTCCTTGACTATCTGTTTCACCTCTTCCTTGATACGGTTGTAATTCTCGTGTATCATTTCACGCATACAATCCTTACCGTCCTCGTCCATGAAGTCGGTAATGACAGGTATAGGCTTGTAAGCCTTTGTCTCGGCTGCGACTTTCTCATTGTCCACGACAATCTCAGCGTGGAAAATCTTTTGTTCGATGCGTTCATCGAAGTTGTCCGATACGGCTCCGACAAACATACCCTGCGTAAGACCGGAAATAGTCTTAACAACGCTTCATCATATTCAGACTTTCGCTTTGTTAGACGCGAATTTATTGCTGTAATATTAGCATAGTGTTACCCTGTTTTTCTTTGAATCCCATTGATCAAGCGTCAAATGAACATTTAACGGAACATAAGCAGTACAATGATTGTGAGTAACTGCTAACTTGAATGGCAAAGTTTTTTTCCCTTTCGAAGACCTTGTGTCAAGGTAGAATTTAATTTTTGCCATAGGTAAAAAGTCGGTCGCCCTGAAGTTCTATCAAAATTTGCACAGATTAATCGCCAAATGTAAACAAAAATCGCTTAAAATCATCAAATATTTGGGTAAAATAAACGGAAAATACAATCAAATAAAAAGAAATAAAGCGTTGATAAATCTATTAATATTACATTATCAACGCTTTGTATTGCGGAGTGAGGGGGATTCGAACCCCCGAGCCGCTTTTGGCGACTACACGCTTTCCAGGCGTGCCTCTTCAACCACTCGAGCATCACTCCAAGAGGTTATTCTCAAAATCCGACGCAAAGATAACGAATAAATAATGATAAACCAATACCCTCCTACACAAAAGATAAAATAACTCAACAGAAAAATTGAAAAACTCCAATAAGACCATGTGCGAATAAAATAGCCTAAAAAGAGAGTTTCATCGCATATAATCAACAACATACCCTGATGGTAAGCCACAATATTAAGTTCATAGTGACCGCCACGCCAATTGTCATCGCGCACTACATAACCTTGAGACATAAGGTACTCGGCAACATACTGTCACCATTCTTACCTGTATCATTGTGCTCAACAGTCATTCAACGCCCTCGCACAAGAGTTTACATAAACCCTCTCGTCGATTGCTTTCCATCAGTAATTTTATCGATATACAACCCACTATTTGCTTGATACAAAAGCAATCAAAATTTGTGTTTTCCCGCCTATTTCGACAAAGAAATCACATCTATCAAGAAGAATACAGAAAAACATTGGCGATGAACTTAGTCCATGTCAACTTCGATCCTCCCCGCTCGAATGAGCGTAGGAAATGGGGTTTTAAGATAAAAAACAAACTAAACAAAGTATTAACAATATCTACAATCATAGAAATTAAAATGTCTTATTAGACTTGATAGTAAAGATGTCCATTTTTGTTTTTGACTGTCGATGATCTGAATTTCAATTTTATAGATACCATATTTATTCTTTATCGTATTTACGGCAAAGCTAAAATTCAATTGTTAAATAGGCCATTTCCAAGAGATAAAGTCGTCAATGGGATTAACGTTCATAATAACATCTTTATCCGAAAATTTGTGCTACGACAATAGGAAGGACTATTTTTAGACACCGCGTAGATATTCTTTAAAAAGTTACTACTTTTGCCATCGAATTATACAAATATAAGTTATTGTATATCAAAATTACGAACAACGAGAGGTTATATAACGGGTTAAAAGAGGTAAGATGATAAAGAATTTGATATTTGATTTCGGGAAAGTACTTGTAGACTATAACTTCGGTCTGTTTTTTGAGAAATACATTCCCGACGTAAAACGTCGTAATGATTTCGCTCCTCTACTCTACAACGAAGATATACAACGACTGCTCGATCGGGAATTGGTCCCGTTTGAGCAAATTGTCACCGACATAAAGGCTCATTACCCTGAATATAGCCATGAAATATCACTCTTTGAGAATCACTATCCCGAGATCGTAACCGGTGAAGTACATGGCATGCGAGAATTGTTAGGGAAATTGAAAAAAGAGGGATTTGCACTCTACGGTCTCACCAATTGGTGCAGCAAGGTACATATAACAATGGCTCAATATGAGATATTCGACTTGCTCGATGGATGGGTTATTTCATCAGAAGAACATACAATAAAGCCCGAAGCAGCCATTTATCAACGCCTATTCGAGAAGTACGGTCTTATTCCGTCGGAATGTTTATTTACCGACGACCGTATGGAAAATATCGTGGGAGCTTTGCGCGTCGGTATGCGAGGTATTGTTTTTGTTGATGCTGTACAATACGAACGCGAATTACGAACTATGATACAACTATAAGATGATAGAATCGCTTACATTCATACAATGGGTCATGTTGGGTATATGCTCGATATGCATAGGTATGTCGAAGACCGGTGTACAAGGTATGATGCTGATGATCGTGCCATTAATGGCTATTACTTTCGGTGCCAAAGAGTCGACAGGCGTGATACTGCCAATGTTGTGTATGGCCGATATTATTGCCGTAGCTTATTACAAACGTATCGCCGACTGGCGTATCGTTGCACATCTTCTCCCGACTGCCATTATCGGTTTTTTTGTAGCTATAGCCGTTGATAGTTTTATTCCTTCCGGAAAATTCAGGCAATTGATGGGTTGGACCCTGATATTGGCATTGGGCGTGATGTTATGGAGCGAAATATTCGGCAAAGAAAACAAATGGAGTCGGAAATGGTGGTATGCAGCCATATTCGGACTATTGGGTGGATTTACCACCATGATAGGAAACGCTGCCGGTCCGGTAATGTCGGTATACCTGCTGTCGATGCGAAAAGAGAAGATGGAATATATCGGTATTAACGCATGGTTTTTCCTTGTCATCAACCTATTGAAAATACCTATTCAAGCTTTTGTATGGGATAATATCTGTGGAGAATCACTTCTTCTCAATATAATGACACTGCCCGTAATCGGTATAGGAGCTTTGATAGGTATAAAAATCGTAAAATTATTTTCAGAGAAAGTTTTTCGCCGATTTATACAAGTCGTAACCATTCTATCGGTGATACTCATGATATTGTAAAGAAAAAAAATCAAAAACGAACAAAAAAAGGAGAGATTTTCCTCACCTAAGAAAACCTCTCCTTGTATAATTATGCAGGGCTAAAACCAACTATTTTTTGCCATATTACCCCAAAAAGTCTACGTGAGAACATCTATACGTATAATAGGTGATGAATGCTCAATCGAAAAATAAAATATCAAAAAGAGGCTCTAAGCATAACCGGATAATGGTCGGAGATATATGGCGCACCATAATTTTTATCGCAGAGTACCTTAAATACACGAGCCTTCGCTCCACAAAAGAAAATATTGTCGATGGCAATAGGCCGGATACGACCCCAATTATGATATGTACCACGCGCGTCGGTAACAGCAGCACAAGCGCAAGCGTCATACATTTTCGCTTTGAGCGGGTTGAATACAGAGTCGGTAGAAAGGGTATTGAAATCGGCTGTAAGAAAGGCTGTTGCATCTCGTGGAATAAAATCTTTCATACGACTCACAATAAGAGACAATCCCTCTCGCTGAGAAATTTTACCCACATGATCGAGATGAGTATTAATAAATACAAATTGTTTTCCCGTTGCTTTCATTCGGAACAAAGCCCACGTACATGAACGTTTACACGCAGCGTCCCACCCCTTAGAGGGTACATCGGGGGTCTCCGATAGCCAAAAGGTACTCCACTCGACAAGTTCTACTACATCGTCACGGTAGAATACAGCCATGTGCTCCCCATCACTTTTACCGTCTTCACGCCCTACTCCAATATGCCCATATTCGGTAAGATTCTTTACAAGAAATTGCATCTGGTCCGGGCACACCTCCTGCATACCGATAATGGCAGGTTGTTCCTCAGCTATCATATTGAGTGTAGCTTGCTTACGATACGTCCAATGATTGTTTCCATCACCATATGGGTCGCCGCTCATACGTATATTATAAGAAATAACTTTTATTTCGTTTTCGGCATATCCGCACGATGTCATCACAAACAACACCATACATAAGATGCAAAGTAGCTTTTTCATATATGAGAATAATTAATTAATCTTACCGAATTGGTAGAGTATGAACGATAATTACGAAATTTATAGCCATCAAATTTCTCTAATCCATTCCAAGTTGCCAACCATATAAATCCATTATCGTCTTGGAGAATACATTGAATTGTATTCTGCGATAAGCCATCTTCTCTCGAGTAATGCTTTATGTGCAATAGACTTTGAGCCGACAATATAACGCCGAAACAAAGATATATAAGGGTTATTACAATGCGTTGCATAGCCATAAAACGACATGAGATGAAATATATGCAAAGATAGAATATTTTATTCGGAATATTTCCTCCTCCCGGCAATTAACAAATGAATATTTCTCATAATATTCATTTTAATTGAGTTTTATGTGTATCACGATGCATATACATTTTACGATAAATACTTGGCGTGCAATTATTATATTTGAGAAAAGATGAATTGAAACAACTCATAGAGTTGAAACCACAATCACTCGCAACTTGCGCTATCGGCTGTGCTGTAGTAAGTAGCAAGCGTTGCGCATTGGAAATTCGCTCAATACACAAATGTTGATTAATGGTGTGACCAAAAGCTTTCTTAAAAATAGTATTGGCATAGTCGGGATGTAAACCCACTGCCCGAGCAATATCCGATAGCAGAATCGGATTTTGATAATTCGATGCAATAAACAAGGCTATTTTCTCTATCTTAGTCGCATCATTGCAATACATATCGCTTTTAATATCGGAGGGATTCGTAAAATTGGTCGACATGCGCAAAAGCCGACACTGCATTTCGGTTTCGACAATATATTTATACGACGAAAGTGGTGCAGACAAATCTCGCAACCAATTATTCATCAATTGTAAATCATACTCACTACATATCGATGCATTTTCATCAATCAACACATCACCACCAAGCACTTGTGACACAAAAGTATTTGGAAGCCCCCAGTTAAGAAAAAGCGACAATGGGATTGTGCATACATAATATGACGATACTTTGTCAAACTCGATAACACGATGAGGAACCAATCCCCAAAAGATAGCCAATTGCCGCGGAGGGATTGTTATTTTTTGATTCCGAAAGAAATATGTGATACTGTTATCGGGAGAATAATTGAGTTCTATTTCATTATGTCTGTCAAAACGAGGCATAATATTTGTCTGCCATTGTTCACATGTAAGTCCGTATGGTTCAAAATCGGGTCTATAAATGTTAAAAGTCTTCATAATCTCGGTTTTCAGTATATTTTTCAGAAAATACAATACATTATGTACGAAAATCGTGCGTAAATTTGCAAAGAATAATTGGCATGAAAAACAACTCTCCATGAAAAATTTTTATTTAGCATTTATATTTATAATACTAAGCCATATATCGATTATGGCCGCAACCATCGACAGTCAATCGGGTCGTACACGCGTAATAGTGACTACCGATGCCGAAATAGATGATGAATGCTCGATGGTACGATTTTTGCTATACACAAACGAATGGGACGTTGAAGCAATCATATCGACCTCTTCACAATATCATGCACACGATCATAAGTGGGCCGGAGACAATTGGCTTACACCCTATCTCGATGCCTATGAGAATGTATATCAAAATCTATGCAAACACGACAATAGATACCCTTCGCCCGACTATCTGCGTTCTATATCTATGCTGGGAAACGTTGCCACCGAAGGTGAAATGTCGATCGACACCGAAGGGTCACAAAGGATTGTAGAGCTTCTGCTCGACAAAACCGATAGTCGTCCTATATGGATTCAAGCGTGGGGCGGCACCAATACCATTGCAAAAGCGCTAAAAACCATAGAAGAAAATTTTCCGGACAGGATGAGCGAAGTAGCTACAAAAATCAGATTCTACTTTATTTGGGAGCAAGATGAATGTTATCAGCAATACATTCGACCACGGTGGGGAAAGTATAACATTCCGACTATTATATCCGATCAATTTATAGCCTATTTCTATCATTGGAAAAAATATATACCTCAGCATGAACAAAATTTCATGAACGGCTCTTGGATGAATCATAATATTCTTACAAGTCACGGACAACTATGTTCATTATATAAGGCTCACGAAAATGGTGATTTCCGCTCAGAAGGAGACTCTCCGGCATTTTTTTATCTTATACCCACCGGCTTGGAATCACCCGAAAATCCCGACTATGGCGGGTGGGGAGGTCGCTTTGTAAACATAAGAGAAAATATATGGCTCGATCCTGTGCCAGAAACCGATTATGTATATCCCGACGGACGTTGGTACACTAAGTCGGCATGGGGACGTATGCAACTGAGCAAAGCCATTGAAAACGACTCGTTGTTGAGGGCTTACTTAAAACCTATGTGGAGATGGATAGAACCACTGCAAAATGACTTTGCAGCACGAGCCGATTGGTGCGTAAAATCATACAAAGATGCCAATCACGCACCTATAGTCATACTGAACAGTAACAAATGTTTCGAAGTATCTCCGGGGGAAATAATAAAATTGAATGTGGCAAAAAGTTACGACCCCGACAATGACTCTTTATCTTACTATTGGTGGCAGTATCATGAGGCCGATCGTTATACGGGTACGATAGAGATAAAAAACAGCGACAAGAAAAAAATCACCATTGAAATTCCGGCAGATGCGCAAACAGGAGAGAACATACATCTTATATGTAATGTAAGCGACGATGGAACACCTTCTCTTACTCGTTATTGCCGCGTAATAATGACTATAAAATAACCCAACAAATACTATCATGAAAAATTTCTTTTTGCTTATATTATTGAGTGCATCGACTATCTGCTCGGCACAACAGAGAACATTAGCCTTTCCTACGGCCGAAGGGTACGGAAAATATACAGTAGGAGGCCGTGGTGGTGCTGTATATGAGGTAACCAATCTCAATGATACGGGCGAAGGAAGTCTGCGCGCCGCTGTAGAATCACAAGGACCTCGAACAATAATATTCAGGGTATCGGGTACCATCGATTTGCAGTCGCCTCTACGCATAAAGCACCCCTATATCACCATAGCCGGACAAACAGCTCCGGGCGATGGTATATGTCTCAAAAGATACCCATTAAGTATCGATGCCGATGAGGTAATTATTCGATACATACGCGTACGACCTGGCGACGAGAGTGGTCAAGATGTCGATGCCATAAGCGGACGTGGACATAAAAATATCATTCTCGATCACGTGTCGGCCAGTTGGAGCATCGATGAAACACTCTCAATCTACGATTGCGAATATGTAACTATACAATGGTGTATGATAACAGAGAGTTTGTTTGCATCGAATCACATAAAAGGTTCTCACGGTTTTGGCGGTATATGGGGCAACAACTACTCGACCTACCACCACAACCTCATCGCTCATCATTCAAGTCGAAATCCGCGATTTGCCTCGGGCGGTGGCTACAACGACTACCGCAACAATGTCATATACAACTGGGGGTATAATAGTTGTTATGGAGGCGAGCGGCTGGTCAAAGGGAAAGATTATGGTACATTCGACATAAATATGGTAAACAACTACTACAAAGCCGGTCCGGGGACCCTGCCCGGCAGTGTATCATACCGCATAGCCAATCCCAGCGTACGTGGAGAAGACGACTTCGGCAAGTGGTACGTAGCCGATAATTATGTCGAAGGGTATCCCGACGTATCGGCCGATAATTGGAACGGAGGTGTGCAAGGTCACAAAGACCTGCTTCCGTCCATGCGTCGCGACACGCCATGGAAAGCTATGAACATCAATGAAGATAGCGCAATAGAAGCCTATCAATCGGTACTCGCCAATGCTGGTGCATCACTGCCCTATCGCGATGCCGTAGATACCCGCATTATAAACGATGTACGCACCGGAAAGGCGACTTATGAGGGTAAATCATATCGCCAACGAAAAGAATTTATAAATACCACGAGTAAAACAGGTATCATCGACTCACAAAACGATGTCGGGGGCTGGCCGGTGCTGAAAAGTACCGACGCACCCATCGACAGCGACCACGATGGTATGCCCGACACTTGGGAACAAGCACGGAATCTGAATCCCAATAATGCCGACGACCGTAATAAAATTGCTCCAAGCGGATATACATACCTCGAAGAGTACCTCAACAGTCTGACGAGCAAATAATACATGCATTTGCGATTTATGTCTTAGATACAACAAATCCTTCAACCACTATATTTCCGTAGTTGAAGGATTTTGTATAATTAATATCGAAGTAACACTTCAACGATAACGTATCGCCATTTCATCGATGGTACGGCATATTTCTTCACGAAATGAAACAGGCGAAAGTACCTCAACCTCTACACCCATAGAAAGAATTTCTTGTTTGAAATCATACGACGGACTTACGTAATATCGGAATACTGAATAATCATCGCAGACTTCGGTCTCCTGTTGTGAATGATGCAATGGCAATGCCCGCAAATAGTCGCGCTGCAATCCATAGACCTTTATCTCTACTATATGGGGTGCTACACCCTTGACAACACCAAACGTCGCAGAAAAATAATCCATGGGGTCGAAATTATCGGGATATTCATATCGGGCCTCAGACATTGTGAGCGACTGTATTCGATCGAGTGAAAATATACGCATTGTATCGCGTTGCCGACAATAGCCGGCTACATACCATCGCAGACGAAATACCTTGAGACAATATGGGTGTAACGTATATATACATGAACTATTCCGTCCAAAACCTTTATGTTCAATCACCACCTCACGACTTTGTCGCATAGCCTCAATGATAGGTATAAGAAATTTCTGACCCGAAGGTATCTCTTCGAACAAAATACTATGTCGCAACGACCGGCTTTCGCGTATTATATTATTTACCGCAAACATACCAAGCGTCCTCTCTCGCGCACCTCCATAGGCCACATCCTTGACATTTTCGATATAATAGCGATAACCGTTTTTACGCTCACATTCAATATTGATATCGAATATGTTCTCTATCGCCCGACACGAATTGATAAATGTACGACGAGGAATGGGGCGGCCATCACTCTGCGATGATGCCAACCAACGCTCATTAATCTCAGCCAAAGAAATCTTTCCGGCTTGAAATATGGTATCTACAATCCAAATATAACGACAGAACAGGTCCTTTATCATATTTTCATATCTTTCATTTTTAATCTACAGCAATATATCAGAAATAACATTATCAGAGCTTGTATACTACATTATTGTAGGTCAAAGATAACGAAAGAGCGACAAAAATGAGAATGTTCTTATCTTTTTTTTGCTTACATATTTTTGTATTTGGACAAAGTATAACAATAATAGCACCATAATTTTATAAAAAATCGGTTTAAATGTACATCATAATATATTTTTGCGTATCTTTGAGGTAACCGATAAACATAATCATTTAATCTAAAAATAGTATGCTTATACCATCAATTGTCTGTGGCACGTTTGTGTTGATTCTTATCGTCATGTATTTCAAGTACAACAATCGCGAAATTGCCTTACGCAAAGAGGCCAATGCTCAAAAAGGGAAAATAGAATCGGTATACGACACCATGTGGAAAGTTCTGAAACAAGAAGCCGGTGTAACCGAACAATATCGCAAGACTTTCGAGAAAATATACCCCGAATTGATTGCTGGAAGATATGCCAACGATGACAAGAGTCTGATAAAAATGATTCAAGAATCTAATCCTACATTCGACACTCAACTCTACGACAAACTGATGCAATCGATAGAGGTACAACGTGCCTATTTCGCATCGGCACAACAACGTATGCTCGACATCATACGTGAGCGAGAAACGCTGTTAGAATCGATGCCTTCGCGTTGGTTTATAACCAATAAAAGTGAAATAGAGTATGTTGTCATTTCATCGACCGTGACTCAAAATATATTGAGCAGCCGTAGAGATGATGACATAGAACTTTTCTCATAATACCTATCGTTTTTATAAAAATTCCACTCGGTATCGGTATGCATAAATTCGCCTATATATTACCTGTTATAACCATAGGTGCTGTTTTATTATTATTCAAAAACTATGAGTTGTGGTGGCTATACCTCATAATGATTGCCGTCAGCGAATGGCTTTTGTGGTTGCTGATACATCGAGTGAGCCGTACCAAAGAATTTCTCAGCGGATACGCCATCTGCGTACAACACCATGAGGCGTGGGTCGAACGCGTCGAAAGACGCGTATCCTACACCGATAGCAGAGGAAATACCCACTGGCGCACCAAGGTCGATTACCGCCGCCACCCCGATGAATGGTGGATGATACTAAACACCGGGCAAACCACATTGATAAGTTCAGAAAGATATTACCAGATATGCCGCCTATGGAATACGCCGGGGCAATGGATTAACCCCTACCACCACAATTGCGTATCGGGCGGCGGCGGGCAACAACACGATTGGAACGATATATACGAGGATAGTGTAACGCAGACCTATAAAGGACTATATGTAAACTATGTCGTAAATTCCAATTCGATATTTCGCAAAAATGCCGTAAGCGAAGAGGAGGCCGAAGAGTCTGGTCTTATCGACTACCCACACTTAGGCTTACACGACCTCGAATGCGATGTAATATTGGCATCGCCCCTATTGCCCGACGGAATAGGATTCTCGAAAAAGTCGCAAAGACTCTTTCAACTCATCAATGCCCATGCCGGATTTACACACGAAATACATGTGTTCATACTTGTATTTGATGCCTCGCAAGATATAACCACTGCACTGAAACAGCAAGCTTATTGGCATGGCGGCAACAAAAACGAATTTGTGGTATGCTTGGGTGTAAATGTATCACAGATAGATACACAGAAGCCTATGAGTGAAAACCCCACCTCCCGTGTGGAGTGGTGCAAAGCATTCTCATGGTGCGACGTTCCTCGTCTCGAATCGGCCACAGAAAGTTGGTTTTTAGCACATCGGGAGTTGGACTTTACGGCCTACGCCGATTGGTTGCGCGGCAATCTCGGTCTATGGAAAAGAAAAGAATTCAGCGATTTCAAATATCTCGGTATACGTCTCACTCCATGGCGTAACGTTTTAGTATATTTTATATCTCTTATATTGTGTGGAGCCATTGCCATATGTTCTGTTTTGGCCGCTATCGGCTACCGTGAAAACTATAAATATGACCGCACTTTCGACGGGTATGGCTACGAATTGGTCGATAAATATTTTCCTCAAGAGCCTCAACCCGACCCATACAAATACCCATATTACTATTAAGGATAAGATTCTGTAACGTCCTACTCGACATACTCCTCTATATTCTATTGACAAAAAAGTTCTTGAATAAATACATTGCATCATCAAGTACGAAAAGCCACGTGAGGGCAATTCCTCACGTGGCTTTCTATTCGACTTTCTGTCCTGGTTACTCTATTCTATTACAAAGAATTTATCCTACTTTTGTCTACCTTGCCATATTTTATACAAACTCATATACAACAAAAAGCCTTAGATTTCTCTAAGGCTCTTGCGGTGCGGACGGGACTCGAACCCGCGACCCCATGCGTGACAGGCATGTATTCTAACCAGCTGAACTACCGCACCAATCTGAAATTTGCAACTGTTTTTCGCTCAATTGCGGTGCAAAGATACAACATAATTTTATATCTGCAATAGTTTTGATTATTTTTTTGAATATTTTTTCTACAAAGTCAACCGAATAAAGTCTATCGGTAAATGTTATATTGCTAAATGTATTTTGAACTATGAAGTTTTAGGGAGTGTTCATGTCACTTTTTGACATAGCAATCAAATAAATGAATGCTCTGCTCAAGCGTTGAAGAGAGACTTTCACTCTTTATCTTACAATAATTACACCATTAGCATAATTGGTTTACTTGGCATACCACACTTCAGGCTCACGACGTGCAGCAAACATGCTATTGAATCGTTGTGCGGCAAGCGAATACCTGATACCGTAAAAACGGCGTACCTTTGTAGGGCACACAACGATACATCGACCACATTTGAAGCACTTGTCACGATCGACACCTCGAGGCGAAAGCGGGTCGATAGCCCCGACAGGACATAGTCGAGCACATGCGCTACAAGAAGTACATTGACGCGATGCCGTAGGCCATATGGGGATACCTCCGGGAACTTTGTACGGGCGATTACCGGGCAACTCTATAACTGCGGGACGGGTAGCAAAAAGATGTGACGACTCGTCGGCAAAACTTTTGATAATCGTCATATCGCTTTTATCGGGACGCATGGCGGCAATTTTATTGAATATGGAGTGTCGGGCAATAAACGCGCCTGCCGATATGGTGCGGAAACCACATTCGGTGAGTATATCGTACAATTCGAGCACAGCATCATCGTAATGACGATTGCCATATACCGCAATAGCCACAGCCAGCGTATTACTACCACAGAAACGACGTAATCGCTCGGCGGCAACAGCCGGAACGCGTCCTGCATATACCGGTACACCCACCACAAACAAAGTATCGGAATGTACAACCCCTCCATGTACTACAGCATCATCGGTAATATCATAATACGACACCTCATCGGTAAGATGCGACACAAAAGATTCTACTATACGGCGGGTGGTATAAGTAGCACTAAAATATACGGCTGTGACTTTCATAGTGGTAATATTTTATGTCAAAGGTAGGTATTTTTATAAAAATATCAATAATAATTGCTATCTTGCGCTAATTTAATCCTCGAAAACATGATACTGATAGCCGATAGCGGGTCGACGAAGACCGAGTGGTCACTGGTCGACAAAAATGGAATAGAGTGCACGTTTCGTACCTCGGGCATCAACCCCTATTTACTCTCCGATGAAGAGATACGACGCATACTCACACGTGAGGTGCTGGAAGAACTTCCCATAGAACGCATAACCGAAGTCTATTTCTATGGCGCGGGCTGCACCGGAGCAAAGACCTCAAAAAATCTGTGCATACTATTGCATCGCATTATAGGCTCGGACACCGTAGAGGTAAACAGTGACCTTATAGGAGCGGCTCGAGCCTTATGCGGCGAGAATGCAGGTATTGTGTGCATACTCGGTACGGGGTCTAATTCGTGCTTCTACGATGGACACGACATCACACAACAGATTCCTTCACTTGGTTTCATATTAGGCGATGAAGGCAGTGGTAGCGACATCGGAAAAAATCTCTTGGCCGATGCCATGAAAGGAATGTTGCCTGCCGATATTACCGAAGCCTTTTTCTATCGATACAAACTCACTCGCGATAATGTGTTAGAGGCCATCTATCGTCGACCGCTACCCAATCGATACGTAGCGCAATTCTCACATTTTGTACATGAGCATCTCGATAATCCCTATATGCGCAATTTGGTGATGTCGCGTTTTGAGACATTCTTTCGACGCAACATACTCTCCTATCCTTACAATGAACATAAGGTACACTTTACCGGCTCCATTGCATACCATTATAAAGAGTTGCTACACACAGTAGCCGAAAGTATGTCGATAGAAATAGGGAAAATATTACCCACACCGATGAATGAATTGGCACGCTTTCACGCTGCACGTTTATCGGATTGATAAGAACTCGCACATAATCATATACAAGCAGTACAATACCCATAAATACAAATAGAGCATCTGTAAGTATGGCAGACTTTAAGAAAATAACCGAAAGAGCGTCACCTTATCGACATCTCGAAACGCTACCGGTGCAAGAGGTGCTTACCGACATCAATATAGAAGATCGAAAAGTGGCAGAAATAGTGAGTAAAGCAATACCTCAAATAACCATTCTTGTGGAACAGCTAATACCACGTATGCAACAAGGCGGGCGGCTCTTCTACATGGGAGCAGGAACAAGCGGACGACTCGGAGTACTCGATGCCTCGGAAATTCCCCCGACATACGGTATGCCCCAAGGTCGGGTTATAGGGCTTATTGCCGGTGGCGACAAAGCATTGCGACTGCCGGTAGAAAGCGCCGAAGATGCCTATGAAACCGGATGGAAAGAACTGCTTTCACACAACATCTCCCGGCTCGACACGGTAGTAGGTATAGCCGCATCGGGTACGACACCTTACGTCACAGGCGCACTACGACACTGTCGCGAGCGTGGTATTCTCACCGCCTCTATCACTTGCAATCCTGCATCACCGGTGGCACAAGAAGCCGACATTGCTATAGAAGTGGTAACAGGCCCCGAAGTAGTAACCGGAAGTACGCGCATGAAAGCCGGCACTGCACAAAAGATGGTTCTCAACATGATTTCTACCGCCACCATGATAGGCCTCGGGCGTGTCGAAGACAACCGTATGGTACACATGCAACTCTCCAACAAAAAACTCATAGAACGAGGCACACACATGATTACAACCTCTACAGATCTCACATACAATGAGGCTCGGGAGTGGCTTGTCAGATACGGCTCGGTAAGCAAAGCCATCGAAGCATACAAAAACTGCACCAAATGAATCATAACGACATAATTATATACTCTGTTGCCGATAAGCCAGTTCCACGGATTATATCGCACAATGGAACAAAACCCGCCTATGTAACCTCTAAATGGTTGTATGAGACATCGGCACTTCGCTCTATCGCAAGCGATATAAACAGCAATCGGTATAAATATATAGCATTTGTACTATCGAGCATCACTCCTACTTGTAATTGTTTCCAACGGCTTTCGGAAGTGCTAAACGAGAGTGAATCGGTAATGATATATTGCGACTCATGGGACGAACAAGGCGGCAGACTTACTGCTCACCCACGAAACGATTATCACATCGGGTGTCTGCGCAATGATTTCGATATGGGCGAGTTGTTATTGTGTAAAGTCGATGATTTTTGCAGTATCGTAGCCGAGATGGGTAGCGATTATCGTTATGCCGCATTGTACGACTTGCGACTACGCATGTCACAGAGAGGCACTTTATTCCATCTGCGCGAGAAACTTTATACCCGGCACATCTATTCTCCGAGCGATGCCGACGAGCGACAATTTGCCTACGTCGATGCCCGCAACCGCGAAGTACAAATAGAAATGGAGCACGCCTGCACAGCACATCTTCGTGTCATAGGTGCATATTTATCTCCAATAGAAAAGAAAATTGAATTTCCAGGCAATTTCGCCTACGAAGTATCGGTAATAATACCTGTATATAACAGGGTACACACCATAGAAGATGCTGTACGCTCGGCTTTATCGCAAGAGTGCGATTTCCCTTTCAATGTCATTGTGGTCGACAATCACTCGACCGATGGTACGACCGATGTATTAAGCCGCATGGCAAAGCAAGATTGCCGCCTGATACACCTTATACCCGATAGCCTCGACTTAGGTATTGGCGGGTGCTGGAATCTCGCTATCATACATAAAAAATGCGGTCGTTTTGCTGTACAACTCGATAGCGACGACCTCTACAAGTCGCCCGACGTACTGTCTCGCATTGTTACGACATTTTATCGCGAAAATTGCGCTATGGTTATCGGCAGTTACGAACTTACCGATTTCAACCTTTCGCCCATTCCACCGGGAGTTATCGACCACCGCGAATGGAGCGACGAGAACGGACACAATAATGCTTTGCGCATCAATGGATTAGGAGCACCACGCGCATTTTACACCCCACTTGTTCGCCGGCATATGTTTCCCAATGTCAGCTATGGCGAAGATTATGCCATGGGGTTGCGACTTTCGCGTGAATACCGCATAGGACGTATCTACGAATCGCTTTACCTGTGTCGTCGGTGGGAAGGGAACTCCGACGCATCGCTCGAGATAGAACACCTCAACACCAATAATGCATACAAAGACAGTTTGCGACTCATAGAACTGCAAGCACGAATACAACAATTACGATGAAAGAGAACACCTTGTTTACCCCACACGCCGAGGCACTTTTTCTCCGCCAACAAATAGAATGGCCGTTCCTTGCCGACAATTACAGAGCATTACGTCATATATCGGTACGAGAGATCGATGTCGACGGGTTGCCAATACGCCTGCAATACAATGCCGCTCGCATACATTCGACTGCTTCGCATATCGATGCAGTCTCAATAGCAGAACGGCCTTGTTTTCTCTGCGACCGAAATCGTCCCGATGAGCAACTGTCGTTACCTATAGCCGGCCGATATAAATTATTAATCAATCCCTACCCCATATTCCCTATACATTTCACAATTACTTCTATTGCACATGTTCCTCAAATACTCGATAGCAACGACGGATGCAAGAACGACCGCATCACGGATATGCTTACGGTAGCTCAAATGCTCCCGGGATATGTTGTATTTTACAATGGTGCTCGCTGCGGAGCATCGGCTCCCGACCATATGCACTTCCAGGCCGGCTCGTGTGGCATCATACCCTTCGAATCCAAATGGGATTCCTTAGTCGAGCGTCACGGAAAATACATCATACGAAACGATTTCGCCCTATCATGGCTTACCGACACACCGATGGCTATTATGGCTATCGATGGTAAAGATATAGATGTATTGCAGGCAATACTCAACAATATCATGCAGTCGTTACCACTCCAGGTCAACGACGTCGAACCAGCAATAAATATCTTATGCACACACCGGAACGAAGACAGTTGGCGATGCTGGGTTGTAGCACGTTCGGCTCATCGACCGAGCCAATATTACGCCGAAGGTGATGCCAAGCGACTTATCAGCCCCGGTGCCGTAGATATGATGGGTCTTATCATAACACCTCGGAAAGAGGATTTTGAACTTATTACCACCAAAGAAATATCGGACATATATCGACAAGTGTCATCGCCCGATATATTACCCTCTGTCATCGAAAAATTATGTCAATAACATCGAAAAAAGCCGCATGGAAGTGGATACCATCGCTTTATTTTGCGGAGGGTATCCCCTATGTTGCAGTCATGACACTTGCCACCATTATGTATGACCGACTGGGTGTATCGCATACCGATGTGGCGCTATATACAGCCTGGCTATACCTGCCGTGGGTAATAAAACCACTATGGAGCCCGTTTATCGATATACTGTGCACACGTCGATGGTGGATTGTGGTGATGCAATTTTTTATAGGCGCGGCCATGGCCGGGATAGCTTTCACACTACCGACACCATTCTTTTTCAAAGCGACTATGGCATTTTTTTGGCTTATGGCATTCAGTTCGGCCACTCATGATATTGCTGCAGACGGTTTTTATATGCTGGCTCTCACATCGCACGAACAATCTTTTTTTGTCGGCATACGTAGCACATTCTACCGCATAGCCATGATTGCAGGACAGGGATTGCTTGTGATTCTGGCGGGGACGCTCGAACTTTATTCCGATACAACAATGGCATGGGCACTTACATTTGGCATCATGGCGTTTTTGTTTATCGCATTCGCCTGCTACCACGGCTCTATTTTACCTCGACCGCAGATCGATTCAGCCGATAAATCCGATAGCATACAACGTATATGGCACGAGTTTGTCGGCACCTTCATATCGTTCTTTCGCAAACCCGGCATAGTCGTGGCACTCATATTCTTGCTCACCTATCGCTTTGCCGAAGCACAATTGGTAAAAATGGCATCACTGTTTCTCCTCGATGAAACCGCCGATGGAGGTTTGGGCCTTTCGACACAACAAGTAGGATTTGTATATGGCACGGTAGGCGTTGTGGCTCTTACCATCGGTGGCATATTGGGAGGTATGGCCGTTGCCCGACATGGATTGCGCTACTGGATATGGTTCATGGCATTGTCTATATCTCTCCCCAATCTTGTATATCTATATTTAGCCATGGCCCAACCGTCATCTTACGTTGTAGTAAATATATGTGTTGCATTCGAGCAGTTTGGTTATGGTTTTGGTTTTACTGCATATATGCTGTATATGATTGCATTTGCTGAGGGGCGACATTCAACAGCACACTATGCCCTATGCACTGCATTCATGGCTCTGGGTATGATGCTTCCAGGTATGGCAGCAGGCTGGCTTGCCGACAAATTAGGATATACTCTGTTTTTCAGTTGGATAATGGTTTGCTGTATTCCGATATTCTTCATTCTGCCATTTTTACATATTCCCGCTCGATTTGGCATCAAAGAGCAATCACATCGGGAATAGCAAATTTGTAAATATCAGAAATGTTTGCTATATTTGTAGTAAACAATTATTATATATCGGTTGTTATAATAATCGACTATAAATTGAAAATTTACACTATTAATAATAACCTTAATTATTTATACCTATGCAATACCTCGATATAGAAGAAATACTCGAGAGCCTTATAAAGAAACATCACGATGTAGAAATGGCCGAAGAGCAATTGAACACAATGCTCGAAAGCGATGATGAATTACGCAATAACTACGAAGAATGGTGCATTTCTCGCGGATACAATATAAAACGAGCTTTCAAAACATATTGTGAAGAATATACACCCCAAAACGACGGTATATGGGATAGTATTTTTCCTAATGAAGAAGAGTATGATGGGTATAAGTAATCTCTAAAGATGTCAACATTTGTTAAATAACGTTAAATACGGGAGAATTACAAGCCAAATATATGTTTTATAACATAAAAGAAACTAAATTTGCATTGTGTTTTTCATGGTATTAGATTTAAGGTTAACAGAGATTGATTGTCGAGAGACAATCAATTTTTTTGTTTATAGACCATTCTTCGATGAATAGCAGACAGAATCATCAAACAAAAGTGTAACATTTCTAAAATTTCTTCAATAATCTGCTCGGTCGTACGTTGTATTCGTGCTTTTAGGTAACCTCCTCATATAAAAAAGGTAGTTATCTCTCACATAGTCGTGGTTCGGACTTTTCAGCTACGGATCTTTTTTAGCTTTTCTTAGTCTTCTATGCTTATAATGGTTATGCCTTCTCCAGTTGCTCATAGTACTGCTGGCGAGCGTGGAACAATGTTGCAACTGCATAAGGAACGATGTCCTCAAGATTTGCATCTTTTGGGAGTATTTCTTCGAAGCAAGCCCAAACTTGGTTGTCATTAACAACCAATTTTATAACCTTCATTGCATTGTTGATAGCGTTGATTGTTACAAGCACATCGGACATATTTTCCTCATCAACCTTGAATATATAGGGAACATAGAGGCTAAAATAATCATCTTCATCTTTGCCTTTTAAGTAGAGGTAGTTGGTCATCTGGTATTTGAATACAATACCGAAATTTTCACGCTGGGCTAGAAAACCTTGTTTTTGCAACTCTTCCATTACCTTGTCAATCATCTTCATATTATTTAGCTTAATAAAGTTATTCGTTTAAGTTTCGCAAGTAGAAAGTATAGCTTTAGTACTGTATGTAACAGAAAATGGACACCTTTAAGTACCTACTTCATTGAACTCAATCCTTAAAGCAATAGTCAAGGATATACATATTGTTTCATAAATAAAAAGGAAACTCCCTAAAAGTTGATTGTAACAAGGAAATAAAAAATATTACGGCTACCATTCGTCACTTGCATATGTATTCTTCCCACATTGGTTTCGATAAACGACAAAACTGCAAACCGACTTGCATACATATTTTGGAACTATTGTTGGTGTTTATGTTCGCCAACCGACTATTGCCCAGAGATGACACGCGAAGAGTTAGGGATAAAAGATAACCTCAATGATGGCACGACTTGGTATGAGTCTGCGCAGCCCGCTGCCGAGAAGTTGAGCCACCTCTGCATCTGCCACGCCATTCACGATTTGAGTTGCCACAAGCCCTACTCGATTCCCGACATTCTGCGTATGAACGACTTTTGCGTGGAGGTAAAGATAAAGCATCAGCATTGGGAGGAACAGGATGGTAGCAGCTGGAAATGGTGGAAGCGTTGCTCATTTGAGGAGTTCAGGGATAAGTTTGTGAGCGAGGCGGAGCAAAATCGTGCACCGCAAATCCGCCTCGGGCAGGAGATTTACAACCGCACTCAACAATATTTCAAGGACTATTTCGATAGCCTTACCGAAGATATGCCGAATGTAGAAAAGCATAAGGACCTATTCTCGGATAAGGTGTATCTGCTTTGGCGTCCGCAGAAAGATTGCTTCTACATTAACGAAAACATAGACGACTATTTGCGAGAGGTATATGAAATAGTTAGACGGGGATAGTTTTGTATCCCCGTCTAAACCTATAATTTTTCAATTATATCATTAACAATTTGCTCAGTCGTGCGTTGAGGTCGAGCTTTTGGGTGTAGCACCGAAATTATTTTGTTAGACTCAATCTGCAACTCTGCAACAGCCTTTTGTGCTTTCTTCCCCATGGCGATAATTCTAATAGGATTAACTCGTTTGTACTCATTGATAAAAATCTCAACATCACACTCGGTAACCTCTTTATTAGGTGTTTCTCGCATATAGTATTTGAATATGTCAGTGCAATACACATTATAACCTTGCTCGCATAATTTAGCTATAATAGCCCTATAAACTCCAACATTATAGCGTTTAGCCTTTTTCTTTGTTCCAACCATAGTCTGTTTTGTTGTTTCGGATATGTGTAAGGCATAGGGCGTACCAACAATAACATGCATATCGTGTTGAATTTCCTCTTTTGAGTAATCCCAATAATCCTTATCGCGTAAAGGATCTTGCGCCAACAAAATAATGGTATTTGAACTTTTGATCTGATTAGGTATCCACAATACGGGAATATCTATTCCAGTACACTCATCTTGCATCCAGACTTGTTGTTTAGACAAATCCACCGATTGTGCCTTTTTGCAAGGAAAAGCATAATCACCTTGTTTTATCACTTCAATAATATCAGATGCCTCTTCGATTGTATATCCCAAATCTTGCAGGACACTTTTTGCATAATTGCAATTTTGAGTCATAACCATTCTTCCTTTTTTTTTAGCCAAAATTAAACATAAAAATTCGCTTCGTCAACTAATGTTGATACGAATCGTTCTCTTTCAGAGCTATCTCCAAGCCTCGCTCCAACTTTTTGCGGAGCAGATACGGCACTTTGCGACGCGCGGGGAATAGTTGTGTGATGTATGGGTGTGAATGGTTTTCCATATACCCCTCGTCGCCATCGAGCGTGGTGTAGGAGTCGTCTGTTATATCAAGCAGATAATCCATCTCTTGGTTTAGCTCGCCATCCGTGATTTCGGGGCAATTCTTTTGAAACTCCTCGCATACTCTTCGGCGAATCTCTGCGGCTCTTGCAGGAGTAGGTGGCTGACTATATATAATCTCCAACGACACCGTATCGCCCGATAGCACCTCGACCAAGTCGCCTACCTCGAAACGACACTCCTCTTTTGGTCGCCCATCAAATGGTTCAAGTGCTCCGCTCAAATCCTTGTTGTATAGTGCCGAGACTTTGGTTTCGTGCAGAAATGTCCCATCTTCCAAATAGATGCGGGTATGTTGTGCATCGCCCGTAAGATGCCAATCAAATGGTATCTCATCAACAACAAAGCCATAATAGTAGTCGTAATCTGAGCGATACTTACCAGAGGATTCTGCCTTCTTCGCCTCTGCTACATATTTGCGAATACGCTGCTCGGCATCCTCCAACGAATGAAAGTAGCCTGTAACCTCTCGTCGCACTTCAAAGCGTGGATAGCGTGATTCTGACTTGCATTGGTAATAGATTGTTGTGAGTCGATACAACACATCAGTTGCTCGGGTGTAGGGTTCTCGTCTCATAATTCTAAAATCTATAAATAAAACATTGTTTGTTCATCTGCTCGCATAACTCAATGTCGTGTTGTGTGCCGTGGCTCTCGCCATCCCAAAAGGCAAAGCAGATATCACATTCACGGATAATATCCACATTGAGAATAAATCCCGCTCGCCGACCATACTTTTTCCACTCGGCAGGAAATACAATCATCTGTAAACCCCGTTCTTGGGTATAACGCTCGGCAAGCGAGTCTGCACCTCTTGCTCCTCCTGATACTACTGCCTCGATAGTGGGACTATCCATAGTGGCTAATCTCTCTTCAATAAAAGTGCACATTGCATTATAATCTTCAAATGTGCAGCTACCTACTATTGCAATTTTCATCTTCTCTTTTTTCCTGCAAAGGTGAGAATTGAAAGTACCAAAGGCTGTCAGTGTGAAAATATTTTTTGCTCTGACACAATATGGCAGTGTGATTTCTCAACTTTGCACCATAAAACGAACGAAACAATGAGAAACGAAGTAGAATTGATTGAAAAATATCGTGGCCCGGCACTGCGATTTTGGTTTGAAGATGCGACTTCCTACGAAATGGAATTTGAAAGTTTTGAGGAGTTTTATGAATATCTGTTTAAGGATATTGCTCTCTGCCCGAAGGGTATGAGCCGAGAGGCGTATATCGTTGCCCGCTGCTACTATATTTTCGAATATGAGGTGGCTGTCGAAAGAGTATTGAGCGGAATACACTCTGCACGCCATTTACACCATTTCGATAGCGATTGGGAAGCTATTCCTTACCGCTACGACCCTCGCGATAACGCAGAGCACACCGAGCAGTTTTTGCGAGACGTATATGAGGCATCAAAATATTTTTAACACAATAAAACAATTTGAATTATGGTAATCGTAAGAACATTTGGCGATGCAATTGTATCGCAGGAGTTGAACAAAGAGGCGTGGAAAAAGCTGTCGCGCGAGTTTAAGTGGAATGAGGAGCTGCTCTGCAAGTATCGCAGTGAGATTGACTGGGAGGTCTTGTCGGAGAATACCGAAATGCTCTAGACAGCATCAATCCTCGAAAATTTCAAGAATTATATCGATTGGAAGGGGTTGTCGTTTTACGCTCCCAGTGGACTTTTGACACCTAAAATTATCGAACAATTTGCCGACCAATGGGATTGGCACGAGTTGTCGGATAATAGCGACTTGAAACTCTCGTATGCCCTGCTCGATAAGTTTGCCGATAAGTGGGATTGGGAACGCATAATCAATCGTTGGAGTGATGATACACTCTACACACCCGAATTTTTCGAGCGCTACAAGGAGTATATCCCCGCCGAAGCATTCAAAAACACAAAACTTTGGGATGCCCTCATCGAGAAACGATTCATTGATTTGGTCGAAGAGATTATGGGATAGTTTCTCCACTTTTGAGAAATGCAGTCGAAAAATCGGCTGTATTTTTTTGCCAACTTAATTCACTCTGACATTTTTTGTCAGTTGACTATTATATTTTTGCGATATAATTGGGAATAATTTGTAACTTTACCTAAAATTACGATCGCTATGAGTACCGCAGGACTTATCAACCGCTATGTGTGGTTCGTGACGACCATATATAACAGAGGGCCTATCACGCTCGAAGAGATACAACATCGCCATGAGTCGCATTTTGGGCGTGGCGAGGAACTCTCCGAGCGTCAGTTTCACCGCTATACCGATGCGGTGGAGGAGTTGTTCGATATCGAGATAAAATACGACCGCGCTCGCCGAGGCTATGTGATTGGCGACCGCGAGGGTATCGACAATATGGGTATGCGTAAGTGGCTTTTGCAGACCTTCTCGGTAAACGGAATGTTGCACGAGAGCCAAGACCTCAAAAACCGTATCCTCCTCGAAGAAGTACCTTCGGGGCAGCAGCACCTCACGACCATTGTCGATGCAATGCGCGAGGGTATAGCTCTCTCGATGACCTACCACAGTTTCCATCGAGAGGAGCCTTCAACCTTCGAGGTGGAGCCGTATTGTGTGAAACTTTTTGAGCAGAGGTGGTATATGCTCGGAATGAGCGATAAACTGCGCATCTATGCCCTCGACCGCATTAAGGCGTTGGAGCCAACCGAGCGTAAATTCAAACTGCCCAAGAAGTTCGATACAGCGAAGTTTTTCGAGGACTACTACGGCATTATCATCGGTGATGAGGATTTCGATGTTGAGCCTGTGTGATTGAGGGTCGATTCGTGGCACAGCAAGTATCTGCGCACCCTGCCTCTGCATCACTCGCAGGTCGAGGTTGAACGCAACGAGGAGTATTCAATTTTCGAGTACCGCCTCTGCCCGTCGTTCGATTTTAGGCAGAAGATTCTGTCGATGGGTGCAGCAGTTGAAGTGCTTGCACCAAAGGCTTTGCGAGAAGAAATAGATATAGATGTTTGCGATATGGAGAGCAACTACCACGACCACCTCAACCCTCCAATGTATAAGTTTAAGGTGCATAAAAAGTAAGAACGCTATTATGATTAACAAAAAGTACTATCGTGATTTTGTTAAGGGGTTTTGCGAAAAGGTAAAAGAGTTGCCGGAAGATGCTCGTCCTCTGTCAGGAATTTTCATTCCATACACATTTAATAACTATACAAATGCCGCAAAAAAGATATTTTTTGTAGGTGTTGATTCGGCAGGTTGGATAAAGGTGAAAGAGATGTTGGACGACTTCGACAATAATAATATCGAAGACTATTTAGAAAAAAATAGCAAAGTCGTGACCGTTCAGGGTGTAAATAAAGATGGAACAGACTGCCATAGTCTAAAAGAGAACACCTCGTGGAGGAGTAACTACACATCTAAATTTTGGCCTTTTTGTCAAAAACTATACATCTATATAATGACCGGTGAGTGGGTTGATGTTACAAACTTTAATCAAGAACACTTTGACCTTTTAGAGGGTGCCGGATATGGCAATCTATCATTAGTGGAGATTAAAGACGGATGGCTCAATAGAATCCACAAACATCGTGACAGTGCTTTTGTCAAGGAGTTACATACTTATGTCAACACAATGGAGAATTTAGAGAACATTATCAATGCATACGACACTCCAGACTTGATTGTGGTTTTGGGGCAACGAGGTCGTAGGGATGTTCTTAACGGATTAGATGCAAAATTGTTATCCTCCAACGAATATGCCGATGTATTTGAATTGGGGAAGTATTCCACCAAAATCATTTGGATAAGTCACCCAAGTGCAAGACGTAAAACAAAGGCTTTTCGTGAAGGAGTTTTGCCTTATTTAGGTGATACCGCAAAAGATTTATTAGGAATCCAATGACCACCTACATCTCCGATATAGCGCACTACAACAGGTGCCAGAGCGAGTGGTGGGTGTAAAGCATTCGGTCGTGATTGGTACAGCCGATATCAAGAGCCTCTATGAGAAAGTAGTGACAAGTCGTAAGTCATTTCAACAAAGTGAATATTACAAAACCAGCATACACCAAGCCCATAGGGAGAAGAAATATCAACTTTTTTATTGTTTAACGATTTCTCTTCATCAAAAAAGTATTTATTCTTCTCTGTTACACAGAAAAAACTGCCGAGATCAGCAATACAATCAAAAAAGAAGAACGAGTACAACAGACTCTGGCTTCCAAAACGGCTGTACTAACACTTTTGTCTCAAAATTCAGTACATTGTTAATGGAGAGAGTCGGCTATGGATCGAGCCATATCACGACAACGCGCTTCCGCTTCTTGGTCGAACCCTTGGCGCATTTCTACACCCTGGACAGGCATGGGCCATTGCATTTGATCGGCAAAAGCTGTCAGTTCTTTCACTGCACGACCCGCCCAGCCAAATGAGCCGAAACAGCCAAAAAGACGAGAACGGACATCTCTGTTTTTTAGAGCCGAAACCAACAATTCGACATCGGGGAACAATTGTGTGTTGTATGTAGGACTTCCTATAATAAGTGCTTTATAACGGAATATATCGCGCAATACATACGACTTATCTGATGTCGACAGATCGTGCATAACAATATGCGAAATACCCTGCAAAGCCAATTCTTGAGCAATGGTCTCGGCCATTTTTGCCGTATTACCATACATACTTCCATACGCAATAACCACTCCTTCTTCGCCTTCATAACGACTCAATCGGTCGTATATATCGAGGACTTTACTTACATATTGTTTCCATACGGGACCGTGTGTGGAGCATATCATATCAATGGAGAGATTGGCCAACTTAGCCAGAGCATTCTGTACGGGCTTTCCATATTTCCCGACAATATTGGCATAGTACCGATACATTTCGTCCCAATAGACACCACAATCGAGTTCCGTATCGACTACACCTCCACGCAATGCACCAAAACAACCAAAAGCATCGCCAGAAAAGAGAATACTACCTTCGGAACAATAGGTCACCATAGTTTCGGGCCAATGCAACATCGGCACCAAATAGAACGAAAGTGTTTTGGTTCCAAGAGAGATTGTATCACCGTCTTTTATAACAAACATATTATCGTTGATACCATAGAATCCGTTTATCATATCTACAGTCTTAGAATTACCTACAATCTGCACATCGGGATAAAGACGACGCACAGCTGCGATAGATGCCGAATGGTCGGGCTCCATGTGGTTGACGATAAGATAATCGATACTGCGTCCGCACAATATCGACTGAATTTGACTGAGATACTGCTCAGTATATCGAGCCTCTATCGTATCAATAAGCGCGACTTTTTCGTCGACAATCAAATAGCTATTGTATGCAACGCCATAAGGTAACGGCCAAAGTGCTTCGAATTTGTGAGTTTTATAATCGTTGGCTCCAACATAATATATTTGGGGATATATCTCTGAATTGCTTGTCATAATCGTCTTTTTTAGAATTTTGAAAAACATCACAAAGGTATAAAAAACTCTCTGTCTTTGTATATAAATAAGTCAAAATCACTTCTCAAAATACTAAATTATGTACAGATAAAAAAATCTAATAAAATTATCCTCATTATATAATAAAAAGGAGCGAACTGCGTTTTGAATGTAGAGCATCAATCTTGATAGTTTCAAAATTTGATGTCTCACATCAAACAATAAAGACAGATTGCCTATGAAAAAAACTACTACTCCATCATCATCTTACTCGTCACAAGTTGTAATGCCAGCACCGGGGCCACGAAAAAGTACATTGATGTTGCTTCGTCAATTTGCCCGCACATACGGCATTGCGAGTACACAAAACGGACAGAATAGTTGTCTTGCCTTAAATTAAGTGGCAATCATTCTCTATCAAATAAACATAGCGACTGCTCGGTCATATAATCGAGCAGTATTTCTTATGAAAAAACAGATTTATATACTTTTTTTTGAAAGAAAAACTTTCAAAAATTGAATGGTAACATATATCTTTGCATAAAAAGCAAGGAGTAACAATTATGGCAACACTTATCGCACCCTCATTATTGTCGGCAAACTTTGCCAATCTACAAACAGATATTGATATGATAAATCGCAGTGAAGCCGATTGGTTACACCTTGATATTATGGACGGAGTGTTTGTACCTAATATTTCATTTGGATTTTCGGTATTGAAATCGGTGGCAACAATATGTACAAAGCCACTTGATGTACACTTAATGATTGTAGAGCCGGATAAATTTATCGGTAGGCTGAAAGATTTGGGCACCTACATGATGAATGTTCATTATGAAGCTTGCCTCCACTTACATCGTACAATACAGCAAATAAAAGAAGCCGGCATGAAAGCGGGTGTCACACTCAATCCTCATACACCGGTAAGTATGCTTGAAGAGATAATCACCGATGTGGATATGGTACTGCTCATGTCGGTAAATCCCGGATTTGGCGGACAGAAATTCATACCCAATACTCTTGAAAAAGTCATGCGATTGAAAGAGATGATTCTACGCAAAAACGCCACTGCACTTATCGAAATAGATGGTGGTATAAACGAATCTACCGGTCGACAAGCCATCGATGCCGGTGTAGATGTTTTGGTCGCCGGACATAGTGTTTTTGCATCGGAATGTCCCGAAACAACCATATCGCGTCTGAAACATCTATAAATATCAATTACCGAAACCGACTCTCGGTAATATCAAATCATGAAAAATGTGCAATTGTTAGAAGAGGCTCCATTCTCACGTATTGCCATACCTCTTGCTATAGGTATTGCCGCACAAGAGGCGTTTCCTAATATATTTATAATTCCGGCCTATATCATCGGTCTATTTTTCTTAGGATTTCATATCTACACGCTATCACGTATAGAATTACGATTTCGATACAAACATCTGTTTGCCTACGCTACTGTTATTTTATTATTTGCATTAGGTTGCACCGGTATGTTACTGACAGAACACAACAGCATGGATAATACATTACTCAAGGATAACAAATATGCCCTCGCACATATTGATGGAAAAATTTCTTCATCGAAAAACAGTATCGGTGCCGAAGCAACCCTAACCAATCTTTTCAATAGAGATAATAAGCCTACTACAGTAAACGAACCTATAATACTACGATTGGAGAAAGACTCGGCAGCATGCTCCCTACAACAAGGCGACATAGTACTATTCACACAACATATCGCTCCTATTGCCAATAAAGCAAACCCCGAAGCATTTGATTATGCATCACTGATGCGCCATAAAGGATACATATACACGCAATATTTGCCAGCCGGGCAGTGGAAAATAGCAGGGAAAAAGCAACAAAATTCATTCAAAGGAAAAGCGGAAAGACAGAGAGACAAATATCTTGCATACATAGATCAAGGGGGATTCACACCCGAATCTATCGGGTTATTGAAAGCCTTATTATTGGGATATACCGAAGAAGTGAGCGACGCACAAAGAGCGACATTCTCCACTGCCGGACTATCACATATCCTCGCCGTAAGCGGATTACACACCGGTATTATATGGGTTGTACTATCGGCTCTATTCGCTCCTCTGCTCTGGTTTCGCCAGAAAAGGTTGCACGCACTCGCCATACTCGTTTGTATATGGATATACGCATTTATAACCGGGCTTTCGCCTTCTGTAATACGTGCGTGTGTAATGGTTACAATCGTACTTATAGGAACTATAATCACTCGTAAACCACGTCCGCTCAACAGCCTCTTTGTCGCTGCCACAATAATGTTGCTATACAATCCGCATTACCTATTCCAAGTCGGATTTCAACTGAGTTTCCTTTCTGTACTCGCCATTCTGTATTTATACACCCCGCTATATCATACATGGAATCCCTACAATAAAATATTACGAAAGATGTGGTCACTTCTATGTGTGTCGATTGTAGCACAAATAGGAACACTGCCTCTTGTAATATACTATTTTCACGAATTTCCGCTACTCGGGCTACTCACAAATATAATAGTTGTTCCCCTACTTCCTATATTGCTTTTTTGTGGATTTTTATGGCTTATACTTGCATCATGCGGTATACAAATAGAACTTCTAAGAGAGGTGCTGAATTACTCAACATATGGTCTTAATGAATTTACTGACATAATCTCATCGTTCAAATACGCATCGATACGCGATATATGGTTCGAGCCACACATACTTATATTATGGTGCGGGGTGATAATAGGTGGTATCACATGGTTGCTCTCACGACAAACCAAGGTCCTTATCAGCACGTTATTTTTTGCACTCGGTCTGCTAATATTTGACATTGTCGCAGGGCATCGTCCTATACACAATGGATGGGTTGTGTATCAAGAAAGTAGAAGTACAACACTCAATTTTATCGATAATGGGAACAATTTATTATTACCACTTGATACCATCAGTCAACGCACAATAGAACATGAGAGCGAGAGATTCCGATTGAGAAATAATTTGGAGAATGTCGCATACATTACCGACAACGCCACTCATGACCATTTAAGGATACGATTACCCTATATTACATTCTTTAATGAGCGCATAATCATACTCGACGATGATAGGTGGATAAACACGAATTCGCATACAAGAATGAGCATAGATTATGGTATTATATGTCCCGGATTCAAAGGGAAAATAGACAATGTAAGACAGGTGCTCGACATTCGTCAAATAATTTTATCATACAATCTCCCCTATTTTCAACAAAAACATCTCGAAGAAGAGTGTGAACGCCTACGTATACCCTGCCATCGAATACGCACAGATGGAGCCTGGGTGAAAGAGTTAAAAATTGAATGAGAGGCGTAAATTAAACTGCCTCCCGGTAAGATAATTGGGAACAGCATTTTGTGCATTATAAATATCAGTTACCCAATAATATGAATTGGTATTAGCAAAATCAAGAAGATTAAACACATCTAGTCCTATCCAAATACTTTGGAATGAACGGAAAAAAGGCTTGCGCATAATACGATCTTCACCACCTGCCAACCGACGTGAAAGTCCAATATCGACACGTCGATATGGAGGTGTACGAAAATAGCCGTCTGCTCGTCCCTTACGGGGTGGAGCCATAGGCAAACCATCAGACCAAATAGCCTTCAAAGAAAAGCGATACTTAGGGAATCGAGGCACATAATCTTGGAAAAAGAGTCCGATACTATATCGCTGCTCAGTAGGTAATGGTATATTTTTCCCATTAACAGACTCCTTGGCACTCATCAACGAAAAAGTAAGCCAAGAGTCTACCCCGGGAACAAACTCGCCAAAAAGCTTGAGGTCGAGCCCGGCAATATGACCTTTTGACGTATTTTCGCCACTATACCATACTCGCACATTATCGACTTCGTACGAAACGATATTATCGAGTTTTTTATAATAGAGTTCACCTGTAAATTTGAAAGGACGATTCAAGGCATGGAATGTGTAATCAGCCCCCAAAATAAAATGAATAGAACGCTGAGATTTTATGTTGTCGTTGAGTCGTACCACCCAATTTCCACGATTGTCTTGTATGGTATCTCGGAACTCTTTATAGAAAGGGGCCTGATAATAGAGTCCTGCAGCAAATCGAAAAGTGAGCCGCTGACTGAAAGCCGGATTATAACCAACCGAAAGCCTCGGAGAAACAATACATTCGTTGTTATAATCCCAATATGACATACGCACCCCACTGGTAAAATGATATATACCCGATTTATGCTCGAGGCGATAGGTTTCTTGTGCATAGAGCGAAATACGATTACTTTCTACATTCTGCTCGGAGCGGATACTCGAAATCAGAGCTATTCCATTGCCTGTATGCGGTAATGTATAACCCGAAGAGTCGCGCGATTCCCATTCTCGCATATTGTCCTGAATATGCTCACGCCGATAATCAATGCCATAATTGAGTGTATGTCGTTTGATACGGGTCTCGCCTTTGAGTGCAACAGAAAACACATCGGCATTAAGTCTATTACGGGCATGTTCATGGTATGAGCCATAACCTAATGTGCCGGCACTCTCTTGTGTATCGACATCGTTTGCAAGGTCGAGTTCATCGAGCCAATATTCACCTGTAATATCATAGGTAACCCGTTCTCGCGATGCATATGCCGATGTAAGAAACGACAATTTTGTATACGCCGAAGGGTTGAAATTGAGTGTCAATGCGCCAAAATAGGTTTGAAACAAATCTTCTTCTTTCCCATCGAAATATACCTTAAACTGTGCAGCCGATGACGCACTGCCATAACGTGTAGTGCGAGTAGCAGGTGTAAAACGATAATTATTGCTCGAAATATTACCAAGGAAAGATATATTCCAACGAGAATTAAATCGATATGTAAGAAAGGTTTGATAATCGAAAAAAGTAGGTTTATACTCACCCTCCGTATCGAGGGTACTGAGCAATGTCGAATTTGTTTTGAAACGAAAGCCATGAAGTTGCGAGAACTTTTTTGTACTATGCCCCACGCTTGCACTTGCACCGAGGAAACTTCCCGATACGGAGCCTTCGAATTTCTCGGGCTGTTTATACGTAATATCAAGTACCGACGACATCTTATCACCATACTCCACCGGGTATCCACCGGATGAGAATCCTATGGCTCCGACCATATCGGGATTGATAAAACTCAACCCTTCCTGCTGACCCGATCGTATAAGTTGCGGGCGATACACCTCTATCCCGTTGACATATACAATATTCTCATCGTAGTTTCCACCCCTTACCGAGTATTGCGAACTCAATTCATTATTGGAGTGTACTCCGGGCATCGTTGCCAACATGGCCTCGATAGAGCCCCCTGATGCATCGGGCATCAACTTCCAATCTTTTGGGTCTATTTTTTGAAGTGTCGACATTTGACGACGATATTCTCTAACCTCTACCTCTGTAAGTGTACGATCTTTTCGATACATACGCACCATGAGTGTCACTTTTTCATCGGTAGGATAGATAACACGTTGCTCTTTTCTATAACCTAAATATGAAAATACCACAACAACCGAATCAGAAGTATTTACAGTAAAAGAAAATGCGCCTTTTTCGTTTGTAAAAGTACCGGCAGCATACGATGGAGCAGCGACGGTTACTAAATCCATTGGTACACCATCGGAATCGATGACTTTTCCGGTTATCTCCACACGTTGCTGCGCATGAGCCGCAAAGCACACACAAAACAAAACGGAAAGGAGTATTTGCCGTAATATCATACCTGAAATGAATTGTAGAAATTACTTTATATATGGAATAAACGAGAAATAATGCTTTTCAGTATAAAGTGCGCAAGAAAAAAACGATTCGGAAGTACGTTATGAATTTGATAATTAATCACTGAGTCGCTTGATAACATTATATGCCGCAACGATTCCCAGCTCGCCGGCTTTACTCAGATCGGCAACACCTTTCTCATTTTCACCCAAATAGACATAGACGAGTCCTCTATTATAATATGCTTCGGCAAAATCGGCATCAAGTTCGATTGCTGTCGTATAGTCCACAACAGCCGCCTTGAAATCGGAACGAGCACAACGTACATTGGCTCTATTATAATAGGTATGAGCAAACTGGGGAGCAAGAGCTATGGCTTGCTCATAATCACGCAGCACCATTTCGTATTCGACCGAAGATGGGTCGCGCATAAGTCCGAGATTGGAAAGTTTACGAGATTGTGACGCGGGAAGCGGGTCGGCAGTAGTGGCACGAACAAAGTCTCCCTCACTACCCAAAGTCGATAAGCTATATTCTATTTGTTTCTGACGCACAAATGCACGTGTAAAATATGCAAACATGAAATTGGGGCTCAATCGTATAACACAGTCAAGATCATGAAGGGCATTTGCAAAGTCTTGCAAGAGCAAGAAATCAATTGCTCTTCCAAAATAAGGCACCGGATTTGATGGATTTATATCGATAAGCCGTGAATAATCCGAAACAGATTTGAAGTGAGTCTGCGCCTGTAATGAATCAAGAGGCTGCGAAGCATTGGTCAAAATCAATCGCTGACGTAAAAGACGAGTATGGTTCAACTCTACCAATTGGGGAATATAGATTACTCTACGAGTAAGTAATTCATCGTATTTCTCATAGTATGAAAGAGCAAAAAGCGGTAATATTTCGATTTTTTTCGAATGGTCTTGTATACGACCTCGTATTTCGCTACTATATTTACGGTCGACACCAGCAGTATTGTCGGCAACAAGCAGACGATCGAATTTATTAATATTTTTATCAGACTCTTTGCGTACTTTATCATTATCGGCAATATCATCGACATTCACGGTCTCCGGTTCTTTTTTCGATTTTTCATAGAGCGCCACAGCCTTGTTGTAATCGCGTTTTCCTCCTGCTGTATCGCCATTTTTACGCTTAGCTTCGGAGCGGGCATAGTAGGCTTGATAGAAATCGGGATATGCTTCTATGACTTTATCAAAGTCGGCAATAGCTTCACGCAAATTACCCAATTCGTTATTGAGTATTGCCCTATTATAGTGAGCCAACAAGTTATCGGGATCATGTTGCAGATAGTAATCAAAATCGCGAAGAGCATTATTTTTTGCACCCACTGTAAGCGACAAAAGTCCCCTATTGTATCTGGCAATAAGGTTTGTCGGTGCTAAGTCGAGCACACGATCATAATCGGCCATAGAACCTCGCAAATCTTCGAGATAATATCTTATCATTGCCCTATTTATAAGAAAGGAGGTATTGTTTGGCTCGAGACGTAAAGCATGGTCTATATCAGCACGTGCAGTGGTATAGTCGTGCCGAAACATAGCATGCAATACAGCCCGTTGAGCATAGGCTTGGGCACGATGTTTATCAACAGCGATGGCATTATCGAGATCGACAATCGCAGCCGCAGTATCACCACGCATAATATTAAATTGTCCTCGACTCACATAGGCGTTATAAAATGTACTATGTAACGCGATAAGACGCGCAAACGAAGAGTCGGCCTCGGCATATTGCTCCGATTGCACTTCAGCTATAGCCTTGTTGAGTAAAAACTGCTTATCTTCGGGAGCATACCGCAAACCCATGCGATAATCGTCGATAGCACCACGGTAATCGCCCAAATTTTGGCGAGCTACACCTCTCACCTGATAAGCTCCCACAATAAATGGATTACGCTCTATAGCAGCCGATGCGTCTTCTTCGGCACCGACATAATCGTCGAGACTTATTTTCGCAATGGAACGATAATAGTAGGGATCGGCAAGATATGGTTTTACTTCGATAACCTGATTGAAATACTGCATCGCCAAGACGTAGTCTTCGAAATAAAGAGCATTACGACCTATATAAGTAATACGCTCAGTATTGAGCTGACCTACCGTCTTAGTAAGACAGCACAGCAACATAAAACAAAGTATTACAAATCGGTATATATAGGACATAATCGCACAATAAATGCACTTTATCGTACAAAGGTACATATTTTCTGCATATACTCGACTGATATAACAGTTTTTATATAATGTGGTTCAAAAGCATATAATACGTAAACGTATCTATATAGCTACTGATACGATAGTAGCTGTCGTATAGGAAATAAGATCATTGGGGGCTATTTTTACTTGCATACCACGCACACCTGCACTTATAAAAATATAATCAAAATCAATAGCAGTATTGTGTATGTATGTAGGGAATTGTTTTTTCATACCAATAGGCGAACATCCTCCGCGAATATACCCAGTGACAGGTTGAAGTTCCTTCATGGCTATCATCTCCACTTTTTTGTTTTGGGAGACTCTTGCTGCCACTTTAAGGTCCACCTCCATATTACCCGGTATAACACACACAAATATCCCATTACGGTCACCACGTAATACAAGCGTTTTGAATACTTGGGCAATATTCTCTCCCAACTGCTCGGCTACATGCGTTGCCGCAAGATCATTCGGATCGACCTCGTAGGGAATAAGTTGATACGATATACGGGCACTATCGAGCAGGCGTGCCACATTGGTTTTGTTTATTTTTACAGCCATAGTACATCATGTATGGAACAAAGATAAAAAAAATTCCCCTATCGACGGCAGGGGAATTTCTGAAACGGATATGTTTGTCAGATAGCATCTTCGACATTCCAAACAAAGGCACGAAGGCCGAGTTTAGGTCTTTCCTCATCGAGATTTCTAAGATCTTTCAATACATTTGAAACTCGATTATCCTCAGTAACAGCAAGAATTGCCGAGTTGGTGCCGGGCCACGCATGACTACCATAATGAGGTTCGCCTTTTACCGAGCCACGACCTTGAATATCGGGCCAATAGGTAAATCCACGACAGTTATTATGCGTAAGGATTGTATTTATATCTTCGTAATGTGCCTGGTCAAAGGCTATAAATATTGCTTTCATTCGAATAGAATTTTAGTTGTTTAACTTGGCAAGTTTACGACGGGTACGTTTCACACCGTTTTTGGCAAATATAGCGTATGCCACAGGTACCAACAATAGGGTTATAAGGGTAGATACAGCAAGACCCCAAGCCACAGTCATACCCATAGGACGCCACATTTCTGAGCCTTCACCGGTACCGATAGCCATAGGTATCATACCGATAACGGTTGTAAATGTAGTCATCAACACAGGACGCAGACGAGAACGACCGGCATGTACAACCGAGCGGGTAATAGAAAGACCGCGCTCGCGATTGAGGATAGTGTAGTCGATAAGAACAATACCATTTTTTACCACAATACCTGCCAACATAATAAGACCGATAAGAGCCATAACACTCAGCGGGGTACTTGTAACTGCCAAACCGATAAATACACCGGTGAAAGCAAACGGTATCGAGAACATGATAATAAACGGATATGTAAGCGATTCGAACTGAGCAGCCAAAACGATAAATACCAATAATATAATCATTACCGCAAGTATGTAGAGGTCGGTAAATACCTCCTGTTGGTCCTCGAGCGAACCGGCAAGAGTTACAGAAATATCTGCCGGAATATTTATGCTCTCCAACGCTTTACGGGTATCAGTCGCCAATATACCAAGCGCGGCATCGGGAGCCACAAGTCCCGAAACGGTAACTACACGTTCTCGATTCTTGCGTTCGATGGTCGGTGGAGTAAGACGCTCGACAACTTTACCCAATTCGCGAACACGAACACCTTTACCATCACTACCATAGATAAGAATATTTTCTATATCTTCGATCGACTGACGATGTTCGGGAGCATATCGTACCGTTATATCATACTCATCACCATCTTCACGATAGTAAGAGGCTGTAGAACCATTGATACGATTACGGAGATACATTGATGCTGTTGCCACATTGAGGCCATGAAGAGCCAATTTTTCACGATCAAAATCAACTTGATATTCAGGCACATAATCCTCACGGCTTATAGTGACACCCGAGCAACTTTTGAGTTTCTCCATCGCGGTCTTTATTTCATTTGCAATGCGGTCGGTGGATGTAAAATCGTGCCCGTAAATTTCCACATCGACAGACGATTGAGAAGCCATACCACCGGTACCACCACCGGCAAGCACTTCATATGTTTTCACCTCAACATATTTCTTGAGGTCTTGACGCATAAGCTCGCATATTTCAAGGAGTCCGCGTTCACGCTCTTCTACACTCGATAGACGGATATTCATCGAGATATAATGTGTACCGTTTGTCTGGATAGAACCGAAAGTATTATCAGAGTCGGCTTGTCCTACGGTAAAATTCGAAACAATTATCTCGGGATATTTTTCTAAGAATTCCTCCGTCACCCTCGATGCCACATCTCTTGAAATTTCGGTACGAGTACCCATGGGCAACTCGATATGTACACCTATACGAGCATTGTCTTGGGTAGGGAAAAATTCAACAGGAATTACCTTTGTCAACATCATACTTCCACCAAAAATAAGTACTGCCAAAATAAGTACCGCGGGACGATGATGCACAGCCCAATCGAGCAACTTGGCATAGCCTGAATCGAGAGCATCGAGTAATTTCTCGATAGGAGTGAATAGAAGTTTATATATACGACCTTTTTTGGGGTTGAGACGCAACATCTGCGAGCAAAGCATCGGCGTAAGAGAAAGTGCGCAAATGGTAGAAACTATCATGATGACACTTACAATCCAACCCAATTGTTTGAAAAGCACACCGGCCATACCTGTGATAAGGGTAAGGGGCAAGAACACAGCCAACATGGTAAGTGTAGATGCAATAACCGAAATTGCGACCTCATTGGTACCGTGCACAGCAGCTTGCTTGGGAGCACTACCCCGCTCTATGTGATTGGTGACGTTTTCAAGCACCACAATAGCATCGTCGACCACCATACCAATAGCGATACTCAACGAAGATAGAGATATAATGTTGAGTGTATTACCCGATGCTAACAAATAACAGAATGCAGCTATCAACGAAATAGGAATAACGATAACTACGATAATAGTAGCACGCCAACGACCCAAGAAGAATAACACGACAAATGCTACAATAATAAATGTGATAAGCACTGTCTCAACAAGAGAATTGATGGTATTCTCGATATTTTCTGATGTATTTACAATGATACCGAGTTTTACATCGGTGGGTAATGACTTTTGGATTTCGGGTAATTTTTTAAGCACCTCATTCGATATTTCCACCGAGTTGGCACCGGATTGTTTTTGAATAATAATCATACCGCCGCGTTCGCCATTGGTATATGCCTCTTGCTCACGTTCTTTCACGGTATCATCTACACGTGCAACATCGCGAAGATAGATAGTCTGACCATTTCTTGTAGATACAACTATATCGCGCAGTTGACTTGCATCAGTAAATTCACCTTGCACACGCAACGAGTATGTATTGGAACCGATATCGAAACTACCACCTGGGGTATTAAGGTTTTCTTGAGCAATAATAGAAGATATTGCTTCAATGGTTAGATTGTATGCTTCGAGTTTTTGAGGATTACAATAGACTTGTATTTCACGTTGGGGCGCACCGGCAACCGATACAGCACCGACACCCGATATACGTTTCAGGGGGTTGGCTACTTTATCATCGAGGATTTTATAAAGTCCGGGCATACTCTCTTCAGCCACAACCGACAACATAAGAATAGGAATATCATCGGTACCGAATTTGAACAATATGGGATTTTCCACATTATCGGGAAGGGCAGAAGATACCATATCGATTTTATCACGCACATCGTTTGTGGCCACATCGATATCGGTACCATGCTCAAATTCAAGAGTTACAATCGAAATATTCTCCTTCGATTGCGAAGTAATATCCTTGAGGTCGCTCACTGTGTTGAGTGAGTTTTCCATGATTTTCGTCACATTGGTCTCTATATCGGCCGCACTCGCACCGGGATATGCGGTAATAACCATAATTGTATTGGTTTCTATGTGCGGCAACAGGTCGATAGAGAGTCGCGACAGTGAGAAAAGACCCATAATAACGACAGCCACAAAGCACAAAGCGGTCGTAATAGGTTTTTTTACGGCACTTGCGTATAAACTCATAATTGTACTGTTTTATGTTTTAGATGAGTATTTATATTTATTCTACTACTTTGACTTCGATACCATCGGCAAGGCGTGTTTGTCCTGCTACGACAACTTGCGCACCATCGGGCACACCCGAAAGGACTTCATATTTTGTAGCCGTACGACGACCGAGTTCCACTTTTACGAAATCAACTTTACCATTGTTATAAACGTATACATAACGGTCGCCCGATCCGGTCTGTTTTACAACCGCGAGATCGGGAAGAACAACACGTTTTTGAGCACCGAAATCGATAGTCACACGGGCAAACATACCGGGACGAACTCGCATATCACTATTAGGAAGTTCGATTTCTACAGGGAATGTACGAGTCGAAGCATCGATAGTGGGGTATTTGAGGCTTACTTTTCCATTGAAAATCTCATCGCCATACACATCGAGTTTAACAGATACTTTCATACCTTTTTTTACTTGAGTATAGAAAGTTTCAGAAACATTTACCAATAGTTTTACGGGCTTGATTTTTTGCACAACAAGAATGGGGTTTCCACCAAACATATCACCATTGTCGTAATTACGCGCGGTAATGATACCGTCAATAGGGCTGAGCAATTGAGTGTTTTCTTGGAGGTTGGCAAAGGCAGTACGTGCCACGTCGAGTTGTGTCTTTTGGGCATCGAGAGCCTGCTGCGAAGTTCCACCTACCTCGTGCAAAGCAAGTTGACGGTTATATTCGAGAATAATATTATTGAGTTGTGTCTTAGATTGCTGCAGATTAGCACTATCCATTTGCACCAGCAATTGACCTTTTTTCACTTCATCGCCTACCTCAACAAATATCTCTTTAATACGCATAGGAGAATACGGTAAGATATTGTTTACAACATCGGCCTCGACCGTAGCAGTGAACTCTTGAGTTTGAGGAACAGATTGTACGTGTACTGTTTCGAGACGTACTTGAGGTTTTTCTTCAACAATTTCTGTTTGTTTTTTCTCTTCGGTACAAGCAAAAGCCGAGAGAGTCAATGCAAATAACGCAATGTTTTTAGTGTATCTTTTCATATTGAGTCTTATGTGTTTTCTGTGTGATTATTCGTTTGTATTTGTTTCGTAACGGCTGAAATCGGTATTTCCCGAAATTTCTTCAAGCTCGGTCATGGCCGCCAAATAGTCGTGAATCGATTGATAATACGAGAGATTTGACGAAACGAGTGTAAGATTGGCATCATTGAGTTCGATAATGGTTGCCGCCCCTACATCAAAACGTTTTTGCATAATTTTATATGCTTTCTCAGCTTGACGAACACTTTCTTTGCTCGAAGCAACTTGTTTTACCGACTTATTGAGATTGTCGACAGCGGCAGTCACCTGCATGCGCAAGTTTCGCTCGAGATTTACACGTTGATATTGCATTTCGTCATACGCAGTACGAGCCTGACGACTCTTGAAATAACGAGTACCGCCATGGAAAATAGGAATAGACAATGAAAGTCCCACATAGGAATATGGCGTCCAACGGAACTCCTTGAACATACCGCCATCGCTCATCGAGTTCCATGTATATGATGCAGCAAGAGCCAAAGTCGGTGTCCATTGCATATTTTGTACTTTGAGAGCTTGTTTCAAATATGCTGTTTGAAGGTCGAGTTGCTTGAGGTTTGTATTATTTACTATCGAAGTATCGGGTTTCATAACATTTTCATACATAGCACTCTCATAATTGACCAGTCTATCATTGAGACCTATTTTTATTTCGCCATCAATACCTAGAAGCACTTTAAGATTAAGTTTTGCCAAACGCAAAGCATTGGCTGCTTGCAAGAGTGTAGGCTCATAATTATGAACGGCAACTTCTGAACGCAACACATCATATTCAGAAGCTACACCTTGGTCAAATTTATTACGAAAATCAGATGCGACGGTTTTTGCATTTTCGTAGCTTTGAAGCAATACTTTATATGAATCCTCGGCGAGTAAGACACCATAAAAAGCATCTTTCACCGATGCCACCATGGCTATACGTGAGGCACGAGCCTTCTCAAGAGTCTGTTCCACCTGATTGCTCGACAATTTCAAACTTTTCCACAAAGCCGGAGCAATGATAGGCAATGAAGCCGTGAATCCGGTAGACCACGAATTATCGAGTCCTACTTCGATACCATCTTCCATACCGGGCATCGCTTTCATGGCACTCATATACATGACTTGTTTTTTCAATGTACGCGAATATGTACCAGAAAAATCAATTGTAGGAAACAAGTTACACAATGTTTCTTTTCTCGAATAATCAACCCTATCTATTTCCATATCGGCTACTTTGATGGTAGGGTTGTCACTGAGAGCGATAGTTATTGCCTGATCGAGCGAAAGAGTTAATGAATCGACTTGTGATTGAGCATAAGCCGACGCAAAAACTCCGCCACACAAAAGCAGTGTTATCGCACCAAATTTGAAAGTGAAGTTTCTTTTCATTTTCATTTAGGTTTATATTTAATGAATTAATATTTAATTATACTCCTATGATCACTATTAACGGGATAAGAAGATTGTTTTACCTTAAAATACCCGATTATTGATTCCGAGTGCAAAAGTCTCTCTTTTTATTGAGACAAAAGAAGGTTTATGGTCGTAAGTTATGTACTAAATATCTTATTTTTGGATAAAACAGACTTTTCGTACATATTTTAACAGTTATAAATTACTGTTTGAAGTACTGATCGTAAATTTCAAGTCCTTTGGGCGTAGCAATACCACGTATATATGTTTTAAATATCTCTTCAAATGCTTCCATAAAGGTGAATTTCACTGTACATATCTCATCGAGACTGAACAAAAAGTCGAATTGTGTAGATAAAAGTTGAGAAAGTATATCTCCTCTACAATCGAGACGAATTACACCTTCAATCTTACCTTGCTCTATCACTGCCGCCATTTCTTGCGCTTGGTATACTTTATCGGTATCGAGCATGCGCGCCACATCGGGATGATAACGCTTCATATCCGAAAAATAATTGCGGTTTGCATTACGCATGCGCGCCCATGACGACATAAAAGTATCGAGAAGAAACTCCAACGCATTATTTGCAGATGCGGCTATTTTCATAGTTTGTTGAGCTATCTCCTGCCTATTCCAAAGAAGACACTCATTCAGCAATTCGTCTTTATCCTTGAATGTTTCGTACAATGTTCGTTTAGATATGCCTACTTGTGATGCAATATAATCCATGGTTATCGACTTGATACCATGTCTCAAAAAAAGGGCAAATGAAGTTTCAATAATACGTTGTTTCAAATCAATGCTCATCTTACCATTATTTTAAAGGTGCAAATATACGCAGAAAACTATAATTACACTAAAAGTTTTTTCCTTTTTCTTGTTAATATAACAAAGTTTGTACTTTGTTTCATGGAAAGCTTTTTACGATATGACATGTTCCTACAAAATTTTCGCCCCACATATTGAATAAATATGCACCTTGAAACAAATAACGACAATTTGTATATAATAAAAGAGGATATTGATAAAAAAAAATATCCGATATAGAATATTTCAAATATAAATTTATAACTTTGCGACCTGATTTGATTTCGAAGAAACAATACAGATAAAGGTAAAAGATTGTATATAAAACTGAATTTCAACTAATTTCCACTTTAAGAAGATGTCAAAAGTAACAAAAGAAGCTGCCTTACGCTACCATAGCGAGGGACGCCCCGGAAAAATCGAAGTAATTCCGACAAAGCCCTACAGCACACAGATGGACTTATCCCTCGCCTACTCACCGGGGGTAGCAGAGCCGTGTCTTGAAATTGAAAAAAATGCACAAACCGCGTATGAATATACATCCAAAGGAAATCTTGTTGCCGTAATATCGAATGGTACTGCCGTATTAGGACTTGGCGACATAGGCGCATTGGCCGGCAAACCGGTAATGGAAGGGAAAGGATTACTCTTCAAAATATTTGCAGGCATCGATGTATTTGACATAGAAGTCGACGAAAAAGATCCGGAGAAATTTATACAAGCCGTAAAAGCCATTTCGCCGACATTCGGAGGCATCAACCTCGAAGACATAAAAGCGCCCGAATGTTTCGAGATAGAGAATCGATTGAAAGCAGAGCTTGATATACCCGTCATGCATGACGACCAACACGGAACCGCCATAATATCAGGAGCCGGTCTACTAAACGCCCTCGAAATACAAGGTAAAAAAATAGAAGACGTGCGTTTAGTTGTAAACGGAGCCGGTGCATCGGCTGTATCGTGCACCAAACTTTACATCATGCTCGGTGTCAAACGCGAGAATGTGGTAATGGTCGACAGCAAAGGTGTAATCAATAATAAACGTACAGACCTCAATGAGTCGAAAAAACAATTTGTAACAACACGCGAAATAAGTACACTGGCCGAAGCCATGCAGGGGGCTGACGTATTCCTCGGTCTCTCTCGCGCTGACGTATTGACACCGGAGATGGTGCAGTCGATGAATGACCGTCCGATTGTATTTGCATTGGCAAACCCTAATCCCGAAATTGCATACGACAAAGCAAAAGCATCTCGTCCCGATTTGATTTTTGCAACCGGAAGATCAGATTATCCCAACCAAATCAATAATGTATTAGGATTCCCCTATATATTCCGCGGTGCACTCGACGTGCATGCCACAAGCATCAACGAAGAGATGAAACTTGCTGCAGTATACGCCATAGCCGAATTGGCAAAAAAACGCGTACCCGATGTGGTAAATGCCGCCTACGGACTCGAAAGTATAAGTTTCGGTCCAGAATACATTATACCGAAAGCTCTCGACCCAAGATTGCTCACCACTGTTGCTCCGGCAGTAGCAAAAGCAGCCATAGAATCGGGAGTAGCCCGTACCAATATTGATGACTGGAGTGCATACCTAACGAAACTCGAAGCATTAATGGGATACGACAACAAGATGCTGCGTAGTTTTACCGATATGGCAAAAAAATCGCCCAAACGGGTTGTATTTGCAGAGGCAAACCATGTCAATATGCTCACCGCGGCTATCACCGCATACCAAGAAGGTATATGTCGACCTATTTTACTGGGTAATACCGACTATATCAAATGTAAAGCGAAAGAACTCGGATTGCAACTCGACGGAATAGAAATTGTCAATATGCGTAGCGCAGAAGAAACAGATCGCCGCCATCGCTATGCCCGCATACTTGCCGGAAAACGTCAACGCGAAGGATTCACTCCCGATGAAGCCAAAGAAAAGATGTTTGATCGCAACTATTTCGGTATGATGATGGTAGAATGTGGCGATGCCGACGCATTTATTACCGGCACATATACCAAATACACAGAAACGATACAGATAGCCAAAGATGTAATAGGTATACGCGAAGGGCATACCCATTTCGGGGCAATGCATATCATTACCACACCTAAAGGTACATATTTTGTTGCCGATACACTTATCAACCGACACCCGACCACGGAGACCTTGGTCGATGTAGCCAAACTTGCCAAAGAGACTGTACAATTCTTTGCTCAAGAGCCAAAAATTGCCATGCTATCATACTCAAATTTCGGAGCCGATAAAGTTGGCAGCCCCGCAACTGTACACGAAGCTGTTGCAATAATACAGAAAGAATATCCTCATCTTGCAATAGACGGTGAAATGCAGGTACATTTCGCGCTAAACAAAGAACTTCGCGATCGGACATTCCCATTCAGTCGTCTCGCAGGACAAGATGTAAACACCCTTATCTTCCCCAACCTCAGCTCGGCCAACTCAGCATATAAACTGTTGCTCGAAATGGGTGTAGGAAACTCTATCGGACCGATACAGATGGGACTTAATAAACCTATCCACTTTACCGATATTGAAAGTTCTCCACGCGACATTGTAAATCTTACCACCGTTGCCGTGGTCGATGCCATTGTGCAAGAACAGATAGAAAAGAGCAAATAAGGAGTTACTGATATTTATCGTATACCATAGAGTCCGCAAAAAGATTTTTGTAATTGCATAAAAACGCCTCGAAACATGTTTTCGAGGCGTTTTTATATTTATTTATAAGAATTACGCTTTATCTGGATTGAAATACAACTCTCTACCGCGACATGAAGTTTCTACACGTCCGTTACTATAGGCAATTACACCATTTACCAACGTAGTATCTATCGAAACGGGGAAAGTGTGGTCGATAAATGGAGACCAACAACACTTGGAAAGGATATTTTCCGAGGTAACAGTATATGATTTTGAGGGGTCGACAAGTACCATATCAGCAAAATATCCGGGACGAATAAATCCACGTCGCTCTATACGAAACAAACGAGCCGGCGCATGACACATACGTTCCACCACAGTGGTAAGAGGGAGTGCTCCTTGAACAACTTTCTCAAGCATGACTTGCAACGAGTGTTGTATTAACGGACCTCCCGACGCGGCCTCAAGACAAGAGCCTTGCTTCTCGGCCATGAGATGCGGTGCATGATCGGTTGCCACAACATCAAGACGACCCGAACATACAGCATCGAGCAGTGCCAAACAATCTTGTTCGCTTTTGATAGCCGGATTCCATTTTATAAGATTACCGTATCGTGCATAGTCGGAATCATTAAAAAACAAATGATGTACACACACCTCTCCGGTAATACGTTTTTCTTCGATAGGTCCATCGCCTAACAAAGAAAGTTCTTTTGCCGTAGATAGGTGCAACAAGTGCAAACGAGCATTATATTTCACGGCCAATTCTACAGCTTCGGACGAAGACTCATAACAAGCCTCGGCACTGCGTATCAGAGGGTGATATTCCACGCCTAAATTTTCGCCGACTTCGGCAATATATCTCGCCCGATTGGCTTTAATAATTTCTTCTTTTTCGCAATGCGCGGCCACCAATGCAGGAGATTCTGCAAAAATACGAGCCAAAGCAACACTATTGTCAACCAACATATTGCCTGTAGACGAACCCATAAAAAGTTTCACTCCGCACACACGATGATAGTCGGCATCACATATGACATCGATATTTTCGTTGGTCGCTCCTAAATAAAAAGAATAATTGGCAAGCGAAGTTTGTGCGGCACGGGAAAATTTCTTTTCCAAATCATCTAACGTAACCGTTGGTGGCTTGGTATTGGGCATATCCATAAACGATGTAACGCCACCCGCCACAGCCGCCATCGACTCGGTATTTATATCGGCCTTATGCGTAAGACCAGGTTCCCTGAAATGCACTTGGTCATCGATGACACCCGGCAAAAGCCATTTACCTGTAGCATCTATTACCGTCTCGATATGATCTTCTATATCGAGGTAGCTTTCGTCGGTATATATCGTCGATATGGTATCGCCAACGACAAGTACCGATGCAACCGTAGTACTACCCTCATTCACCATAAGGGCATTTTTTATAAGAAGAGTCTTCATGCCTTATTTTTTCTTTTGGGGATATTTTTTGAACCAACTCGACCATTTGAGCCGCAATACTCCAAAAACAGCCTCTCCAAAAATACCTCCGCTCATCTTACTTACACCCAACTCTCTATTAACAAAAATGATAGGCACTTCTTTTATCGCAAAGCCACACTTATAAGCGGTAAATTTCATTTCTATCTGGAAAGCATAGCCTTTGAATCTGATTTTATCAAGTTCTATGGTTTCGAGCACTTCCCTACGATAACATTTAAATCCGGCCGTCGTATCGGCAATCTTCATACCCGTAACACAACGCACATACTTCGAGGCATAGTACGACATGATAACACGCCCCATAGGCCAATTCACGACATTTACGCCCGAAATATAGCGTGACCCGATAGCGACATCAGCACCATCGCTGGCACAAGCATTGTAGAGACGCAACAAATCTTTGGGATTATGGGAAAAATCGGCATCCATCTCGAAGATATAATCATAGCCGTGCTCTATCGCCCACTTGAAACCGGCAATATAAGCCGTACCCAAGCCGAGCTTACCTTTACGCTCGACCAGATGCAAGCATGTAGAAAATTCCTCGGCTTGCAATTTTTTTACAATAGTCGCAGTACCATCAGGCGAACCATCATCGATAATCAAGACATCGAATGCATGTGGTAACTCGAATACTGCACGAATAATATTTTCGACATTCTCTTTTTCGTTGTAAGTGGGTATTATCACCACTCCGTCCGATTTTTGAACTTCCATAGATAGAGGTATTGGTAATCGGGTACAAAGTTAAACGAATTACCGATTTATCAAAACTTATATTGCATAAAATATATTTGAAAGATTATTCCATTCTCAATTTACGTAAAGAAAAATTGAGAAAAAACGCAAAAACGATACTGCAGAGAAATATTAACAATATTAATACTCATGTTGATAACTTTTTTAGGTCGATTCAGCGGCATGATAGTATGCTTTTTCTTACCTTTGCCGTAAAGCGTGAATACGGCAAAAAACAGATGTAATTTTTCGATATTTTTCACACAACACCTCTGTCATTCTATACTATGCAACCATTTGTACACCTACACGTTCACACACAATATTCCGTTCTCGACGGACAAGCGAGCGTAACGGCTCTCGTAGACAAAGCAATAGCCGATGGCATGCCTGGAATAGCCATTACCGACCATGGAAACATGTTCGGTGTAAAAGAGTTTTACAACTACATAAAGAAAAAAAATGGTAAACTCAAAGAGGCTATAAAGGCTATTGATGGAAAAATCGCAACTGTAAAAGAAGACGATCCCGACCGAGAAAGCAAATTGGCTCAATTAGAAGAAGAATTAGAGAAAGCCAAATCGAAAAAACCGTTCAAACCCATCATCGGCTGCGAGATGTATGTAGCACGCAAACGTTTGCAAGACAAAAATGGGAAAGAAGACCAAAGCGGCTATCACTTGATAATACTTGCAAAAAACGAAAAGGGGTATCACAATCTCATAAAGTTGGTATCGAAAGCGTGGACAGAAGGTTTCTATATGCGCCCGCGTACCGACCGTGTCGAACTTGAGAAATACAAGGAAGGATTGATTGTCGCATCGGCATGTCTCGGAGGAGAAGTTCCTCAAAAAATAATGAAAGCCACTCCTGCCGATGTGGAAGAAACCATTACATGGTACAAAAATGTATTTGGCGATGACTACTATCTCGAAATGCAACGCCATAAAGCAACCGTACCCAATGCCAATCACGATACGTTTGAAAAACAACAACAAGTAAACGATCAACTTATACAATATGCGCAGAAATTTGGCATAAAACTTATATGCACCAATGATGTTCACTTTGTAAATGAGGAACATGCCGACGCACACGAACGCTTGATATGCGTAAATACAGGTCGCACACTGCGAGAGAGCAATCCGGCCATGGGTTATTCCAAACAAGAATGGATGAAAACCACTGCCGAGATGAATGAGGTATTTGGTGATATGCCCGAGTCGATAAGTAACACTCTCGAAATATTGGATAAAGTAGAGACATACAGCATCGACCATGCCCCTATCATGCCCACCTTTGCAATACCCGAAGAGTTTGGCACCGAAGATGGTTATCGTGAGAAATATACCGACGAAGATATATTCAACGAATTTACACGCGACGAAAACGGGAATGTTGTATTATCGCAAGAAGCTGCAGAGAAAAAAATTAAGATACTTGGAGGGTATGACAAACTGTATCGTATAAAACTCGAAGCCGACTACCTGAAAAAATTGGCATACGACGGAGCATATAAACGATATGGAAATCCGCTCGACAAAGAAATAGAAGAGCGGATTATATTCGAATTGCACATTATGAAAACAATGGGTTTTCCTGGATACTTCCTCATCGTGCAAGACTTCATAGCCGCCGCCCGCAATATGGGCGTATCTGTAGGTCCGGGTCGTGGCTCTGCAGCCGGCTCGGCCGTAGCTTACTGTCTTGGTATCACACAGATTGACCCCATAAAATACGACCTGCTGTTTGAGCGTTTTCTCAACCCGGACCGTATTTCACTGCCCGATATTGATATAGACTTCGACGACGACGGCCGAGGAGAAGTACTTCGTTGGGTAACCGAAAAATATGGACACGAAAAAGTTGCTCACATCATTACCTATGGCACTATGGCCACCAAGATGGCCATCAAAGACGTAGCCCGTGTCGAAGAACTTCCACTTTCGGAATCGAATCGTCTTACCAAATTGATACCGGCCCGATTGCCCGAGATCGATGGAAAATCGCCTAAAATCAATTTCAAAAATTGTATTGCCGCCATACCCGAACTACGCGCCGCATGCGAAGCCGAAGAAACGCGCAACACAATGAAATACGCGCAAATGCTCGAAGGCAATGTTCGTGGCACCGGTGTACATGCCTGCGGTACCATTATTTGCCGCGACGACATTACCGATTGGGTTCCCGTAAGTACCGCCGATGACAAAGAAACAGGTGAAAAACTACTTGTCACACAGTACGAAGGTTCTGTCATAGAAGATACCGGCCTCATAAAGATGGATTTCTTGGGCTTGAAAACACTATCCATCATCAAGGAGGCTATAGCCAACATAAAGCAATCTCGCGGAATAGATGTCGACATCGACAACATAAGTATAGAAGACCCCGCCACATATAAATTATATAGTGAGGGGCGCACGGTGGGCACATTCCAGTTTGAGTCGGCCGGTATGCAGAAATATTTGCGCGAATTACAACCATCTACATTTGAAGACCTCATAGCCATGAACGCGTTATATCGCCCGGGCCCCATGAAATACATACCATCGTTTATCAAACGTAAACACGGACATGAGCCCATCACCTACGATATTCCAATCATGGAAAAATACTTAAAAGACACATACGGTATTACGGTATATCAAGAACAGGTGATGTTACTTTCGCGTATGTTGGGTAATTTCACTCGTGGGCAATCGGACGGACTGCGCAAAGCTATGGGTAAAAAACTCAAAGACAAACTCGATGAATTGAAACCCCTATTTCTCAATGGTGGAGAAAAAAATGGTCACGACCGAAAAGTGCTTGAAAAAATATGGGCAGATTGGGAAGATTTTGCATCGTATGCATTCAACAAATCGCATGCGACCTGTTACTCATGGGTTGCCTACCAAACCGCCTACCTCAAAGCCAATTATCCCTCGGAATACATGGCAGCCGTTCTTAGTCGCAGTATATCGGATATTGCCGAGATTACCAAATTTATGGACGAATGCAAAAGTATGGGTATCAAGGTACTCGGCCCAGATGTCAACGAAAGTAATTTGAAATTTACTGTAAATAAAGAAGGAAATATCCGTTTCGGGCTCGGAGCCGTAAAAGGTGTAGGTGAAGCAGCTGTACGCAGCATCATAGAAGAACGCGAGAAAAACGGGCCATATACCGATATATACAATTTTGTGGAACGAGTAAATCTTTCGGCATGTAACCGCAAAAACATTGAATGTATAGCATTATCGGGTGGGTTTGACAGTTTCGGGTTGAAACGAGAATCCTACATGGCAACCAATAGCAAAGACGAGACTTTTTCTGAAATAATCGTACGATACGGTAGCAAATATCAAACCGACCAATCGATGCAGACAAACTCACTCTTTGGCGGAATCAATGCCGTGGAGGTGGCGCGCCCCGATGTGCCACCATGCGACACATGGACCGACCTTATGCGTTTGGAACGTGAACGCGAATTGATAGGAATATACCTATCGGCTCACCCGCTCGATGAATACCGTATCTTACTCAACTATTGTTGTAACACTCGCATGTGCGAACTCGAAAAAAGAGAACTACTTAAAGGAAAAGAATTGTCGTTGGGTGGTATTGTAACCGGATTCAGAGAAGGAATGACCAAGCAAAACAAACCGTTTGCCATACTCAATATAGAAGATTATTCAGGCAATGGTGAAATCGCTTTGTTTGGCCAAGACTACGTAAATTTCCACAAATTCTGCGTAAAAAACATGTACCTTTTCATTCGTGCCAAGGTAGAACCGAGAAAATACAATGAAAATGTACTCGACTTGCGCATTGGCTCCATTGAACAACTTCACGATGTAAAAGACCGTCTCATCGAGAATCTTACCATTGTAACACCATACAACAATATTCATAGCGGACTTATCGATCTGTTCAAAGAAATACTGCCCAATATACCCGAGGCCACAACCAAACTTTTCTTCGAACTTACCGACGATGCCAATCCGTCACACCCAATAAAACTCTTTGCCCGATCATTTAATATATCTGTTACAAATCAACTGATAAACTACCTTGTAAGCAATGATATTCGATTCAGAATAAACAACATCGAACGAGTAAGAGAAGATGTAATGAATGACGAAAACGAGTCATCACAAGAAGAATCTATACCAATTGAGGATTGATATATGTAAATATTTGAATAAACTATTTCATTTATTCAATGTTTTTTCATTATCTTTGGTGTGCATATCATACAGACAGGACATTATTAACAATTATAAAATAAACTATTATGGCACTTAAATTTACAGACGAAAATTACAAAGAATATCTGGCTTCGGATAAACTTGTAGTAGTAGACTTTTGGGCAGAATGGTGCGGTCCTTGCCGTAGCATTGCTCCTTTTGTAGAAGAATTGGCAGCCGAATACGAAGGCAAAGCATTCATTGGAAAATACAACGTAGATGATGACAATGAATTGAGCAGCGAAATGGGTATTCGCAATATACCCACTCTACTTTTCTTCAAAGGCGGACAATTGGTAGACAAACAAGTAGGTGCTTCATCGAAAGCCGACCTCAAAGCCAAAATTGAAGCAAACCTCTAAACGCAGACTTCAAAAATTCAATACCCCGTCGACGCAATCGACGGGGTATTTGTTGTAATCAATCATGCAATTATTTATTTACATCTATTCTGTCGCAATAAATTTTTGTACCTTTGCGGCATGAAAATAGAATTTCTTGTGGTAGGCAAAACCGTACAATCGTACTTTGTAGAAAGTATTGCCGAATATTGTGCACGTATAAAACATTATATACCGTTTGAAATGAGCGTAATTCCTGAGTTGAAGAACGCAAAAAATTTGAGTATAGAGCAACAAAAAGAACGAGAAGGAGAGCTGATAATAAAATCGTTGCGCGATGGAGATACCGTGGTATTACTCGATGAGCATGGGCGGGAATTTACATCTATGCAATTTGCCGACTATATAGAGAAAAAGATGCACACCGTACCACACCGATTGGTTTTCGTCGTGGGAGGGCCATACGGATTTTCTCAAGCCGTGTATAAAATAGCACAAGAGAAAATTTCACTTTCGAAAATGACATTTTCTCATCAAATGATACGACTCATATTTACCGAGCAACTCTACCGAGCCATGACCATACTCAACAACGAACCATACCACCACGAATAATCAATAGAGATTATCCTCTGTAATATAAAATATAGAAACATAAAAGAGACTATGAAATCGACAAAAAAAATCATTATTCTCGCCATTGCGGGACTTTTATTGATGAGCAGCCGCATTGAGGCAAAAGATTATGATTATGACTTCGACTACGGTATGCTGTTTAGTGCCACAGCCACCAAGAAACTAACAGATCGTTTGAGCACAATGGCAGAATTGGACTTCTGGATGAATGACAATTTTACCGGATACGAACGTTTACAACCGGCCATATCACTCACCTACACAGTGATACCTAAATATTTAAAAGCAACCGTATATTACACCTACATCAATCAAGAGAACACCAAAACGAACAAACACGATGTAAATCGCCACCGCTATCACCTACGTTTGATAGGCAGCTATGCAACCAAACATCTATCGTTCACTCTCACATCGAAATTTGAGCAAACACATACACGCGGAGTGAAATCGCCCAACAACAAATGGCGTAACCAATTAAAAGCTGTCGGTACTATATCGAAAGAGTGTCCATGGAAACCTTTTGTATCGATAGAGATGTTTGAATCGATGAACGGACGCAACGGGTTGGGGACAACCGGTCTCGAACGAGTACGCTACGAAGCCGGTACAAGTTATGTGGCAACAAAATGGCTTACACTGGATATGAAATTACGTGCCGAACGTCAAGTTGCCAAAAAGTTGCTATATTCGTCGGTAGGTCTTGGTCTGAAATTCACTATACCTTAGGAAATACCGAAAGAGAAATAAAAAGGCTCGACACGCTACGTATCATCATCGACATACAGAAGGTCTGACATGATACCATCGGATACAAATAAGCCTTTACGAGTGACAATTAATCGATGAGCGGTGCGCATAAGCGTACCGCTTGCTATATGGGGCTGCGCCATACGTAAGCAATACTGCCGACGCTCCTCACCAAAATCGGTTGCCACAGCATCGAGGTCGAGTCCCCACATGGTACGCAATGAGGTTATGATACGGTCGTTATATCTGGCATTACGGGAGAGCCATTCGGTATCATAAGCCGTATCGCCATGCTCTATCTTATCGATATAAGTAGCCAAATGAGCCACATTGTTGCGACGTACCTTACCATCGTAACTATGTGCAGCCGCTCCCAAACCCAAATAAGGAATATCGCACCAATACGCAGTATTATGGAGAGCATACTCTCCCGGTCGGGAAAAATTGGAGATTTCATATTGCTCATAGCCCGCAGAAGTGAGTGTATCGACCATCATATCAAACAACTTCTCCGATAATACCTCATCGCACTCCGCCACTTTACCTTCACATCGCATACGATCGAGCGGAGTCCCCTCCTCGTATATGAGATTATAGGCCGAGACATGTGGTAAATCGAGATTTACAACTTGCTGCAAATTTTGCAACCAAGCATCGGGCGTCTGACCGGGAAGACCATAAATAAGGTCGATACTGATGCGAGAGAATCCGTAATGGCGACAACGTGCAACCGCCTCTATGGCTTGCCGAGCCGAATGACGACGACGGAGAAAATGCAAATCCTCATCAGAAAAACTCTGCACCCCCATACTTACACGATTTATAGGGAGAGTGGCCAACGCCGATACATATTCTTCTGTCATATCGTCGGGATTGGCCTCGAAAGTGATTTCACTACAATGATTGAAATCTATGTCACTACCCAGCGCATCGAAAAGACGATGTAACAACGGTATGGCAAGCTGTGAAGGCGTGCCACCACCGATATAGATAGTTTCGACTCGCGCGCCTTGCAACTCATCACGACGCAGAGTCCATTCCGCTGTTACGGCATCGATATATCGTGATTGCAACTCCACTCCCACTGTAGAGTAAAAATCGCAATAGATACATCGTGTACGACAGAAAGGTATATGTATATAAAGTCCGGCCATAAGAAAACGATGCAACAGAAACGGTCTAAAAATCTATTTGTATTTTCTCCGCTTCGTTCCCAATCTGCACAAAGATAATCAATCTTCAAGAAATTTCAGCATTTTACCGGTATGACATTCGACGACGATCGCAGTAGTGTTCGTCCCGATAAGTTACGTAAGCCTTTATGGAGTGAACCTTTGATATGGGATCTATTCTTTTTACTCTAAAAAATGATCAAACTTACACGGTGACTCAAAATGCAAGCGAGGTTGTTTTCCCTCACTTAATCGCAATAGTCGATACCCTCTACATCGAAGCAAAAATTTTTCCAGTTCACGAAAGGAACCAATTTCATCGACAGAAATTTTGTAGCATTTGCAAGGCTATTTGTGACAATGGGATCAAAGTCAAACTTGCTCGGACTACCGAGTGACACAACTCTGACACAGCAAAACTATTTTCGCCACCCATTTTTGAAAATAAGAAAGAAAATAAAGGCTATTGGTTCTGATGAAATAAGTGCTTTGCAAATGGTGTAAAGCACTTATTTTTGGACTGATTGGGATTTTATGCTTAAAAACATATTAAAATATTTTGTTTATATATATATTTGCACGATTTTTAATATTTAACACGTATATACTAATATGAAAAAATTACTACTTGTTTTATGTACCCTTGCATTTGGACTAAATATTTTAGCAGATGATATTATTGTCCTACGAAATGGCAATTTTATTAACGGAAAAGTTATAGAAGTTACTAGTAATCAAATAAAATATAAGAAAGCTACTAATCCCGATGGTCCTCTATACTCTTTAGAGAAGAATGAAGTACTTTCAATTAAATATGAAAATGGTGATATCGATAAATTTGAACTATCAAATTCCGAGGTTAAATTAGAAGAATCTCAGAATACTTATATAAATGCCGTACCAGCTTCTGATAATGAAGAAAATAAACAGCTTTACGCAAATATACCCACACTAAATTTAAAGTCATCTAACAAGAATTCTAAAGAGTTCTTTCCTATAATGGCATTTACTGAATCATCTGTGATTTCGACAGACGAACTTACTATATTTGTTAATCCTGAAGGTGCAGAATATTATGATGGTGGTTGGAAAGTAAAAATAGGATATACATTCATGATTGTAAACAAAACAGACAATCCTATTTATATTGATAGAGCAAATTGTTTTAGAAGATATAATGATTTGGATTCTAAGTCATACTTTGACAACACCCAAACTACAGTAACACATGGCAATAGTACAAGTGGAGGCATCGGTGTTGGGCTTGGAGCAATCGGTGTTGGTATTGGTTCTGGTTCGTCTTCGTCACATTCTGAAACATACGGAGTAGATCGTTTTTTGACAATTGGACCAAAATCAAAAGCCAATCTTGTTGAGTATAAATATATTCGTTTGTCAGAAATAAAAGCAAAGTTTAAGACAGTATCGGATATTGAGTATTGGGGATTTGATTTGCTTTCCGAGTCAAATCTTAAGCAAGGTGAAGTTAGAACATACTCTGAAAAAGACTCCCCATATAAAAATAGTTACCAAATAACGTATTCAACAGACCAAGAGTTTAAAAAATCATATTCTATGAATTTTGAATTATATGCTAAATATATTGTAGGAGCAAAATTGAAAGAATCAAAATGGTCAATGGGACTTGGAGCGTCAAAAATCATAGAAGAATATCAAAAAGTTATACCCGGATTTTGGAGTTCTAATTTAAGCATTATTGGTACCCCTGGAGAATTTCGAAAATAAAATTCTTGTCTTTTACGCATAAAGATAAATTATCGCTAATTTCGCATTTAATCAAAATCTATACGACAGAATGAAAAGCGAATTTGAAAAAATGCGTAATAAGGAAATGTATTCCTTTGCAGACAAAGAGATTTCAGCAAGCATATTTCGAGCACAAATGATTTGCGCAAGATTACGCATGTTGTCGATACAAAGCAATGATTATCGATCATTGATCGAGGAATTAATTCCCAATATTCCCAAAAGCAGTACAATATGCCCACCTTTTCATTGTGACCATGGAACAGGTATTATTATAGGCGAAAATGTATTTATAAACTACAATGCAGTGATGTTAGACGGTGGATATATTCGCATAGGTAACAACACAAAAATTGGACCTAATGCCCAATTTTATACACCTAACCACCCAATAGATTATCTCGAAAGAAGAAAGCCTCAAGAAAAAGCGCTACCTATAACTATTGGCGAAGATTGTTGGATTGCAGGTGGCGTTACAATCTGCCCCGGTGTTACAATCGGGAATCGCTGCATAGTTGCAGCAGGAAGTGTCGTTACTCAAGATGTAGCCAATGATTCACTTGTAGCCGGTTGTCCGGCTATTGTAAAACGAAAATTAAACGAATAATATCGGCATAGTACAATTTAGTGAAGATTATTATTCCAACGGTATCACTTCTTCTTTTTTATTGGTGGTGAACATTAAGCAGAATACTTACCGATAACTTAAAAACTTAAAGGATAAGTTCTGTTGGGTACACATGATGTATAAGCTATTAATTAATCATTCTTTCTTAGCGTATATTATTGTGCCGTCCAACTTCAAAACAAGATACAATAATAAAAAAAAGAAAGGGACTTCAAAAAGTCCCTTCTTTCAGTGATCCGCCTGGGGCTCGAACCCAGGACCCCAACATTAAAAGTGTTGTGCTCTACCAGCTGAGCTAGCGAATCATCATTTTTATGTGCGAATGAGAATATTTTTCTCAAATGCGATGCAAAGGTACAACATAATTTTATATTTGCAAATATTTAGAGCCTTTTTTATTTGTTAAAAAATATTACTCCGGCGTTGCGTGCTTATTTTCAGACGTTTTATCGTCAGACGCCACATTGCTATATTTTTGTAATATATATCTTTCATAGTAAGATTGCAACAGTGCTGTCAATGGCAAGGCTATAATCATGCCCATGAATCCCAATAAAGTACCCCATATAGAGAGTGACAATAATATAATCGCAGGATTTAATCCCATAGCATGCTTCATGACACGTGGTACGATAATCATATCTTGTATTATCTGCACAACAATAAATACAAGTACGCAACCGAACACAATCCACCAGAAACTTTGCCCAGGCTCAGCTGCTTTGAGCAGACACAACAGAAACGTCGGGATAAACCCCACAACTTGTAGATAGGGTACCATATTGAGCAGGCCGATAAACAATCCGAGTACAACGGCAAGAGGCAATCCAACAATAGAAAATCCTATACTGAACAATACTCCTACGATAAAAGCCACCAACGCTTGTCCGCGAAAATAGCGGTTCATACTATCTTTAACATCATTGAATACACCCAATGTTTTTTCACGATAACGCCCCGGTATCAGAGCCTTGAATCCGACAATAATCTTATCATAGTCGAGCAAAATAAATATGAGATATAGAAACACAATAAACCAACCAATAATACTTATGAGATGATTGACCGATCCGGTAATGATTGCCCACAATTGCGACGATGTACGTTCTATCAGCATACGCCAATCTTCGGGATTCATGGCCGCAGAAATTTTCGCAAAATCGATTTTGTCTTGCAAATATGTATGCCAACTTTCGGGAATGAACGGGGTATCTTCGGCTCCGTGTGAAAGGTATTCACTTATCATCATACGCATTTTCTCCGCCTCATCGATAATACCGGGGGTGATAACCCAAATAAATAAGCCTAAGCACCCTACCACAGATAGCAACGCCACAAATATAGAGAGTATACGCACCCGTATGCGACATCGATGCTGAAAAAATTCTACTACCGGATTGATGAGATAGGCCAACAACCATGCTATAAGAAATGGCAATAAAGCTCCTTTTAGCAACTTCAACACATAAAATATTGCCACAATCGCCGCAACTGTAAAAAGTATACGTATTACACGATCGAAGGTATATGGTTCGCGTACTGTTTTCATTTTTACGTATTTTATATAGAACCAATAAACATATAATATTTTGTCTACACAAATGTATAAAATATTTATTGAAAGGGACAACAGACAGCAGCTTTTTCCTTATTTCTGGCGCAAACCGCTAAAATTGATTGCATCAGTTGTAAAAAATATTCAGGCGGGGTGATATTTCTCGCTCGTTTATGTGTATTTTTGTAACAAACTATCTACCATGAAACCAATACAACAACTATTTATCGCCATACTTTTACTACTCACAAGTCACACGATTGCGAGTAACGCTCAAACAATGTCTCTACCTGATGAGAAGACAGCTACTATAGGCGTCTGTGTACTCGATATCGAAAGCGGTCGAGTAACTGTTTCGTACAACGACACACTATACTTCACTCCTGCATCGACACAGAAAGTGATTACAACCGCGGCTTCATTACTCTGCCGTGGTAGCAATTACCGTTTTGAAACTATTGCCGGATACGATGGAAAAATCGACAAAAAGGGGCGATTGCATGGCGATATAATTATACATGGTAAGGGTGACCCTTCGCTGGAGTCGCAATACGGAGGTATGCCGGTCGATTCATTTATACGAGCCACGGTTTCGAAGATAATCCAATCAAATATTCGACATATATCCGGACAAATTATCGCAGATGACAGAGCCATATACCCCGAGCCGGTAGTTTCGAAATGGTTATGGGAAGATGTCGGGAACTACTATGCTGCAGGTTGTTACGGTATAAATTATGCAGATAATCGATTTACAGTTACCTACCATACCCAAGAACCGAATACACGACCTATAATGATAGGTGTTGCGCCCGAGATCGAAGGATTGAAAATATATAATTATATCTCGACCAATGCCTCAGGTATAGATAGTGCCTACATCTATGGCTCTCCTTATGAATATACCCGACGAGTATATGGCTCGCTACCTGCACATCGCAACCGCTTTTCTATCAAAGGAGATATACCCGACCCTCCATACTATCTCGCCACACTACTCTCAAAAGCATTGTCGCAAGCCGGCATACAAGTAGAAGGAACTCCTACAACTGCGCGTATACTACTCGAGGAGGGTAAGAATATGAGCAATAAACATATCGTACCACTATACATACATCAATCGGTACCACTCATCGATATAATACGTCACACGCTCACCATGAGCGACAATCTCTACGCCGAGTCACTCTTACGTAATATGGCACTCGTTACCGACAGTATCGCTACATTGTCAAAGGGAATAGAACAGATGAAAGCGCTATGCAAAAAAGCAGGATTTACCCTCTCGGGTGCCACCCTATATGATGGTTCGGGGTTATCTCCACTCAATCGTATCACTCCCCGTATGATGGCACAGATGTTGGCACACATTGCTCGCACACCGGAATTGGGAGAAAACTTTATCCATGCCTTTCCCCACCCCGGAGAAGGTACTCTGCGTCGATTTATGCACGACTCTCCTCTTGCGTCTCATTTGTGGCTGAAGAGTGGAAGCATGACTGCCACACAATGCTACGCCGGATACTACACTCCCGGCATAGGCACTTATGCTGTAGTTATCATGGTCAACAACTTCTCTATTTCGCGGAAAGAGGTTATCAGTAGTATTGAAAAGATATTGAGTGATATTCTACCCAATCAATAGCTATACAATTTTCCCGATAAAAGAAAATCTATTACCAAAGTATCACTAAAAAGGTCCCATATCGAGACCATGCACAAACTTAGTCTCAAAATTCGAATTGCGCATATGGTCTGTCTCCCACTCCGACGTTTCCAATATTTGGCATTTACGCGGAGAGAATCTCAAACAACATTCTTGCGTCAATCCATATCGATTCTTAGCTACGATAAGATATATAACATCTTTCAATGAATTACCACAGCAATCTTCTGTTATACAATAATATTCAGGACGATGTAATAAGATTACGACATCGGATACACACTCGATAGCCGATGACTCTCGCAAGTCTGCTAATTGAGGATATTTTCCTTCAATTTCACGTCGATTCTCCACTTGTCTATTGAGGTCAGAGGTATATATGAATGGTACCTGTAAATCGGAGGCCAGTTTTTTCAACTTCCAACAAATCTGCTCCATACTTTCTCGAGTAATTCCTGTATCCTCTGCCACAAAAATTGACTGAATCGTATCGACAAAAATGCATTTCACTCCATGATCCCGCACAAGAATGGAGGCTTTCTCACGCAGATAATCGACTGTAAGGTCCGTATGTAAATCGATATAGAAAGGCATATTCTCTACGAGAGTTGCATCTATCGGTGCAAACGGAGCTTCAAAATTGCAGTCGGTATCGGTAAGACAAGCAACGACTTTGTGTAAAAAACCGCCATGACATGTATCTGTTGCAGAGAAGAGCGCCACCGGTATATCGGCTTTTAGCAATCGCTTTGCACAACTCAAGACAAAAGCGCTTTTCCCCATGGCGGGACGAGCTCCTACTATTAAAAATTCACCGGGATATAATCCCTTAATAACGCTATCGAGCGATGGGAATCCCGTAGACATAGGCAATACGGACTCTTCGAGAAGAATGGTATTAAATTCGCTGATCAACTCACCGATTTTTTTAGGTACGCCATTGACGGCAACATTTTCTTGAGCATTATTTTTTGTATTCATAGAGCAAAAATTTTGTATTTACAAAAATAAAAAAATTATATATATCATCAAAGGCAAAATTGGAACATAAAGTCAATCGCAGTAGGCTCATAAAACAAGAAACGCCTTTGTACCGATGATACAAAGGCGTTCGAAAAAATCTCAAAAAAGTTATATGATTTTTGAGAAATTATTTTTGTTGTTCGAGGCGTAATGTTGCGGTTGGTTGGTCGCACACTTCGGCCGGTCCGAAATATTGAATTGGGCCGGGATACATATAACATGTTTCACGTTCCCATTGCTTACGCTGAGAAATAAAATATTTGAAAGGCGCGCCATCGAGACGTACAAGAGCTTTTTGTATTACGGGTTTCATTTCGCCATGACGACGTTCCATGTTCATCATCATCGTTACGGGCACACCGCCTGCAATCCATTCTTCAGCGGGGCAGGTAGTGTTGCGTACCGACGACATATAACCGGTCTTTCCTTCGCCAATAAGCATGGCTGCCGTATAACCGAGCGAATAGCAATAATCTGCATCAAAGTTCGACGGAGCGGCGCATCGACCTTCGTATCCGAAGAAGTGTGTCTGGGTAGCAAACTTACCTACATAAGAGCCGGCAACCTTCATCTCTGCGAGTCGGCGTGAAACCATTTCTGCGAGCAGCTTCTCGGTCTCGATGAGCGACACTTGCACATTGCCGTGAGGGTCACGATCGAGAGTGAGCTGACGAGCCACAGACTCGGGGAGAGATGAATATATAGTGGCATTTTCGGCACTGAGGTGTTTAGTGATATAGTTGATCTGCTCCGATTTTTTCACCATCGCAAATTCTGAACCATTAGCAGCCAAGAAATCGTTAAGCTCGGCGATAAGTTTCTTCATGGCAGGAATGAACTCAATAAGGCCTTCGGGAATAAGCACGGTTCCAAAGTTGTTTCCTTCCTCGGCACGAGTAGCCACAACTTTGGCGATATAATTTACAACATCATCGAGAGTTGATTGTTTGGCCTCTATCTCTTCGCTGATAAGGCATATGTTTGGTTGTGTCTGCAACGCACATTCGAGTGCGATATGCGAAGCCGAACGCCCCATCAATTTGATAAAGTGCCAATATTTTTTTGCCGAATTGCAGTCACGTTGTATATTACCGATAACTTCGGAATAGACTTTACAAGCTGTATCGAAACCGAAAGAAGATTCAATCATTTCATTTTTCAAGTCACCATCGATTGTTTTGGGACAACCGATTACTTGCACACCGGCGCCAATCTGTTTGTAGTATTCGGCAAGGACACATGCATTAGTATTCGAGTCGTCTCCACCGATTATCACAAGAGCTTTGATGTCGAGATCCTTCAATATTTCAAGACCTTTATCAAATTGTTCTTTGGTTTCGAGTTTGGTGCGTCCCGAACCGATAATATCAAAACCACCGGTATTACGATACTCGTCGATAATATCGGCTGTAAGCTCTACGTATTTATGGTCGACAAGACCGCCGGGTCCAAGTAAGAAACCAAAAAGTCGGCAATCCTTATTGAGACGTTTGAGACCATCGAACAGACCGGCAATCACATTGTGACCACCGGGGGCTTGTCCACCGGAGAGAATCACACCGGCATTTATAGCGGGATAATTACGAGATTCTGTTCCCTGCTCAAAAGCCACAATAGGCATACCATATGTATTAGGGAACAAATTTGCGATAGCCTCTTGGTCAGCAACAGATTGAGTAGCAGCGCCCTCTTTGAGACACACTTCGCCACGAAGCGACATAGGCAACTTGGGTTGATAAGCAGCCCGGGCGAGCTGCAAAGCACTTTTCTTCATGTAGTCCTTTTTTTGAATTAAAAATCCGCGGAGAGTTTCAAGCAACGAAACATAAGTGATGAAACTTCTCCAACCATACCTATTGTAAAAGACGCTTTCTACAAAACTTCCGCCACCGATACAAAAAAACAGCCTCGGCAGGGCGTTCTATACTTGGTTATCGAGCAAAACAATATAACAGCTCAGATAATTTTGATATAAAATCGCAAATAACGTCTAAAACACTCTACAAAAGAACAGTTTTTTTTCTTCATGGCAAAATATTATGACTCAATTTATAAAAAAAAAGAGGCAAGGGAGTATTTCACAATAAAGAAATATTGTCAAATAATAAAAAAAGCATTACCTTTGTCTCAATTTCGAGAAAAAGGTATCTATGAATAAGTCATACATATCTACTCGCGATAAAATACATAGGTATAAATAATTACTGACACAAAAATTACACATTATATTTTATCCCAATTAAAAAAAACAGAGCATTATGATCTATTCTCACGAAGTAGAACACATGTGTGTTGTAAAGAAAGGTCCCAATCACGGTGCCGCTCCGATTCCCCAAGAAGGTAAGTGGGTAAAAGCAAAAGAAATTATAGATATTTCGGGTCTTACTCACGGTATCGGTTGGTGTGCCCCCCAACAAGGAGCATGTAAACTCACCCTTAACGTAAAAAATGGTGTGATACAAGAGGCTCTCGTAGAAACCATCGGTTGCTCGGGTATGACACACTCGGCCGCCATGGCATCAGAGATTCTCCCCGGTAAGACCATACTCGAAGCGTTGAATACCGACTTGGTATGCGACGCCATCAATACCGCGATGCGCGAACTCTTCTTACAAATCGTATACGGACGTACACAATCGGCTTTCTCTGAAGGCGGTCTTATGATTGGCGCAGGTCTCGAAGACCTCGGAAAAGGTCTCCGTAGCCAAGTTGGTACCCTCTATGGAACTCTTGCCAAAGGTCCCCGTTACCTCGAAATGGCCGAAGGTTATATCAAAACCATCGCCCTCGATAAGAACGACGAAGTTTGCGGATATGAATTTGTACACCTCGGCAAATTTATGGAAGAAATCAAGAAAGGAACCGATGCCAACGAGGCACTTAAAAAAGTAACCGGCACCTACGGACGTTTCACCGAAGAAGCCGGAGCAGTTAAATACATCGATCCACGCAACGAATAATCAAGGAGGACAGACAATATGATAAGAGAAGTAAAATTCGAAAGCCAAGACCGTCGTATCGCGCAAATCATTGCCGCCCTTAACGAAAACGGTATCAAAGACATCGAAGAGGCAAACGCCATCTGCGAACAATATGGTCTCGACCCCTACAAAACTTGCGAAGAAACCCAACCTATCTGTTTCGAAAATGCAAAATGGGCATACGTTGTAGGTTCGGCCATCGCTATCAAAAAAGGTTGCAAAAATGCAGCTGACGCAGCCGAAGCCATCGGTATCGGTTTGCAAGCATTCTGTATTCCCGGTTCAGTTGCCGACGACCGTAAAGTTGGTATCGGACATGGTAATCTTGCAGCCCGCTTGCTCCGCGAAGAAACAAAATGTTTTGCTTTCCTCGCCGGTCACGAATCATTCGCTGCAGCCGAAGGTGCTATCAAAATCGCCGCAAAAGCCGACAAAGTTCGCAAAGAACCCCTCCGTTGTATATTGAATGGTCTCGGAAAAGATGCCGCCCAAATCATCTCTCGTATCAACGGATTTACCTATGTACAGACCGAATTTGACTACTACTCGGGCGAACTCAAAATCGTACGCGAAGTACCTTATTCGGACGGTCCTCGTGCCAAAGTAAAATGCTATGGTGCCGACGATGTACGCGAAGGCGTTGCCATCATGTGGCACGAAGGCGTAGAAGTATCAATCACAGGTAACTCTACCAACCCCACCCGCTTCCAACACCCCGTAGCCGGTACATACAAAAAAGAACGCGTTCTTGCCGGTAAACCCTATTTCTCTGTAGCATCAGGTGGTGGTACAGGTCGTACATTACACCCCGATAACATGGCTGCAGGTCCCGCATCATACGGTATGACAGACACTATGGGACGTATGCACTCAGATGCTCAATTTGCCGGTTCTTCATCAGTACCTGCTCACGTAGAAATGATGGGATTCCTCGGTATCGGTAACAACCCCATGGTAGGTTGCACCGTAGCTTGTGCTGTTGACGTTGCTACTGCACTCAGCAAATAATACCATTAAGTACTATAATATATTAGAGGTGAAGCCGACGGCTTTCACCTCTTTTTTTATTAAATACATCGGCTCTCATATATATACATATAATATAACTTAAAAACATAATCGTTGACAAATAATAAAATTCGAGTAAATCACACATATTTTACTTAAAACA
>JAZURX010000001.1:0-5944 GCA_045606385.1 Bacteroidales bacterium | reverse complement strand
CGGTGTATTGACTTCGGTATATGCCTTAGGTCTCGGCCTTACCGGAAAAGTGGATTTCAGTATGTATCCCAAAATCACGACATTGTCGTTGAACGATAACCCCGGTATTACAAGTGTAGATGCTCGCGGAAAGATATTGACGATGCTTACCTGCCTTGATTGTAGCAACCTTACCGAAATATTGGTTGATAGTGTACGTACTACATTCAATGTGCGTAACACCCCTATGACACCGGCTACGTTGCCATACTTCTCGATTCGTAACTTCTACTATGATCCGTTGCTGCCGTATGCAGTGCCCGAGAGAGTGAAAGCCGGTGCCGTTATCGACTTGTCGTCTCAATATATGATAGAAGGTCAGACAACAACTTATACATGGAAGTATAACGACAGCACTATTGTTGACCCGGCTCTCTATACTGAAGATAAAGGCGTATTTACTTTCAAAGACAAAATGGACAGCGTATATTGCGAAATGACCATACCTGCTTACCCGAATCTCAAAGACGACAATGCGTATGTCACCACTAAATTTATTGTAGAAGAAGCTTCGGCTATCGATGCTGCCGAAACCAATGTTTGCAACATATATGGTGGAGATGGCGTAGTTGTAGCTGAAAATGCTGCCGGTACAGTTGTGCTATTCTCCGGTATTACAGGACAAGTTGTAGCTACAAAAGTTGCTGATGGCACCGTGATATTTGATGGTGTGCAACCCGGTCTTTATATCGTAAAAGCCGAAGCAGCCGTAGTAAAAGTAATTGTAAGATAATATTACCATCTCTTTATAAAACAAAGCTCTCGAATTGTTCGAGGGCTTTGTTGCTTTTATGATTATATGATGGTCTTAAAAAAAAAGAAAATAGCCGCACCTCTTAAAGGTGCGGCTATTGTTTCTTTGCTTTCTCGGATTATTGAGCGCTGATAGCACCGGTGGGGCAAGCGTCGGCACAAGTACCGCAATCTACGCATTTATCGGGATCGATTTTGTAGATATCGCCTTCAGAGATAGCTTCAGAAGGACATTCGCTCATACAGGTTCCGCAAGCAATACAATCTTCGCTGATTACGTAAGCCATGATTTTTGAGTTTTTTGAAATTAGTACTAATTTGTAGTGTTCGGCAAAGGTATTGCTTTTCTTGTTTACGACAAACAAAATCGTACTAAATTTTTAGAATGATTTTTTTAGGAGTAAAAATAGCGCTACTTGGCAATATTTATAAGCAAGTTGCGTTTTATTCATACCTATATGATGAAGAATAGAATATTCTGCATATTATCTCTCTTATGTGTTGTTGTGTCGGTATGGTCGCAGCAACAGAAAGTGCAACATATGCCCTACATCGACCAGCGGCGTATACATTTTGGTTTCTCGGTAGGAACACATGTGCAAGACCTTGCGTTGCGTACATCGGGTTTTGTAACCGAAGCAGGTGAAACTTGGTTTGCCGAGGTCCCGTCGTTTTCGCCGGGCTTCAATGTGGGGCTTGTGAGTGATTTGTATTTGTGTAAGTATCTCAATTTACGATTTACGCCTACGCTGTTTTTTGGAAATAAGGTGATAGAGTTTCGAGAAGAAGCTACTGATACTCGTCGCACGTCCGATATAAAATCTACTTATATAATGATGCCGATAAGCCTAAAATATAGTGCTAAGCGACTCAATAATTATGCTCCTTATCTGTTGGTGGGAGTTGCTCCGACAGTGGATATTTCGAAAAAAAAGAAGGAACTTTTGCGATTGAAAACGTATGATACTTATCTCGAAGTGGGACTCGGTTGCGATATTTATCTGCCGTTTTTCAAACTTATCCCCGAATTGAAGTTCTGTTTCGGATTGAGTGATGTCGTGCGACATACACGCAGGGACCTTACCGATCCTGCCGATATAAAATTTACGCAAGCGGTAAGTAAAGGCTTGTCGAGAATGGTGGTGTTGAGCCTATATTTTGAGTAGGTTTAGATATTTATATCGTTTATTATCAGGTGATTTTTTTGCTAATGTAAAAAATATTGTAGAAAAAATTTGGAAAATAGCGACAAAGGCCGTACTTTTGCACTCGTAAACATCGCGGGGTGGAGCAGTTGGTAGCTCGTTGGGCTCATAACCCAAAGGTCGCTGGTTCGAGTCCGGCTCCCGCAACCAAATAAAGCATCAGCATATTGCTGATGCTTTTTTATTGGATTTCGCTTTTTTGAAACAGGAATGTTTTTGCGAAAATTCGAAAACGATTTTTTTAATCTACTTCTATCAATTCTCCGGTAGGAACATACCAAATGTAGCCTTTGGTTTCGTATCCCATCTTTTCGATTATTTGTTTGTAGTTGCGCACCTGTTTGATGTATGACGCGTGCTCCTCTCCAAACTTGTAGTCGATAACAGTAGCTGAGTTGTCTTCGATTACGATACGGTCGGGCCGGTATGAGGTTTTGACTTTGTTTGTCGGAGATTTTCCTATTGCAGGCATGATTATGTCGCGTTCGTTCAATATTTGTTTCCCCGGCATGAACCAAGAGCGTTTCAAAGGCTCTTGTAGTTGTTTATGCAATGCTTTTCTTATCTTATTCCCCTCTTTTCCGGAAATCTCCCCTCTTCGTATATGTTTATTGATTGCATTTTCGATGTCATTGGGAGTTTTAATGGCACTGAGTATATCGTGGTAGACCGAGCCGAGTTTACGACCATCGCTGCCATCGAAGTACCTTTGTCCCATAAGGCGCAGATGCAACCGTTCTTTGGGACAAATCGAGCGATATTGCTGTTTATACGAATCAGAATTTCTTTTTTCGTCTTCGGAAATACCTGCATTGAGTGGGGTTTTCTTGCCCAATGAATATGTCCTGCCTTCTGCATCATACCTATCGGCGAGAATTGTATATGGCGCGCCGTTATCGTTAGTCGGTATGTCATTGTGTAACAGACAGTTTTCTAATATCCTCCCGATTTCGGCCGTTTGCTTCTTTTTTAGCGGAGAGAAGATATACAATTCGTCCTTGGCACGGGTAAAAGCAACGTAAGCGAGATTGAGATTGTCGATGTATGTATGTGCTTGTTCGTTATAATATGATGCACTATATATGGAGTCGGAAAGTTCGCTTTTGTATTTTATTGGCACGACAGGAATATTGTCGAATATACCGGAGGTTTTGGCCCAAAGAATATGTGTGTGTTTTGAATTATGATCCATATACCATTTGCAGAAAGGAATGATTACGGAATTAAATTCGAGACCTTTTGACTTGTGTATGGTCATGACCCGAATGGCATTTTGCCCCTCGGGCGTTGCTAATGAACGAGTGTGACCTTTGTCGTGCCACCAACGTAAAAACGAGTTGAGGTCAGTTGCCCGACGGTCGGTCATCTGTAGTACAATATCAAGAAATGCTTGTACATATACATTTTCATCACCGTCTCTATCACAGGGGTAGAGGTTGATTATTTTTTCGCACAATTCATATAGTGGCTCTCCTTGTAAAGTGTCGATTTGTTCCAAAATGGCTGTGTTTCCCAAATGGAGGTTTTTGCAGGTCTCTGTTACAGCCTCATTGATAGGTATATGATTGCAGAGAGAAGCAATACGACAGAGTACCATAAATCGAGTAAGGGGAGTCTGTGGTGTATTGAGATAATCGAGAATGGAAATGATAAGTTGTACGATGTGTGAGTTGCCGATGTAGAGAGCTTCGTCCGATATTACATCGTATCGATAACCGTCGTTCAAGCTCAAAAGGTATTTAACAATATCATTTCCTTCGCTTTTGTTGCGTACAAGTATGGCAATGTCGCTCAATTTAGCACCGCGCGACTGAAGGTCGCGAATGGTGGCCGCGGTAAGTTCCAATACTTGTTGTTTGGCCGTGGTATTCTCTTCGCTGTCATCGGTATTCTCATCGGGTATAAATCGCACTTCGACGTAACCACTGTTTTCGGGCATTTTAGCACTTATTTTTTGTGCGGCGTCGCGATAGGCCATCGATAGTTTTTCGGATAGGAAGATGTTGTCTTTGCATAGTTTGCTCAGTTCTGATGGTGCGTGACCAAAAACAGAATTGTTGAATCGAATAATGTTGGAGGAGCTTCGCCAATTGGTGTCGAGCGTTTTATCGTGTAATATATCTTGATTGAAATAGTGGGGTAATCCTTCATTGAGAAGTTTCCAATCGGAGTTTCTCCATCGATAAATGCTCTGTTTTACGTCGCCGACAAGCAGATTGCTTTGTCCGCGGTCGATGCTCTCTTTGATGAGGGGATAGAAATTTTTCCATTGAGTGACCGATGTGTCCTGAAATTCGTCTATAAAAAAGTGGTCGATGTATGTGCCTATTTTTTCGTAGACAAAAGGAGTGTCATCGGTTTTTATGATGTTGTGCAAAAGTTCGTTTGTGTCTGACAATAGAAGCGTACCATGCTCTTCTTGGTAATTTTTTATTTGTGTGGTAATATCATTGAGAATACCTAATGAGTAAAGATATTTACGCGTAAGAATAGCGGTATTATATTCGCAATACATATTATCGTATAGCGATATAATATGTTGCAGGAGCGGACGTAAATCGTTACTGATGTTGATAATATTTGATGCCGTGACATCATCGATCTTACCTTTTGTGTACCATTTTTCGGGAGCATTTGCAACAATTTCTTTCAAGCGGGATCCCGGAATTTTTTTGTACTCTCCTTTTCTCCAGCTTTTCAGTTGGTTGATCCCTGAGGCGGAACCATACCTGAAGTGGTATGTTTCTATGTCGTTTTGCTTTAACAATTGCAACGCTTTTTCGGCGGTATCATTTATTTGCGATTCAAACGAGTGTTTTATGTCGTTGAGCTTCTTCAAGAAAGATTTTATCTGCTCTTTATCTTGGAGAATACGTTGCAGTGTCTCTTGACTTTCTTTGTATTCTTCTTTGAATATTTCGGCTGCAAGTTGATCTATTTTCGAGCGGAACTGCTTGTAAGAGTCCTCTTCTATCTGTTGTTGAGCATAAGTGACAAGCCAATCGAGTAATTCCTTGTTTTCGTTTTTTTCCAATTCGAAAAATAATCGGTCTGTTGCTTCGCTCAGAACCAATGAGCTGTCTAATTCGATATTATATCTGTTGCTTATTCCTATTTCGTGAATAAATGCACGAGTGATTTGCTGAAAGAAGCGGTCGATGGTACTGATGTTGAATCCAGAGAAATCGTGGAGTAGTGTATATAATTGTTCGGCTGCCTGAGTTTGTAACGCCTTTATATCGGAGGTGATGCCGTCTTGTCCCAAAAGATCGTTGATGTAGGCCGATTTTTCGGGGTTATGTGCCAATATGTCAAGTTCTTTGATGATACGTTGTTTCATCTCGTCGGTGGCTTTGTTGGTAAAAGTTACGGCGAGAATGCGGCGATAGAGCCTTTTGTGTTCATCACTGATAAAATCGTGATGTAACGGAGGTGAAAGCAGTATTTTGATATATTCAAAAGTGAGCCGGAAGGTTTTTCCCGAACCGGCCGAGGCACGATATATGTTGAGCATAAATATAGAGTTGTTTCAGAGCGAAGTGTTTTATATGATGCGGGTACGGCTGTAGCCTTCACTACAAAGTATTTCTTTTACTTTTTGTCGCATATCGCCTTGTATGAGTATTTCTCCGTCGCGACATGACCCTCCGACACCGCAACGTGTTTTTAATAATTTGGCAAGGTTCTTCAAGTCGTCGTCATTCCCTACAAAGCCGGTAATGATGGTTGCCGATTTGCCGTTTCGATGGCGGCGATCGAGTTCGATACGTAGAGATTGTTTCTCGGGTGCAAGCGTCACAGGAGCTTCTTCATCATCGGTTTGGTATGTAAAATCGGGATTGGTGGAGTATACAATACTCAGTCGGCTTTTCCAGTCGTTGTCTTTGCTCATGTTTTGTCAATCTCTTATTGGTTAATAACTCTATTGATACTTCAAAATTAGTATA